>NZ_JARVSO010000061.1:0-52333 GCF_030209155.1 Pseudomonas sp. fls2-241-TYG-175 | reverse complement strand
CAGTGCCGCTGTCTCACTGGATAGCCAGATGACTTGTGTATAACGATGAGTGCTCTGCGTGGGCATGCAGCCCGGGACGCTCCGCGTCCCATTTGCAGCGGCAACTGTTACTCCGTTTCTGTCTCCACCACCGCAGCGTCGCCAATGGTGTAGAAATGCCCGCCTGCCACGTAGTGCAGGCTGCGCCATTTCGGGTCGGCTGTTTCGAATTCCCAGTGCCCGTCACGGAACACGCGGGTATCCGCCCAGGCACCGACGACTTCGGCGATGAACAGGTCGTAGGTCTGCTCGTTATGGGGCTCAGGGATGACCTTGCAGATCAGCCAGGCGGAACACCCGGCGACCAAAGGCGTGTCGTGCCCTTCAATTCGGAACAGTTCGGCGCCCGCCTTCTCCAGTTTGTCCGGGGTGAAGATCAGGCTCTGGGTGCCCACTTCAAAGGTCAGGTTCAACTGGTCGCGATTGGGCACCTGCAGGGCAAAGTAACCGCTGTTTTCCACCAGGCTGCGGGTTTTGGTCATCTTGTCGATCACCAGCGTCACCTTGGGCGGCGAGAAGTCCAGCGCACAGGCCCAGGCCGCGGCCATGACGTTATGAACGCCATCGTGAGCGGATGACACCAGCACGGTAGGACCGTGATTGAGCAGGCGGTAGGCCTTTTCCATCTCGACTGGGCGGATATGATTGTCCACGTGAAACCCTCGAAAATGTAAATCTTGTCACTGCAAAAAGGCAGCGGAATCAGGCATTGTGCGTGTCTCACGCGTAGGTCATCGTGTGTCTGAGTGGATGACGAACCGGCCCTGTTCCCTTCACCTTTTTTCAAAAGGCTTCGGATTGACCAGCATAGACAGCCCAATTCCCCAAGTGTTCGCCCTGCTCCTTGCCGCAGGTCGCAGCCGCCGTTTCGATGGCGACAAGCGTCGCGCCACTCTGCCCTGCGGTCGCACCATGCTGCGCGCAAGCATCGACAACGCCGTGGGCGCATTCAGCGAGGTCTGGGTGGTTGTGAGAGAAGAGGATGATGCGGACCTGCTGGGCGTTCCGCAGCCAGTGAAGGTAGTGCGCAGTCCGCAGGCCGATCTGGGCATGGGACACAGTCTGGCCAGCGGTATCGAGGCACTCATGCCATCCCGCGCCGACGCGGTCGCTGTGCTGTTGGCCGACATGCCGTGGATACAACCCGCCACCCTGCAAGCCCTCGCCCGCATGGCCAATCCAGGACGTATCGCCCTGCCCGGCCATGACGGACAACGCGGGCATCCGGTGATCATCGGGCGCGAGTTCTGGCCGTTATTGCTGAACCTTGAAGGCGATCAAGGCGCAAAATCGATCATCAAAAGCCATCCCGAGCTGTGCGATGTGCTGGTGTGTGACGATCCCGGCATCCTGCGCGACGCCGATACGCAAGCGGCGCTGGCACTTGCCTGCCAGACGTTCGTCAAAGCTGCTGGCGACTGACGCCGTTGGCTACCCGCAGGATATCGGCCATCACCGCGATAGCGATCTCGGCCGGGGTCTTGCTGCCCAGATTGAGGCCGATGGGCGCATGAATCCGCGCCAGCGCCTCGTCATCCAGTCCGCCAATCCGTGCCAGTCGCTCCTTGCGCTTGCTGCTGGTGCGCATCGAACCCATGGCACCGATATAAAACGCCTCGGTGCGCACGGCTTCAAGCATGGTCAGATCATCCAGCTTCGGATCATGAGTCAGAGCCAGCACAGCCGTTGACGCATGACAGCCGCCTTCGGCAATGAACACCGCAGGCAGCACGTCGCGCACTTCGACACCCGGCATCGAGAAACCGGCCGTGACCTCGATACGAGGGTCACAAACGATGACTTCATAGCCCATGGCAACGGCAAAACTGGCGCAGAATTCGGCCACCGGCGACAGCCCGGCCAACAGCACGCGGTAGACCGCGCCCATGCGGATGCTGATGCGTTCCCTCTCGACCTGCACCCGCGACTCGCCCAACGCAGCCGGACCGGTACTGCGCTGGACACCGCCCAGCACGACCTCGCGGCCGATCACCGTGCGTCCGGCAAGGGCCTGTTCTACTGCGGCCAGATGCCGGTCGGTTTCAGGGCTGGGCGTCATGCATTCGATCAGCACATCCAGCACACCGCCACAGGGCAGCGCCAGAGTCGGTGCCAGACCGCCCTCCCCGTAACGCACAATCTGGTTGACCGGCTCGAATTGACCGGCCGTCAAACGCTCCAGAAAGTCCTCTTCCACGCAGCCGCCGGACAGTGACCCTCGATGTTCACCACTGCTCAACGCGACCAGCATCGCCCCCGGTCCGCGCGGGGCGGAACCGAAGGTAGAGAGGACGGTGCAGAGCCACACGGATTTGCCTGTCGCCAGCCAGTCACGCGCCTGCTGAATGACCTGCAAGTCAAGTTGCTTCATCTCTACAGCCCTGCCATCAGCTTTTCTTTGGTGATAGGCAAATTACGCACCCGTTTGCCCGTGGCGTGGTACACGGCATTGGCCACCGCAGCGGCGAGACCGGTCACGCCGATTTCGCCGATGCCACGCGCGCCAAACTCACCGATGTTGTGATCCGGGTAATCCAGCAGAATCACGTCGATTTCGGGCTGGTCCGCATGCACGGGAACCACGTACTCGGCGTAGTTGTTGTTGACCGGCAAACCAGTGCGCGGGTCGTACTCGGCGGCTTCGAACATGGCCATGCCGATGCCCATCACTATCGCGCCCTCCACCTGATTGCGCGCCGCCAGCGGGTTGACCACTTTGCCGACGTCGATGGCGCTGACCACTCGCGAGACCCGCAGGCTTGAAATGCCCGGATCCCAACGCACCTCGACAAAGTGCACGCCAAACGAGCGGAACGAGAACTTGTCGGAAGATTGCATGCCGCTCTGAAAATTGCCTTCGGCACGAGACAGACGCTGACCTTTCAGGACGTCGACAAAACTGACGCGCTGCTCACCGGACACCAGTTGACCGTTTTCGACCATGATCGAATCAACCGGCTGACCTGCAAAGGCCGCATTCTTGCCCACCGAATACTGACGGAGTTTCTGTAGCGCCTCGCGCGTGGCACCGGCAATCGCCGGCATCACACTGGCAGTAACCCAGGAACCGCCGGACACCGGACCTGCCGGAAACGATGAGCTGCCCAGCTCCACTTCAACGCGATCCATCGGGATGCCGGTGAGTTGGCTGACAGTCTGGGCGATGATGGTGTACGTACCGGTGCCGATGTCCTGCAAACCGCACTGCGCCAGGGCTGTGCCGTCGGAGCGCAGGATCACGCGTGCATCGGTCGGCACCTGAAAGGCCTCCCAGTTGCAGGCACCCATGCCGTAACCGACGATCTCATCGCCGTCGCGCATCGAGCCAACCTCGGCCTTGCGCGCCTGCCAGCCGAAACGCTCGGCCGCCTGATCAATGGCTTCTGGCAAGTGATTGCTGGACCACGGCAGGCCCTGACTCTGGTCCATCTCCGACAGATTCAGCTTGCGAAACGCCAGCGGGTCCATGCCGTTGGCCAGCGCCAGCTCGTCGATAGCCGACTCCAGCGCAAACAGGCCCGGTGCAGCGCCAGGCGCACGCATCGAGGTCGGCGTACCGCGATTGACTGCAGCAATGCGGTGGCTGACCAGCACGTTGTCGCAGCCGTACAGGCTCTTGGTCACACCGCCACAGGTTTCGGTGTAGTCGTCGAGCGTCGAAGTGCTGTTGAAGGACTCGTGACGGATCGAGACCAGCTTGCCGTTCGCATCGCTGGCCAGACGCAGTCGCTGCCGCGTTTCCGGACGATGACCGACCGTGGTGAACATTTGCGCGCGGGGCAATACCAACTGGACCGGGCGTTTGGTCACCTTTGACGCTGCACAGGCGGCGACCGAGTGCGGCCATGGCCAGAGCTTGCCACCGAACCCGGAACCAATGAACGGCGCACGCACTTCGACACGGTCCGGCGGCAGGTCGAATACGTTTGCCAGCAGATTGCGATGGTTCACGACACCCTGGGTGCTTTCATACACGTAGAGCTTGCCGTCCTGCCACCACGCGGTGCTTGCGTGCATCTCCATCGGGTTATGCACTTCGACCGGGGTGGTATAGGTCTGATCGACCTTTCTGCTCGCGGCGAGGAACGCCCCGTCCGGATTGCCACGTGTATGCCCGGCACCGCCGTCGCGGGCGCCATTGTTGCGCAGCGCTTCCTGCAAATCCTTGACCGGTTTGTTCTCCTGATAGTCGACCTTGACCCGATGAGCCGCAGCCCTGGCCTGCTCGAAACTCTCGGCCACGACCAGCGCCACGAACTGGCCTGGGTAATAGACCCGATCATCCTCGAACGGCAGGCGATGCTCATCGGCCTTGCTCGCCGACAACAGCGTCGCAAAACTGAACGCCGTTTCAGGCGTACGGTGCAACTCGGGGAAATGGCCGTGATGGAAGACCTCGACCACGCCGGGCATCTTGCGCGCGTCCTGATCGTTGACCGCGAGTATCCGGCCACTGCCGATGGTGCTGTAGACGCCGTACGCGTACAGCATGTCTTTCATGGGGTGGTCGGCTGCATAACGCGCCTCGCCACTGACTTTCTTGCCGCCGTCGATACGACGCTGCGGGATACCGATAATCTGTTCGCTCATGGAAAATTCCTACGCCGTTAGGTCACGAAGATTGCGGACGATGACCTGCTCACCCAGCGGGATCTTGAAGGCGTTATGTTCGTAGGCTTTGGAGCCTTTCATGGCCAGGGCAGCCACCCTGGCGAAAGTGTCCATGTCGGCACGCTGACCGATCAGTGCACGCTCGGCCTCGACCGCGCGCCACGGTTTGGTGCCGACGCCGCCCAGCGCGATGCGCGCATCGGTGACACGTTTGCCGTCCGTCACCACGATGATCGCGCTGGAGGCCAAGGCGAACTGATACGAGGTGCGGTCACGCAGCTTCAGATAACCGGAACGACTGCCCGACAGCGGCGCGTCGAGGGTCACGTGGGTGACCAGTTCATGAGGCGCCAGCGCATGCTCGCGTTCAGGTGTGGTGCCCGGCAGCAAATGGAAGTCGGCGAAAGGAATGTCCCGGCTGCCATTCGGCCCCTGCACGGTGACCTGCGCGCCCACTGCCGCCATGCCCACGCACATGTCCGAAGGATGGGTTGCGATGCAGTGATCGCTGGTGCCCAGTACGGCGTGCACGCTGCGGTTCATCCCGCCGATGGCGGCGCAGCCTGAGCCCGGCTCACGCTTGTTGCAGGCCGAGATCCCGTCGCGAAAGTACGGGCAACGCACGCGCTGCATGAGGTTGCCCGCCGTGGTGGCCTTGTTGCGCAGTTGCGTGGAAGCACCTGCCAGCAGGGCTTGCGACAGGACCGGGTAGCGCTCCCGGACCAGAGGATGACTGGCCAGCGCCGTATTGCTGACCAACGCGCCAATGCGCAGACGGCCGTCCGGCAGCGATTCGATCTGTTTGAGTGCCAGGTGATTGATATCCACCAGTTGCCCGGGTTGCATGATGTCGAGCTTGACCAGGTCCAGCAGCGTCGTGCCGCCTGCCAGATAGAAACGCTCACCCTCGCCTGAAGCCGTACTGACGGCCTGTGCAGGTGTGGTGGCCTTGGCATAATCGAAGGTTCTCATCAGACCGTTCCCCCTGCCTTCGGCATCTTCGAGCGCGCCGACTGCACCGCCGACAGAATGTTCTTGTAGGCCCCGCAGCGGCAGATGTTGCCGCTCATGGCTTCGCGGACGCTGGCGTCATCGGAGGGGATATTCGGGTCGTTGAGAATCGCCACGGCGCTCATGATCTGGCCCGAGGTGCAATAACCGCACTGATAGGCATCGTGTTCCCAGAAAGCTTCCTGCACCGGATGCAGCGTGCCGTTCTCGGCGAGCCCTTCGATGGTGGTGATGCTGTCGCCATCGTGCTGAATGGCAATCGACAGGCAGGAGTTGATGGCCACCCCGTTGACCAGCAGCGTGCATGCCCCGCACTGGCCGTGGTCACAACCCTTCTTGGTACCGGTCAGTTGCAGGCGGTCACGCAGAACATCAAGGAGGACGGCATTGGCCGGTACGTTCAGTGCGTGAGTCTGGCCATTGACCTTCAATTGAATGCGGTGCTCGCCGACGCCGGGGGCGTCAGTATCTTCCACCACGACCGGCGCGGGCGCAGGCGCGGCCTGCAGCATCCCGTCGGCAGGTATCCAGGTCGACAGGGTCGCGGCGGCGATTCCGGACGCTCCGAACTTCAGAAAATTGCGTCGTGAAGGCTGCACGGCGTCGGCGACAGTTCCTTTGTGCGTCTTGGTATCACTCATCAGAATCACCTTGTCATAGCCGTCACTGCTGTGAAGTGGCGGGCGTTATTTATTGTGCTGGGCGTGGTGGTGTGGCGAGGGCTGGTTCAGGTCCCTTCAACGCATGCAGTCCCGGCAGAAACGTGCCAGGAGCGTCATGGCATTATGGTTGGCATATGTCTTTAACTGACTGACACGCTGAAAGTTCAACGTTTTGCTCGAGGTCCGGATCAGGCAGCTGTTGCGGGATGTTTACGGATCATCGTCTTTGGCGCACGACATTCAGGACGAGCAGCGCCGGGACATGCATTGGCTGAGTAATGACGTTAGCACCCGACTCAATGGAGTATTAGCTGCCGCGCGTTACTTGAAGTCATGAGGAATGCTCATCAATGCTCGGCATTGGGTACGCACGATGCTGGCCGGGCTTGCAGGCGGGGGGTTTGAGCGGAACGAGGGCAAATGACCATGCCGCATTTCGGCCAAAACACGGTCAAGGCCTCAAGGTAACGGCGGGCGTGACGATAAAATCTGGACACGCCTTGTTTCGTTTGGTCGGGCGTAAGGATGTCGGTGTGTAGATAACACCTCGCGTAGACACCTCACAATATGCGAAAATGCCGCGTCTTGCCGATATGGCACCATGGCGTGCCGTCCCGGACGAGCGCAAAAAATACGCCTAAGAGCGTGTCTCCATGACCCCCATGCGGCGTCCAAGACTCCGTGAACAGGCTGATCAGATGCGCATTGCGCAATACGACGGGATTTGTTTCCCGATGTTGCGTTGCATCAATTGGCACATGTCGCTTCATGACGCTGAATCCAACGACGATAAGAAGCCAGCGCAGTAGGACATAAAGTGAGGTCTTGAGCAGTATTATATTGGCCTTGTATGTCCACCTCTAGCCCCTGAAGGTGCGGGCGTTTGTCGCATGCTTGCGGTGTACGCAGAATCCGGATCCCCCAGGAGCTGTCGGCGGATGGCATTTATCAAATGGATTACAGCATGTTGAAGAAAGTGAACACGGCCCTTCTGGGTCTGGCGATGTCGCTCGGGATGATGCCCGCGCACTCCGCCGAAGCCAAGAAAGTAGATGTACTGATGGTCGGCGGCGGCATCATGAGCGCCACCCTGGCAGTCTGGCTCAACGAGCTTGAGCCGAGCTGGTCCATGGAAATGGTCGAGCGCCTCGACGGCGTGGCCGAAGAAAGCTCCAACGGCTGGAACAACGCCGGTACCGGTCACTCCGCCCTGGCCGAGCTGAACTACACCCCGGAAGACAAGAACGGCAACGTCGACATCTCCAAGGCCATCGAGATCAACGAAGCGTTCCAGATCTCTCGTCAATTCTGGTCCTGGCAGGTCAAGACCGGCGTTCTGAAGAACCCGCGTTCGTTCATCAACTCCACGCCGCACATGAGCTTCGTGTGGGGCGACGACAATATCAAGTTCCTGCGCAAGCGTTACGCAGCACTGCAATCGAGCCCGCTGTTCAGCGGCATGCAGTACTCCGAGGACCACGAGCAGATCAAGAAGTGGGTTCCATTGATGATGGAAGGTCGTGACCCGGCGCAGAAGCTGGCCGTGACCTGGAGCCCGATTGGCACCGACGTGAACTTCGGCGAGATCACCCGTCAGTTCGTCGCCAACCTGCAGACCAAATCCAACTTCGATCTGAAGCTGTCGAGTGAAGTCCAGGACATCACCCGCAATGACGACGGCAGCTGGCGCGTCAAGTACAAGAACCTGAAAGACGGTACCGAAACCGAGACCGATACCAAGTTCCTGTTCATCGGTGCCGGCGGTGCCGCACTGCACCTGCTGCAAGAGTCGGGTATTCCTGAAGCCAAGGAATACGGCGGCTTCCCGGTCGGCGGTTCGTGGCTGGTAACCGAGAACCCTACCCTGGCCATGCAACACATGGGCAAGGCTTACGGTATCGCGTCCACTGGCGCGCCACCCATGTCGGTTCCGCACCTGGACACCCGTGTTCTGGACGGTAAGCGCGTGATCCTGTTTGGCCCATTCGCGACCTTCTCTACGAAGTTCCTGAAAAACGGTTCCTACCTGGACCTGCTGACCAGCACCACCACGCATAACGTGTGGCCAATGACCCGCGTCGGCATCGCTCAGTACCCACTGATCGAATACCTGGCTGGCCAGGTCATGATGTCCGATGACGACCGTTTTGCTGCCCTGCAGCAGTACTTCCCGAACGCCAAGAAAGAAGACTGGCGCCTGATGCAGGCCGGTCAGCGCGTTCAGATCATCAAGCGTGACGAAGAGAAAGGCGGCGTCCTGAAACTGGGTACCGAAATCGTTGCGTCCAAGGACGGCTCCATTGCCGGTCTGCTGGGTGCTTCGCCAGGTGCTTCGACGGCTGCTCCGATCATGCTCGGCGTGCTTGAGAAAGTGTTCAAGGACAAGGTAGCGACTCCGGCCTGGCAGGAAAAACTGCACCAGATCGTTCCAAGCTACGGCACCAAGCTGAACGAAAACCCGGATCGCGTTGCACAGGAATGGGCCTACACCGCCGAAACCCTGCAACTGACTCCACCGCCACCTGTAAACAAGGCAACGGCCGCTGCTGCGCCTGCTGCCCAGCCTGCAGAGAAGCGTGAAAGCAACCCTGCCAGTGACATGGCGCTGTAAGGCCCTCAAGCCTGAAGCAAGGCCCTGTCGGATCTGATTCTGGCAGGGCTGACCCGATGTCACCCTAGACACCCTGCAAGAGCGCTGCTTTTGCAGGGTGTTTTGTTTTACCGTCCACACAGACCGCTCACGGCAACGTCCTGTTGCTCAACGTGAATACTCCGCTCCGCCCTATCCGCTGAACGGCATTGCAAAGGAACCCCGCCGGGTGATCGCCTTGATGTCGGCGCATTTCTTGCTGCGCTATTGGCAAAGCACAGGGTAGGACGTCCTCGAACGGCGACCTGTCAAGCCCTTACGAAACTCTACACAGGAAACCCGTCACGCATGTCCGTATCCATCCCCTGTTTGGCCGAATCATACCCCTTGGTGTAATAAGTAATTGATTCAAATGCTATAAGCTCGGCCGGTCATGACTACGTCAGGGTAGGCAATAAACAACCCGCTCCCAGCGCCGGTGCACAGATCGACACCGTCATGCTCCGCCACGATGCGCAAGCACTGCTGTTACTTCTGATACAGGTCTAACCATGGATTTTGAAGCAAGCGGTACGGCTACACAGATCGATTTCGTAACAGATAAAGGACCCGGTCCCGAGGAAGCTATTCGCTTCGGGGCCTTTGTGCTGCTTCCACGCCAACAGGTGCTGTTCAAACACTCGCAGCCTGTGCCCTTGGGCAGTCGCGCCATGTCGTTGCTGGTCGCACTTGCCTCACGTCCCGGCGAGCTGCTGGAGAAAGCTGAACTGCTGGCCGTGGCCTGGCCGAAGGCAGTGGTTGAAGAGTGCAACCTTCGCGCGCAGATCGTCGCCCTGCGCAGAGCACTGGAAGACGATGAAGACTTCAGCTGTATCGTGACCGTACCGGGTCGCGGCTATCGGTTCAGCGCGCCTGTGACGGTTCAGACCGCGCCACAGGCCGTCGCTCCGCCTCCTGAACCTGTGGCACCGTTCCAGGACGCCAAACAGCCCGTACTGGGCCGTGATGACCTGATTCGCCGCCTGACCGAACAGCTTCTGACCCAGCGATTACTGACCCTCACCGGCCCCGGTGGCGTCGGCAAGACCACCGTCGCGCTGGCTCTGGCTGACAGCCTCGCTACCCGATCATCGCTGAGCAGCGCATTTCTCGACCTGACGCCCGTCAGTGGCGCCCAGTCGGTAAAGGGCATGATCGCCAGTGCGCTTGGCCTCAACGCAGACGATGAGAACCTTCTGCTGGATATTCCGGGGGAGCTGGCAGAGCGCCCGCAGTTGCTGGTACTCGACAACTGCGAACATGTGCTGGAAGAGACCGCCACAGCGGTCGAAGCCTTGCTGGCCAACACCACGCGATGCTGCGTGGTGGTCACCAGCCGTGAGCCGTTAAGGGCAAATGGAGAATGTGTCCACGAACTGGCGTCCCTGCAGGTGCCTGGCGAACATCCGCCATTGACCGCAGCCGAGGCGCTCACGTTTTCCGGTGTGGAATTGTTCATTACCCGAGTCCGGGAGCAGGATCCCGGCTTTGTCTTCCATGATCGCGATACGCAAAGTGTGGCAGCGATCTGTCGCAAGCTGGACGGCAACCCGCTGGCAATCGAGTTGGCCGCCGCCCGCGTCCGGACGTTTGGCATTCATGAACTGGTCGGCCTGCTCGATGGCAGCTTCCGCCTGCAGATGACCGGACGCCGCACCGCCCTGCCCCGTCAGCGCTCTTTGAGTGCAGCACTGGACTGGACCTACGGCATGCTCACCGGACACGAGCAGGCGCTGTTGCGACAGCTGTCCATTTTCAATGGCTCGTTCGCACTGGACGGGGTCATGGCGACGGTCAATATCGGTCTGCCCGATGTGCGCATGACCCTGCCGATGCTGGAAAGCCTGCTGGACAAATCATTGCTTGGACGGTTCGATCACAGCCACGGCAAACGCTTTCGGCTGCTGGAAACGACCCGTCTGTACGCCCATGAAAAACTGGTGCAGCTCGATGACCTGGATCGCCTGTCGCGCGCTCATGCCAACTGGGCCCTGAGCCTGCTCGACGAGGCCAGGCTGGACCTGGACCGGTTGTCCCATGACGCCTGGACTCGGCGTTACGCGGTGGAGATCGATACCGTGCGCGCCGCCCTCGCCTGGGCCTTTTCCCCCGAGGGCGACCGGCAGATTGGCGTCGAGCTCACGTTACGCAGCGCTCCGTTGTGGATGAGGCTATCGCTGGTCCATGAATACCAGGACTGGGTCAACCATGGCCTGCCTCGCCATGTGGAGATGGCGCAGATGGACCGGCACCAGCGCATGCGGCTGCTGACGGTGTCGGGCAGCATCCTGATGCTCACGTATGGCGCCGGACAGAAAATGCGCGAGATCTGGCAACAGGTGGGCGAGGACGCCGACGCACTGAACGACACGGAATACCGCCTGCGCGCGTTGTGGGGACAATGGAACGACCATACCTGCAGTAATCGCCACGTCCAGGGCCGACAGATCGCCCTGCAGTTTCTGGCGCTTGGCAAGGATCACCGGATCGCCGATTGCCAGCTACTGGGCAAACGCATGCGGGCCACCAGCGCGTTCTATATGGGCGACATGAAAACCGCCAGTCAGGCCGCTCATGAAGCCCTGGGCGCACCTCTTTCAGCATCTTCCTATGCCGTGGACATGCATTTCGACCAGCGTATCGCCGCCCAGTCGCTGAGGGCGCAAGTGCAGTTGATGGTGGGCAATATCGGGCAGGCCATGGTGGCACTGGACACCAACATCAGACAGGCCGTTGCGCTGGGGCACCCCGCCACGATCTGGTACACGCTGGCGTTCAGCGCCATTCCGGCCACCCTGATCGCTGGCACCCTGCACAAGACCCGGCAGTTTCTCGAATTGCTCAAACAGAGCAGCGAACGGCAGCCGCTGCATGTCTGGCGTCAGTTGACCTGCTGCTATGAAAGCATTCTGACCATTCGTGAAGGCGATGCGACAACGGGTACACCGCGGCTGGGCGAAGCGCTTCAGCAACTGCGTCGCCATGTGGAGACACCGCTGCACTCGATGCTCAATACCGAATACGTGCTGGGCCTAGCAGCGCTAGGGCTGCAACCGCTGGCGCTGGAGACGCTCGACGAACTGGTGGTCAATGCCGTGAAACGCAATGACCGCTGGTACCTCCCCGAGATGATGCGCATCAAGGCGCAACTGATGCTCGACCAACCCCAGGCGCATGCGCTGGAAGACGTCCGCACGGTGTTGGCCCAGGCGCTCGAAATATCGCGACAGGACGGCACGCATTTCTGGGCATGGCGCATCAACGCCGACCTCAATCGACTGAAGGTCGTCAACGGCACGCCAGCCACTCGATATCGCCCTGCCATGCATTGACAAGAGGCACACCGGGTCAGATCAACCGGTGTGCCACCAACGCGTCGGCAACCGCCTGAAAGGTGTTTTCCGGTACCGGATCACCGGCCACGCTGCGTTTGGCGATCTGTTCGGCAAGCCCGGCATCCGCCCACACTGCAATGCCCAGCGGTGCAGCCTGCGCCAGCAACTGGACGGACTCTTCAGGCGAACCTCGGCAGACCACCACCGGCACGGGCGTTTCGCCGCGCACATAACGCACGCCGACCACCCAGTTACCGCCGATGCCGATCATCAGCGACGCCCGTCCCAACCCCAGCTTCGTTGCCAGCGCCTGCATCTCGCGCCGCTGGCGCTGACGCTCGCGCTTGATCAATGGATCGCCGTCGACATCCTTGCGTTCGCGTTTCTGTTCACTGCGACTCATCTTCATGTCACGCCCGAACAGCCAGCGCTGCATCAGGACGTCCACCGCACCCACCAGCAGAAACGCCGCCAGCACGGTGAACACCAGCGGTTTGAGCACCAGGTAAAACGTCGATTCGATGCAGCCGGCACCACAGCGTGAAGACTCCATCAATGCCTGTAGCGCCTGGCGTCCGACGATGTAGAACGCCAGCGCCAGCAGCAACACCTTGACCAGCCCCTTGAGAAACTCGATCAGGTTGCGCATGGCGAAAATCCGTTTGAAGCCTTCGCCGGGATGGATGCGCTTGATGTCAGGCTTGACCGGTTCGACCGAAAACACCACGCCGCGCATGGTCACGATATTGGTCAGGATGACCGCCGCGACGGTCACGGCGACCACCGGCAAAGTGATGCCCAGCACGATTTGCTCGGCATGGTCGAGCAGCCTTGGCCAGACGTCGGCAAACGGTTCTATGTAGATGTGCGCTGTCAGGTCGATCAACGCCTCGACCTGAGCGCGGGCCCTGGGCAACAGCACGGCAATGCACAGCGTACACAGCAGAATAACCACGCCGGACACCAGATCCTGACTCTTGGCGACCTGGCCCTTCTTGCGTGCGTCACGCAGCTTTTTGTCTGTGGCCGGCTGGCTTTTCTCCTCGCTGGTATCGGCCATTACGGTGCCTCGCTCGCGAGCGCCTTGAGCACCTCGACCGTCCCTCGAAACTGCGCCAACTGGTCAATCATCACCGGGATCAGGAAGCTGATGTACACCACCATCAACACCGCAAAAAACAGGTTCTTGACCGGAAGCGACAAGTCGAAAATATGCAGGCTCGGCGCCATTCGCGACAGATACGCCAGCATCAGATCGGTGATCAGCATTGCCACCAGTAGCGGCGCCACCATCAATACGCCGATGCGCATCACCTGATCCAGAATCGCCAGAATCGACATGAGTGCGGCGCTGCTGAACAACGGAGTGAACTCGGTCACCGGCCATAACTGGTAGCTGTGGTAATAGCCATCGACCATCAGGATGAAGCCGCCTGACATGAAGAACAGTGCAATCAGCATCACCGTGAACAGCGTGGCCATGACACTGGCCTCGCCCTGCCCCAGAGGATCCACCAGTTGCTCCATGGTCGAGCCACGCTGCAGATCGATCAGTTCACCGGCCACTTCCGCAGCCCAGAATGGAATGCCGAACAACAGACCGATGAGCAGCCCGATCAGCAATTCCTTGACCATCAACCCGGCCAGAAAGAACCCGCTGTGTTCGGGCATCGACGTGAACGCAGTGAATACCGGCAGAATCATTGGCACGGATATCGCCACTGCGACGCAGCCACGAATCATCCCGGTCAGCCCGAGGCGATTGAACGCCGGTGTGATGATCACCACGCCCATCGCCCGTGAGGCCGCCAGCGATGCAGAGCTGATCACCGGATAGGCAATCTCGATGAATGCATTGGTCAGTTCGGCATCCATGGTGCGTCAGCGAGTCCACAACGGAAAATTGTCGAGCACCTGATTGCCCAGTTCGGCCACCTGCCCGGCCAGCAACGGCCCGACAAACACAATCACCAGCAACACCCCGACGAGTTTGACCACTTGAGGCAGGGTCTGGTCCTGGATCTGGGTCAGCGCCTGCAGCAGCCCCACACTCAGGCCGACGACGATGGCAACCGCCAGCGCAGGCGCCGAAAGCAGCAGCACCGTCATCAAGGCCTGGTTCATCAGCGAAAGAAACACATCCTGCCCCATGACGTCAGCCTCCGTAGCTCAGGATCAACCCATGCATCAGCCGCGACCAGCCGCTCAATGCCACGAACAGGAAGATCTTCAGGGGTATCGAAATGAGCGTCGGCGAGACCATCGACATGCCCATCGCCATCAGCACGTTGGAGACCAGCAGGTCGACCACCAGAAACGGTATGTACAACAGAAAGCCGATCTCGAAGGCACGGGTCAGCTCGGAACTGACGAACGCGGGGATCAGTACCACCAGATCGTCGTCACGCAAATCGGCGCGCGCTTCGGGTGACCAGATGGTTTCGGTCGCCTGAACGAAAAAACCACGCTCGTTCTCGTTGGCGTATTTCGATAAATGCGCCTGCAAGGGTGGCCGCAGTGCGCTGCCGAGTTCTTCGAGTTGCTGCACATTCTGCAGGCTCAGATCTCGCCCCTGAACCTGTCGGTACATGTCGCCGATCAAGGGCGTGGTCACGTAGACCGAGAGAATCAGGGCGATGCCGTACAGCACCAGATTCGGTGGCGTCTGCTGCACGCCCAAGGCGTTGCGAATCAGAAACAGCACCACGGATATCTTCATGAAACCGGTCAGTGTCACCACGGCCAGCGGAATCAGGCCAATGGTCGCAACGACCAGAATGATCTCGATGAGGTTCGGCTGATAGCCGTTCATGGCGCATTGAAACCCAGCAGGCGCACGCCCAGGCCATCACCAATGCGCACCAGTTCGCCCCGGCCTATGCGTCGTCCGTTCACCATCAGGTCCACCTCGTCCTGACCCGACGAGGCTAGCGGCAGCAGCGTCCCGGGGGCCATTGCGCGCAGTTGCTCAAGCGTCAGTTCGACACTGCCCAATTGGCAGACCAGCGTCAGCGGCAGCGCGTCCAGTGAGACATCCAGGTCCGGCATTACGGTAGGTTCATTCATTGCGTCATTCCTGTTGAAATGGGTTGCCGTGCTCGGGTCGGGGTCGGAACCGCTCCATGGTCCGCACCACTCGAGCGAACGACCCGAGCGTCGTGCGTGAGCCTGAAGGTGCTGACCGATGCGCAGACGAACCTGATCGTCAGGTAGCGTGTCGAGCATCACCACGTCGCCCGGCGCGAGACTGCGCAGCTCGTCCACGCGCAGCGGCGCATGTCCCGCCTCGGCACTCATCACCAGCCTGAGCGCTTGCAGCGCACCCTGATCAGGCATTGCGTGGCGCTCCAACAGAGCGGCGACGTGATCAGCTGCGACGCTGTTCATCCGCAGTTCCACGCGCGCTGCCGGGAAGTCTGCGATGTGCACCTCCAGCGTGACACCGAGGCAACGTGCCGTCGGGTCCGCGGCCCAGGGAGCCACCTGCAGGGGTTCACCCAGAATGGCTTCAAGGGGTTCGATCCAGCCCAGCCAGGCCTGCTCCAGCAACAACGCCTCGTTCTGGCGGTCAATGGCCGAGCCGGGTTGCCAGGTCATCCCGGACCGCTCAAACAAGGGCTCCGGCACCCTCAACTCGACCAATGTCTGGCCGATCATCAGGGCAACCGACACGCACGGTTGATCGACATCCCTACCGCAGGCCCACTGCACTCGCATCGGCTGACCGCGCAGCACGCCATGCCAGTCGGCCACTCGGCGATGCAGGCGGTTGTGCAGGCTGAGCACATCGGGGTCGAACGACGGCAGATCCGACAGCGCGGCGCCATTGAAGGAGGTTTCGTAAGCCGTCACCGCTCGCCTCCAGCGCCTGTTGCACTGCCTGCGTCGACGCTCAGGGCGTTATCGCTCGACGAGCCCGACTGCTCGGCTTCGTCGCGCTGCTCACCCAGACGCGTTTCGAGGCTCAGGCGCTGCTCAAGCAGGCTTTGCCATGCCTGGCTCTGTTGTTGACGTCGCCTGTGCTCGATGCGCAGCCGCTCACGAGCCTGCTCCTCGGTTTCAACGTTCAGCACAGCGGCGTTGACCTCGGCCTGCAGCGCCTCACGTTCTTCATCCAGTTGCTTGAGGTGCTCTTGGGCCGCCTGCCAGGCACTCACTGAAATGCCCTCGCTGAACAGACCGTAGGCCTGCTCTGCTTCCTGCGCGCGTCTCTCGCGGTGCAGGCGCAAGGTTTCTCTGGCCTGATCAAGGTGATGTTCGGTTTCAAGGCAACGCTTGCGTTGAGTGGCCAGATGAGCAGAGGCACGCTGCTCACGCAGCAGGCGCAGGGCTTGCAGGTTATGCAGATCAGCCGTCTTCATTGGGTTTCTCCGTGACGCAGCCCATTGGGACTTCCGTGGTTGAGTACGCTCATGCCAGTACCTTGCGCATATGCGCCAGGGTCTGTGCGAGGGTGTCGTGTTCAGCGGCAGGCTGGCGCAGGAATGCTTCTATTGCTGCATGACGGGCAATGGCTTCATCCGCCAGCGGGTCACTGCCCGCGGCGTATTCACCAACCTGAATCAGCAGTTCTATCGCCTGACGACGCGCGATCAGTTCACGCATTCGCGAAGCCAACTGCCTGTGCGCCGCCGAAGCCACCTGCTCCATCAGACGGCTGCGGCTGTGCAGCACATCAATGGCTGGAAAGTGATCACGCTGTGCCAGTTCGGCGCTGAGTACGATGTGGCCGTCGAGAATCGAGCGGGTTTCTTCGGCGACCGGGTCCATCGCCGCGTCACCTTCGGTAAGCACGGTGTACAAGGCGGTGATGCTGCCGGTCGGGCCTGGACCGGCGCGTTCCAGCAGCCGTGGCAGCGCCGAGAAAAACGAGGGCGGATAGCCGCGCCGGGTCGGGGGCTCGCCGACCGCCAGGCCGATCTCGCGCTGGGCACGGGCGAAGCGGGTCAGGCTGTCCATCAGCAACAGCACATTGCGTCCCTGATCGCGATGGTATTCAGCCTGAGCGGTCGCCACGTAGGCCGCCCTGACCCGCTCGGCGGCAGGCCGGTCCGAGGTGGCGACAACGGCAACGGTTCGGGCACGCGCCGCCTCGTCCAGTTGCCCCTCGAGCAGTTCGCGCACTTCGCGCCCACGCTCGCCGATCAGGCCGATGACGATCACATCGGCGTCGCTGTTACGGACAATACTGGCCAGCAACGATGATTTGCCCACACCTGGCTCGCCAAAGATGCCCATGCGTTGCCCGCAGGCGACGGTCAGCAGACTGTCGATGGCGCGTACACCCAGCGACAGGGGTTCGACGATACGCTGGCGGCTGAACGGGGCCGGTGGCTCGGCGTGCAGCGGGTAGCGCTGCAGACCGAGGGTGGCGGTCAGCGCCGGGCCGTCGAGAAACTCACCCATCGGGCTGACCACCCGACCGAGCAAGGCATCACCCACCTGCACACCCATCGCCTGTCCGGTGGCGATGATCCGGGTACGGGTCGACAAGCCCTCCATTGAGCCGATGGGCGAGAGGATCGCATCGTCCTCATCAAAGCCGATCACTTCAGCCGACAGTTCCCGACCGTTGCCCGGATCACGCAGCACGCACAGCTCGCCGATGCGCACCCCGGCGACGCTGGCACACAGCAACACACCGCGAATGCTGCGCAAGGTGCCGTGCATCGGCCGCGGCTGGGCACGCTGCAGACGCTGGTTCAAGCCACCGATCAATGCGGCTAGGGCTTCACTCATGGCGCTCACCCTCGGCCAGCGGCAACAGCGCGCGTCGCAGGTTGTCCAGTTGCGCATCCAGCCCGAGTTCCACCGAGCCCGCCGGACTGCCCAGCCGTGCCTGACCGGCTTCAAGCTGGTCATCGCCTTCCACATTCAGCGCCTGCAACGACAACGGGCCTTGCGCAATGTGCTGACGCAGACGTTCGACTTCATTGCGGGGCACATACAGCGTCAGCACCTGATCCTGGCGAAACGCCGACAAGGCCTGAGCCGTGCAGCGCACGAGCCGCTCGCGCCCGTCCAGTTCACCCAACACCTGGCGCGCGATATTCAGCGCCAGTTCGGCGAGCGAAGTCTCAAGACCTGCAAGGTAGCGATCCACCTGGGCGCTGGTCTGCGCCAACAGCGCGGCGGCCTCCTCGGCACCCTGTCGGCGAGCGTGTTCGAAACCTTCTGCACGAGCCTGCTCCAGCCATTGCGCGCTGTCCTCACGCACCCGGCGGGCCTCGTCATGCGCGGCCTCCACAAACGCGTAACCGTCGATCCATCGCGCCGCGTCGGCAGCCCGCACGATGCGTGCGCCAGGGCGGGTCGGCAACTCACTCATGGTTGTTTCCTTGTGCACGCTTGAGCAGGTGAGCGGCCACGACCTGAACCACCCGGACCTGTCGTTGATCCTCGGGTTGATCCGGTTCAGGACATTCCAGACGCAGCTGCAGCCAGGCCCGCAGGTCCGCAGGCTGGGCACCCAGCCAGGTGGCCACGCAGAACGCGCCGTCGCGGTCGATGGCCTGAGCCAGCTCGGCCGGGGTCCGAAGCAGGTCAGCCGCACCCGCCAGATGCCGATGCGCCAGCGCGAAGGCAAAGGTTTCTTCGCCCAGCAATTGGCGGTATTCGCTGACCACCTGACCGCGAATTTCCCGGCTCAGTGTTGCCGCGTGCCAGACCGCGCCACACAGGCGCGGCAGACGTGCAAAATCGTTGTCACTCAGCAGCAGGACCGGCAAGTCCTGCTCGGCAGGCAATGCCAATTGCGCCAACGGCTGCAAACCGAAGTGGTGGCTCAACAGATTTTCAAGACGCGAAGCAAAGCGTGGCGATTCGCGCAGGCTCGCAAGGTCGGCAGGCGCAAGGTCGTGCACCAGGCAGTCACTGACACAACGCTCGCGGACAAAGGCCAACGGCTGTTCAGTCAGCGTTTGCCACCGCCCCGTCAACCCGGCACTCATGGCGCATCACTCAGGACGTAAGCCCCTTCAGCCTTTTGCCGCTTCCAGAGCTGGCGGCCCAGAGTCGCGGCCAGCCCCAGAGCAATCAGCAACAACGTGCCGAACAGCCATCTGGCCCGAGGCACGTCGTCTTCAAGCATCCATAACCCGAGAAAGCTACCGAGTTGCGGACCGGCAGAGGCGTTGGCTGGCAGCACCGCCTTGATCGCAGTCACGGAAACCCCGTCGTAACCCAGTCCGGAAATGCCATTGGCGACCAGGGTCTTGATCTGCGGAATCAACACATTGATGTCGGTTTTCGGATCGAAACGCACCAGCACCGAAGCCGACGACGGCGAGATCACCCGCTTGAGCAGATCGTTGTCGGGCAGCACCACATGCACTCGCGCAGACAGGATCCCGTCGATCTGCGAAACGGTGTGCGACAGTTCCTCGCTCAGCGCATAGACCATCTGTGCACGCTCCTGCACCGGTGAGGACACCAGGCCATTGCCCTTGAACACCTCACCCATGTTGGAAAAACTCTGCCCCGGCAGACCGGCGTCATCCAGCACCGCCATGGCCTGTGCGAAGCGCTTCTCGTCCACCATGACCTTCAACTGGCCGTTGTCCTGAACCTTGCGCGAAGCCGGAATGCCGTCGCGCAGCAGCACGGCGAGCATGGCATTGGCCTCGCGCTCGCCCAGGTTGGTGTAGAGATCGACATCACAGGCCTGCAACAGGCTGGCAAGCGCGGACACGATCAGCAGGCGCAGGACACGACGGCATCTGGGCATGGTTCATTGACCTTTGAGAAGGGTGTTGGCGGAACCGGATATCTGCGTGGCCCCGCGCACCACCATCTGGGTTTCGATGGAGTAGTCGAACATCCGGCCCAGCGACTGCACGATGCGATCAACCTGAGGACCGCCTGTCTTGCTCATATCCTGAGCAGCGCTTGCCTCAGGTGCCTGCGTGTGACCGGTGGACGAAGGCGCACTGCCATGGGTCATCGCGTCGGCGCGTTCGGAGAACTGCCGTGAGCGGTCGATGAAGCCGTCCAGACGCTCCATGAGGTTGCTGCCGATCTGGTGCGGGCTCGCGCCCTGCGGCATCCCCTTGGCACTTTCGGCCATGTGTTCGAAAAGGTTCTGCGAGGCCTGCATGCCCCCGCCTCCTCCCGGCGACGGCAAGGCAGCCGCCGCCGGTGATGCAGCCAGATTGACGGTCATGGTCGATCCTTATTCAGAGTCATCATCGGACTGCGCTTCGTTCAGCATTTCCTGAGCGCGCGGCATGATGATGAATTGCCCGCCGATGGTGACGGCCTGGGTGATCAGCGCATCGTTGAACTCAGCGTCGCTGGACGCCTGTGTGGCATTGTCGACGGCTGCGTTGAAACGCGACTCCTGACTGGAAGGGTTGATATCGGTCGTGCTGTCTACCGGATTCACGGACATGAGTGATGCTCCTTTGGGTTATTGACGGTCATTGGTGACCTGGGTGACGACACCGCCACGGAATACCCGCACACCGCGCTCACGCACCACAGGTGCAGCCTCGGCGACAGGTTGACGATCAAGGTGTTGCTGGATCTGCGCCAGGTATGCAGGCGGACCGGACACGAACAGGCTGTCGTGATCGGGGCTGGCACGACTGGACATCGGCTGGCCCGAGACCTCCAGTTGCGCCAGGTAGTGCTGCAGTTCATCCAGCTTCGGCCCCGGCAGGTCGAACACCCGGGTGCCGACTTCATCCGACTGGGCGATGTGCAGCACATTGCCGTCGAAATACCAGCTCAGCTGATTGGCGTCGCACAGCCGGGACAGAAACTCTCCCGCACTGGCGCCGCGCACGGTGCCCCGCGCCGAGCCGCGCACCTTGTCGGAGAACACCACGATCAGGTCCAGGTTCTGGCCGAATTCGGTCAGGGCACCGCGGATATCCTGATCCACCAACACGTAGGCGTAAGGTTTGGAAAACCAGTCCGGCTCGTGATCGGGCGCGGCATTCAGCACGCCGGAAAACCCGGCCAGCGCCAGCAACATGAGGCTGCGCACCAAGAAGCGTTCAAGCCTGAAGAGCACCATGGCGACCTCCATCCTGCGTCATGTTCGCAGGGAACAAAGCGGGCTGAATCAGGCTCAGAAAACGGTCGCAATTGCGCGCCGAGTCGATAAGATGGCGCTCGCCTGCAACAGCCCTCGGCGGATGATTCGCCTCGCCCGATCCACTTTCACAAGAGCCTTGTCCATGCCCCCTCGTTCCGTGTCCACGCTGTTGCTGCTCGGCTGTCTGACCCTGACGGCCTGTGCCACTCAACCCCGCAGCGATGCCAGCTACGAGCGGTTCATGCAACTGGCGGCGGACCTGGAAAAGCGCGGCGACCCGACCACGGCGGCATCGTTCTACCAGCGCGCCACGCAGCAGCCCGAGGCCGGTGTCGAGTCGTGGCTCAAGCTCGGTGATGCCCTGCTCGCCAGCAACGACACACGGGGTGCCGAGCGGGCTTTTCAACGTGCGCTGGAACTCAAGGCCAACGACCCTGACGCCTTGCTGGGTCTGGGCACGGCGCAGTTGCGTCAAGGCAAGCTGGAGCGCGCCGTCACCGCTTTGACCCAGGCGGCGGACGCGTCGCAACAGCCGACGGCCTGGAACCGGCTGGGCATCGCGCACATCCTGCTGGGTCAGGCCAAACCTGCCCAGACTGCGTTCAACACCAGCCTGCGTCTTGCCCCGAACGATCTGGACACCCGCTGCAACCTGGCGCTGGCCTACGCGCTGGGCGACGACAGTCAGAAGGCGTTGCAGACCATCGAAACGGTAAGCCAGTCGCCATTGGCGCAGCCCAGGCATCAGCGCAACGAATTGCTGGTCATGGTCCTGGCCGGGCGAGAGAAGGACCTCAAGGGCATGAGCTTCGAGGACATTCCGAAGGCCGAGCGCAGTAAGTTGATCACCGAGGCGCGCCGCATCAAGGCGATCAAGGATCCTGCAGCGCAGGCCCAGGCACTGGGGCTTGTCGACGGCCGCTGAGTTCATCGAGCCTCCCGGGTGTCGGTGCTGGCCTGCTGCTCGGCCTGACGGCGACGCAGTTCTTCACGGTCATAACCGTCGATGTACACCTGCGCGGCACGCCCGACCGGCGCCGCCATGGTCGGCCCGGTGTCACGCCCGCGCAGCACGTCCGCACGCTGCTCGACCATCTGCAACAGAATCAGATTGCTGGCGCAGCCAGGCGGCAGCAACGCCTGAAAGTCTTCGCCGACATCGATGTCATCCTGCGCCGCAGGCTGGGCACACGCCTGAGGCACCAGTTCGATACGGCCGTCCGCGCGGGTGATTGCGGTGTAATCCGGCGAATAACTGACCGGGTCAAGGTGCGTCTTGCAGCCGCCCAGCAGGCAGAGAAACAGACACGCAAAGGGAACGGGCAACGCTGGATTGAAGTTCATGGCCTGCTCCTTTCAGTTCATGTAGAAGCCGAATGCGCCACCGGTGCGCGGGCTGGTGGATGCCGTGGCGGCCGCGCGCTGCTTGTCCAGCGGCGTGGCCACCACGCGGTCCTTGACCGGCTCGACGAGGTACGGCGTGATCAGAATCACCAGCTCGGTTTCGTTGCGCTGGAACCGTTTGGAGCGAAACAGATTGCCGAGGATCGGCATGTCGCCGAGCATCGGCACCTTGTCCATGTCCTGACTGCTTTCACGCTGGAACAGCCCGGCAATGGCGAAGGTCTGACCGCTGCCGACTTCCACCCGAGTGTCCGCACGACGTACGCGAAACGACGGCACTTGATAACCGTTGACGTCCAGCGTGGTGGTGCTCATCAGGCTGCTGACCTCCGGGCGCACCTGCAAGGCGATTCGCCCGTTCGGCAGCAGCGTCGGGCTGAACAACAGTGACACGCCGTACGGCTTGTATTCGATCCCGACGACCTCGCGATTGACCGGTACCGGTACCGCCACCTCGCCACCGGCGAGAAAACTGGCGGTCTGTCCGGTCATCGCCGTAATGTTCGGTTCGGCCAGCACTTCGAGCACACCGTTGCTTTGCAGCGCCTCCAGCATGGCGTCGATATTGACGTTGCCCGAGGCCAGTCCCGCGCTGATCACATTCGAGGCGCCGCCTGCCGCGCCGCTCGCCAGGCCGCCACCGGTCAGCAGACCGAAGGAGAAGGTGCCGTTGTTGAACAGCGCGTTCCAGTTCACGCCGTAGCGCAGCAGTTCGGAGCGCGACACTTCAGCGAAACGCACCCGGATGTTGACCTGAGCAGAGCCCGCGTAGGTGGCGCTGTTGACCGTTGACTGAAAGTTCTGCCCTTCGGTGCTCAGCAGCGCATTGAGGTCGGTGGCCTCGCCCACGTCCCGCACCGCACCATCGGCCACCAGACGGTTGCCGGTGGCCTTGATACGCGTCTGGCTCTGCGGATGAAGCGCCTTGAGCGGCCGTGAGACGGCCGAGGTGCCGCTGTTGATCGACAGGCTCAGCGTGGCGGTCTCCTGCCCTTCAGCGTCCAGCGCAATCAGGCTGGTCTCCCCGGCCGCCTTGCCGAACACGTAGATCACGCCGGGCGACACCACCTGCAGATCGGCAATCCCCGGTTCGGCAACCATCACCGAATCCACGGGTGCCGAAAAATGCAGAACCCGGCCTTCGCCGATTCCCAGATCGATCGTGCCTTTGGCACCTTTGCCGATGTTCTCGGCGCTGGCGTGGCTGCTCAGGAGCAATACGCCAAGGCCGAAGAAAAACGTACGCAGTGCAGCTACTGAACAAGTCATGAGGCAGTCGCCAGTGAAGAGACGGACCCGGCACCTGAGGCCGGGCGCGTATTGATATCGGTCAGGCTGAGGGTGCCGACCGCCTGAAGGTTGTATTCGCCCGCCAGCTCTCTGAAGGACAGCACGGCCAGCTGCAGCTCGCCGCGAACGATCATGCGGCGGATGCCCCGACGCAGTTCTGGGTGCACCAGCAGCACGGTGGAATCGTTTTCCGGCAACAGGTCACACAAGCGGCGCAATTGCACGAGCAGGGTGCGGGCGATGTCGTCCGGGACCGAATCACGCCCCTTG
Organism: Pseudomonas sp. fls2-241-TYG-175; assembly: GCF_030209155.1. Classification (NCBI taxonomy): domain Bacteria; kingdom Pseudomonadati; phylum Pseudomonadota; class Gammaproteobacteria; order Pseudomonadales; family Pseudomonadaceae; genus Pseudomonas; species Pseudomonas sp. fls2-241-TYG-175. The sequence goes on along the minus strand of NZ_JARVSO010000061.1, from coordinate 28,042 downwards.
TCCAGGCGGCTGATGGCGGCACGCAACTGCTCTTCCAGCGCCGGGGCCAGTACGAACGCGCTGATCACCCGGTTACGGTCGGCGTACTGATGACTGATCTGCCGCGCCAGTCCGGCACGCAGGTGCTCGGTGAGCCGTCCGGCGTCGGATTCGCGGCTCCCCCATTCCACCATCGCTTCCAGCAAACCTCGGCGATTGCGGATGGAAACGCCTTCGGCGACCAGCAGACGCAGTGCTTCGGCCACGCGCTGCAACGGCAGGACGCGCAGCACCTCCTTGATCAGCTCACCGTATTTGCCTTCCAGTTGCTCCAGCATCACGCGGGTTTCCTGGATCCCCAGAAAATCGGCAGCGTAACGGCGCAACGTGCGATCAAGCACCTCACGCAACACCTCGTCGGCAAACAGAAAGCCGATACCGGCCTCCTGCAATTGACTGGCGTGCTCGCGCTCCACCCAGCGACCGGAACGTTCACTGATCGGTGACGGCGCCTCGCGAGGCTCGACAGCGAGCAACTGGGCGTGCACGGGATCTTCCTGCAGCAGCAGCCATTGCCCGTCGAATTCACCTTCGCAGACGGGCACGCCTTCCAGCTCGACCTGAAAACGGTCTGCGGACATCGAGCGATCCAGGTACACCTCCGGCACCGTTACATCGATGCCAAGGTCGGCGCGAATCTCGTGGCACAGCGCTTCGATCCGCTGCCGCAGCGGCTGCAATGGCGCTACCTGAGCCAGACCGTCTCCGACACTCAGCAGCACTCGACTGTCCAGCGGACGTTCGAACGTTTCCAGCACTTCAGGCGCGTCTGGCTCCATGGCCGGTTCATCTTCCGGAAGGTCGATCGCGGGCACGGAAGCGCCGGTTCTGGCGCGACGCCAGAGCACCACCGCACTGCCGCCCAGCACCGCCGCCAGTGTGACGAACACCAGCAACGGGAACCCCGGCAACAGTCCGACACCCAGCAGGATAAGGGCCGTCAGCCCCAGCGCACGGTGACTGGCGCCCAGCTGCCGGACGATTTCCGTTCCCAGGTCGCGCTCCTCGCCATCACTGTTGACCCGCGTGACCACCGTGCCGGCAGCCACCGAAATCAGCAGCGCCGGAATCTGCGCAATCAGGCCGTCGCCGACGGTCAGCAACGAATAGGTGTGAGCAGCTTCGGCAAACGGCATTCCGCGCTCGACCATACCGATCATCATCCCGCCCAGCAGGTTGACGAACAGGATCACCAGCCCCGCGATGGCGTCGCCCTTGACGAACTTCATGGCACCGTCCATGGCCCCGAACATCTGACTTTCGCGCTCCAGACGCGAGCGGCGACGGCGAGCCTCGGCCTGATCGATATCGCCGTTGCGCAAATCGTTGTCGATGCTCATCTGCTTGCCGGGCATGGCGTCCAGGGTGAAACGTGCGGCCACTTCGGCCACCCGCTCGGCACCTTTGGTGATGACCACGAACTGCGCCACAGTGATGATCAGAAACACCACCAGCCCGACCACCACTTGACCTGCGATCACGAAATCACCGAAGGCCTTGACGATATGACCGGCGTTGCCATCCAGCAGAATCAGACGCGTCGTGGTGATCGACAGGGACAGCCGAAACAACGTGCTGAGCAGAATCAGCGGCGGCAGCGCCGAAAACTCCACGGAATGATTGATGTAGAAGGCAACGATCAGGATCAGCAGGCTCAGGGCGATGTTCACGCCGATCAGCGCATCGACCAGATAGGTCGGCAGCGGAATGATCATCATGGCGATGGCCATCAGCATGAACGCGACGATGATCACGTCGGTGCGCTTCGAAGCGATCTGTGCCAGCAGGTTGAGACGATTCATGAACGTCATTGCTCATCCCTCCGCGCGCTCAGGTAGCGTCTGAAGCATTGGCGGGCTTCGTCCTTGCTGCCGGCTTTCCACAAGGCGCGGCTGCGCAACAGCAGCAAGGCAGCGCTCTCGCCCTGATAGCTCACCAGACGATCCAGCGCTGCCAACGCCCGGCTGGTATCGCCACTGTCAGTGAAGGCCAGCACCAGGCTGTGCAGCAGACCGGTGTCGGCCGGGGCCAGCTGGATAGCAATCAACAGCATCACCAGCGCCCTTTGCGGTTGACCGCAGCGACGATAGAGATCGCCAAGCCCCTTGAGCAGCTCGACGCAGTCACGATCCTGACTCGCACTCATGGCTGCACCTGCGCGCGTTGCTGTTCCAATAGCAGACGAATGTCGATCTCCTCACGAATCACGTCTTCGGCCAGCGCCCGGATATCGGGCTCGGCGTCCAGCGTAGGCAAGACTTCGTCCAGCAGATAACGCAGGGTCTGGAGCGAGCGCACGGTGCCGAACAGCTCGGTGCTGGCAGCAGCGGCCTGATCGGTCTGCTCCAGCTCGCCACGCAGCGAACGGCGAACCTTTCTTTCGCGCTGGTCGAGCAATGCTTCGAAACGCGGCGCCTGGCGTGGCGACACCGGAGCGACGCGTTCAACGGCCGGCAGCGGCTCGCCAGGGGATGGAAGTACGGGGCGCAGGTCGACTTTCATAACGTAAACACAAACCTTTCCTGGCCGCGCACCAGACGCACCTGATCATCAGCGATGCCTTCCAGGGTCCAGTTGTCCTGCAGCGCTGCGCCGGGATAGACACGCTTGCCGTGTTCATCGATCACGTAAGGGTCCGGACCGAACCAGACCGCCTGAAAACGTACGCGGGGCTTGGCCACCGAAGCTGCGAGCTGCACTTTGGGGGTCAGTACGATGTGTTGGCCGAACTGGCTGTCGAATGCGCGCTGGATCTGCAGCCAGCTACCTTTCTGTTCCGGGGAATAGGTGCCTTCCACACCGAGCTGTCCGCCAGGCCCTGTGCCGTTGTGACTGACAAGGTGCAACTGTTGAAGCCCAGCGTCTTTCAACGCCTGTTCAAGCCAGCCTTGCGCCTGAGCGAGCGTCGGCGCCGGAGCGGCTGCGGGCAACTGTTTTTGGCGGGTGCCTGCTGCTCGCATGGCATCTTCGCGCGGAGCATGCAGCGCAAACGCGGTCGCGCATATCAGCAACAGCGTCAACGCAGCGAAGAGCGCCCAGACCCGAGGGGAACGAGCGTTCGGAACATCGGAGACGACTGCTTGCAGTCGATCTGCACGCAGACAAAGCCGGGCCTGACCCAGCTCCAGTTCCACTGGCAGTCGGACTCGCTGACCGGTGCCTGCAGCCAGTACGGCACGCAGGCCGCTGGCGTGAATGAACGCGACATCACCGCCGCTGGCTTCGATGGCCACCTGACCGCGATCCGCAGGGTCACGACCAAGAACCAGACGCACATGCTGTGCGGCGATATCGGTATCGCTCAGGATGAGGTCGGCAGGCGCGGCGCTGCCGATGCTGTAGCTCGGCTTATCCAGGGCCAGCGAAACACCCTTGTGCAAACCTTGAAGAATTTCGAGCACACACGTGCTCTGGCCGGGCGCCGCAGTATCGGGCGTCGACTTGAATGAAATCAGGGCTGTCATGATCGAGTCACCACCGTGTGATTTACCGGAAACGGCACGTCAGAGCCGGGTAAAACTGTCGATCGCAAGACTTTTCGTGAAGAGAAGATGCGGGCAGCGGCGAGGCTGCCCGCATGGCAACGTCAGTTCTGCGGACGTTGCTTGGTCGCGTCCAGCTCTGCTTTTTTGGCAGTGGAGATTTCGGTGATCTTGGCCGATTTCTCGATAGCCATATCAAAGGTGGCGGACATTTTTTCGATCGCTGCGTCAGAGTTGCCGGAGCTTACGGGTGGAGTAGAACTCATGTTGTTTCTCCTTGCTTCGAGGGAAGTTGTACCTGCCGACAGGCAAGCCAAAAAAGCGATGACCGGACACTTTTGCGCATTGAACTGCGCGCTTCATAGTTGGCGATTACGCCACTAAACAAGTTTGTTGTCCGACCCCACAAATACTACGCAGCGACTATTGGACTGTGCTGTGAAACGTTGTGAATTTGCGAAAACAGGTATAAACGAAAGATATCGGACAAGTAATATCAAAATGATATTTATCAACAGCAATTATATTTTTCGGAACAGTGAACTTTATATCAGACACCGGCAGCTCAACGCGTGCGGCACAGAGACAGACGTGCCGTGCCCCAGGGCGCTTTCAAGCCGGTTGTGAAATGTTGTGAAAAAGCACTTCGCAACCCTTATATGTCACGCAGCAATGTTAGTGTCATGCAAGTAACACCCTGCACTATCGCAATTGGCCGCGATTAAACCACGGCACAATTCAATGACCCGCTCACGCTCGCAAGTGTATGTCGCCCGAAAGGCCGAGACTGGCCTGTGCCTCTTGGCGAGGCAACGCGCGGTCCGTTTCGAGACGAAGTCCAACCGTTACAACAGGAGTCATATGGTATGTCGACACCCTCGATAGGTCAGACACCCGGCCCTCTTCCCTCGGCAACGCCAGGCTTCAATGCCAAGGCCCGTTTCACACAGTTGCTGCAGACCAGTAACCGCAATGGCGCTCAGTACCGACCGGCTGGCGCCAACGATAAAGCGCCGGCGCTGACTGACTACACCTCTATTGAAAAGCCAGGCACGGTTGCGGCCGACACGGTTGCGGCCGACACGGTGCGCTACATCACGCAGGATGGAGATCACGTGCTGGTCAGCAAATCCACGAGCCCGGCACTTTACCAACAGGTGGTCGAAGACCAGCCGCGCGTGGCCGGTTTCAAGGCCAGCGTCGAGGCTGGCTACGTGCTGGCCAACGCTGACGCCGCAGCACCCGAAACGCTGAGCGGCTATTCACGTATCGGACCGCCGGACGAAAGCGGGCCGGGCCTCATTCGTTATGAAGCCGCCGATGGCAGCAAGGTCATCGTGTCGCAGCAGCAGAGCCCTGAGCTGTTCAAACAGGTAGCGTCTGACTTCAAGGCCCTGTCTGGCGTGGGCAGCAGCCAGCGTGAAGGCTATCGCGTGGCAGGAGCGGATGAGAAACCACCCGAAAAACTGGGTGACTTCGCCGTGGTCGGGCCGGTGGATGAAGTCGGTCCAGGAGTCATGCGCTACGTGGACCGCGAAGGCAACAAGATCGTCGTGGCGGAGCGTGACAACCCTGAGCTGTACAAGGCCGCGAAGGACGCATTCACGAGCCTGACCGGCTTGAGCAAGAGCGAAGGCGAAGGCTATCGCAGGGCGGGTGACAACGAAGTGTGGCCGCCCGTGTTCGGCACCACGGTCGGCCCGCTGGACGAAGCGGGTCCAGGCACCATCCGTTACGAACACAATGGCGAAAAGGTCGTGGTAGCGCGGGACGATAACCCGAAACTGTTCGAGTACCTGTCAGCCTTGCGAACCGTCGTGTCCGATCCGGAGAAAAGGAAGGCACTGGAAACGGCCGTCAATGAGGGGCAAATTCTGGCCGACGGTAATACCCCGATCCCGAAACTGGGCGACATCACCGAGTTCAACTGGGTCACCGGCCAGGAAGGCAGCCAGATAAGCTACAAGAATCAGGCGGGTGAGCGAATCGTCGTCTCCGAATCCTTGACGCCCGAGTTGTTCGAAAAGGTCAGCACACTTAACGATGCCTGGGCGAAGATTCACAGCAGTGAAGCTGAAGGTTACAAACTGGCTGGCCCGAACGACTTCCTGAAAAACAAGGACATTGTGATTGGCTCGCCGGATGAGCTGGGCGATGGCCTGATCCGGTTCGCCAACGGTGATGACAAGTTCATCGTGTCCAAGGATCAAAGTCCGCAGCTGTATGACGATGTCGTGGCGAAATGGAACGAGCTGGGTACGGGCAATATCGGTGAGACGCGCACCCGCCACAACCTGCCTCCCGCTGCCGAACTGGACCTCATGGGCCAGAAAACCGGGGTCAAGGCTGACAAGGACGATGAAAACTCTCCCGAGCTGAACGTGGGCGAACTGGCTACCAAAGAGCTGCTGGATCAGTACCGCGAAGGCGTCAAGAAGGGGGAAATACCCAAGGACGATCCACGCGCCAAGCTGGTGAGGGCCATCGAAGCACAGGCCGCCTACGACAACGGCCGTGGCCTGACCGGCTATGAAGAAGCCCAGGGCGCCTTTGGTGGCACATGGCGGGAGTTCGACAGCAAGCAGACTCAACTGAGTTCGGCGGACATGCACGACATCATCGATGGCGGCAAGCTGCAGGAACAGCTGACGACGCTGTTCTCTGATCCAACCGTGCAGCAGGACTATCAGACCAAGATGACCGACGCGCTGGGCAAGGTGCCCGACAAGGACGCCATCAAGCAAAAGCTGATCGACCTGACGGCCAATCCCGATTACGTGCTGTACCTCAAGGACCTCAAGGCGCAGGGCCTTGGACAGGAAGCCCAGAAAGACCTGAGCGACACCCTGTCATCGCTGGCACTGGTCGACCCTGAGGCAGCGAGCAAGGCGGCGCAGTCGATCCAGGCCGATGGCCTCACCAGTGATCTCAATGACCTGGTTGCCGACCCGTCGAAGATCAGTGACGAAAACAACGCGTTGGCCACCAAGGACCTGTTCGGCCTGCTCAAGGGCGAGCTGAAGGGCATTCTGGTCGACCTGCCCCGCCACCTGCAGCCCACGTTCGAGAAATTCATCCAGGAAGGCGTCGTCGGCAACGCCAAGACCGAGGACATCGCCAAGGCGCTCAAGGAAGTCGGCAAGGCCTATCAGGAAAAAGGCTCGGTGAGCGAAGCCGACATCAAGACCGCCCTGTCCAAGCCCTACATCCCGGTAGCGGATCGCGGCAAACTGGGTGAAATCTTCAACACCCTCAACAGCAAGGGCGTGATGGGCTCGGTGGCTGCGGGTGTTTCACTGTTTTCGGCCATTTATCAAATGGTGGGTCAAGGTGGAAAACTGGGCGAAACGCCTCTCCAGCGTCTGAGCATTGCCAAGGACTTCATCAGTTTTGCCGGCGGCGCGAGCCATTTCGTCAAACTGGCCGACAAGGTGGGCGACCTGATGGGCAAAGGCGGCCTGGTCGACCTGCTGGGTCTGGACAAGACCGTTCCGGAAATCTGGGGCAAGTCGGACATGAAGCCGCCCAAGGTCGAAGTCAGCCCAAGTGGCCTGAGTGCCGAGCGGCTCGCCGAGATCCGTACTGCGCTGGACATCCCTGACAACCAGCGCATGGACCTCATCGGCGACCTGACCGGCAATGCGCAGGCCGAGCACAAGGCAATGGAGGGTATTTCCCAGCGTCTGGACAGTGAGGTCAAACTCAAGCCCGGCGTCTCGGCCAAGATTGCGGGCTCTGTGGTGAAAGTACTGGGGCCGGCAACTGACCTGGCGGGCGGTTTTGCCGACATCGTACTCGGTGCCTTCACCATCAAGGACGGGGTCAAGTCCGGTGACAAGCTGGCTCAGGCCGCGGGAGGTTTGCAGATCGCGGGCGGTGCATTCGGCGCGTCTGCCGGGGTGCTGGGCACCGCAGCGCTGGTCGGCGCAGGCGGAGCTGCGGCCACTGCGCTGGCCGGGCCGTTCTTTCTGGTCGGGGTGGTCATCGCCGTGGTTGGCGGGATCATCGGTTACTTCGTCGACCACAACAAGAAACAGAAAGCGTCCGAGAAGGAAAACGACTGGTATCGGGATCTGGCCGCCGATGGCCTGCTGCAGGCCGACTGGGGCGACAAGGTGGAATACGCGCATTACTCGATTCACCATTATCGCGAACGCGAAGCGCCTGAAGACGACAGCCTGTTCCGTTTCCAGCGCGCCGAGTGGGAGCACTTCGACGAAACGCCGCAGAAAAAAGGCTCGTCCAGCAACCGACTGGATGAAACGTTGCACGTGGAGTACGGCGAACCGCACAAGTCGCCGGATACCCAGCAACGAGACGACCTGAGGAACGCGCCACGTTGGGGCGGCTCGAAGGTCTGATCAGCCTTTCAGCCATGGTTACAACCAGAAAGCCGCTTCCCTGAAAGCGGCTTTCTGCCCTTCACTTGGCGAACAGCTGACTCATGTCCTTGAACGCCTTGAACTCCAGCGCATTGCCGCACGGATCGAACAGGAACATGGTGGCCTGCTCGCCGACCTGACCTTTGAAGCGGATATAAGGTTCGATCACGAACTGCGTCCCCAGCGACCTCAGGCGCTCGGCCAGCGCTTCCCACTGCTCCCAGTGCAGGATGATGCCGAAATGCGGAACCGGCACATCGTGACCGTCCACCGCATTGCTGTGAACGTGTTCCTGCGAAGACGTCTTCGGGTGTTCGTGGATCACCAATTGGTGCCCGTAGAAATCGAAGTCGACCCACTGCTCGCTGGAACGACCTTCAGCCAGGCCGAACACTTCGCCGTAGAAACTGCGCGCGGCAGCGAGGTCATAAACAGGTATCGCCAGATGAAAAGGTGAAAGGCTCATTGCAGGCTCCGGGCTCAGGTCTGTTGGGCGGGACGTCGATGCGTCCTTCTTGATAACGCCGGGTCAATCATATGCGCGAGGACTCAACACTAAAATCAATATATATTTCTCCAATACACAAAAGAGATTTATCAATGATTCGCGAGCTCAAGACCCTGGTAGCCGTTGCACAGGCCGGAACCTTTGCTGCGGCAGGCAACCGAATCGGGCTGACCCAGGCAGCCGTCAGCGCGCAGATGCAGCGTCTGGAAGCCGAACTGGGCTTTGCGCTGTTTGAGCGTAAGGGTCGTTCGGCGCAGTTGAATCGCATGGGGCATCAGACCCTGCTGCAGGCGCAGGAGCTGATTCGGCTCTACCACAATCTGGGCTCGTCTCCTGCCGGTCAGCCCGCCGTACTGCACCTCACCATCGGTGCCATCGCCTCCATGCAGTGCTCATTACTGCCGGACGCGCTGGCGGCCTTTCATCGCTTATGGCCGCAGTGCCGGACGCGAGTGATTCCGGGTGTTTCCATGAATCTGGTCAATCAGGTTGACGCTGGCGAAATCGATCTGGCGGCGATTATCCGACCGCCCTTCTCGCTGCAAAGCGATCTGCGCTGGACCAGTCTTGCGCAGGAACCCTATCGCCTGATCGTGCCTGCCGAGATACCGGGCGATGACTGGATGCAATTGCTCTCCTCACAACCCCTGATTCGCTATGACCGCTCTTCGTTTGGTGGCCGGCAGGTGGATCGTTTCCTGCGCCAGATGCCGTTCAGCGTCCGGGAAGTCTGCGAGCTGGATGAGCTGGAGGCCATCATCAAACTGGTCGCCCGTGGCCTGGGCGTGGCGCTGATACCGCAGACGGCCAGCCACCATCCCTGGCCTGAAGGCATCCGGGCGCTGGACCTTGGCGAACAGACCTTTCATCGAGACGTGGGCCTGGTGCACCGCGACCGGCCAATACTGAATGAACCGACTATTACCCTGATCGACCTGCTGCAGCGACCTTCTACGGCTCAGTGACTGACAGCTGTAGGCAGATCACGGTGAAAAAGATCGAACTCGCCGTTTCGTCGTCCTCTCCAAGGAAGACAGCCATAAGCGAGGAACCCACATGAGTAATGACCACGCAAGACCTCAGGACAAGGCGTCAGAAAACCAACCCTACACTCCCACCGTCGACCAGTCCGGCGAACCTGTCGAGGTCGTGCGCAAGGACATCGACAATCAGGACTCACCTGCCGAGGGCGTCGACAAGATCATCACCCCGACCTCCAACCGCGAAAAGGAACAGGACGCCGAAACGCTTAAGGAAAAGAACCGCGAGGTCGAAGACAAGCTTGCAGGGCGGGAGTGAGGGGCGCAAACGTGACGTGAAACATGCGGCTGGCTCACTGCCCTGCAGTCTGTGCCATTTGTGACGCAGAGCGTCACGGGCGGCATACCCACGCGGAGCGATGGGCACGATCAGCTTTGTCAGTCCAACGGTGATCGTTCCTCACGCTCTGCGTGGGAATGCCGCTCAGGACGCTCTGCGTCCCGACGTACGCAAGAGAAGCACGCTGGCAAATCAGTCGGTGAGCAGCTCTTGCAGCCCCAACGCATCTCCCACCGCCGCACCGCTGGCGGTGTTGTCGAACAGGCACCAGGTCGCTGCGCCCTCCTGCCCGGATCGGCGTAACTGCTCGGCAATCTTGGCCAGGCGATCTGCACCATAAGGGCTGTGGTAGATCTGCGGCGAGCCATGCAATCGCCAATAGCGCACACCTTCCCAGCCCGCTGGAACGTCACCATCTGACACGGGTGACGGATCGGCGGCAACCTGCCCGATATGCTGCTCGACCAGCAACGGCTGTGCCTGCAGCCAGGACTCGTGACGCGGCTCAAGCACCGCATGCCCGGCATAGCACTCACGCAGTAACGCAAAAAAGCGTTGCGCGATATCGGCGTCATAGCGAAACGACGGAGGCAGCTGAATCAACAGGCAACCCAGCTTGTCACCCAGTTGCGTGCACTGCTCGAGAAAGACCCTCAACAGGCTTTCGCAATCATGCAGACGCAATTCATGGCTGATGGTCTTGGGCAGCTTCACGGAAAAGCGAAAGCCTTCAGGCACCGACTCCGCCCAGCGCGCATAGGTCTGCGGACGATGAGGACGATAGAACGAGCTGTTGATCTCCACCGCATTGAAGCGTGCCGCATAACGCTGCAGATGGGTGCCTTCATCAGGAAATACGGACCAGTATGGACGCGCCAGGCTCCAGCCCGCGCAGCCGATAAGGAACGCGCTCAATACAGCACCCTGCCAGCCTCGCGCATGAAGATCTCCACGGTCTTGGGGCCGACTCCCTCGAATGCCAGCAGGCGCTTCTCGAAATCCGCCCTGCCATCACTGGCTTCGTGAACATTGAGAAGCTTGCCGCCATATTCCTCGTTCAGCTTGACGGCCAGTGCCAGCAGCCGTTCGGCAGTGGATTCGTCATAGCGCACGTAATGCGCCTGCCCCAGCATACCGACCAGTTCGCGATGCGTGCAGCTCGCCAGCTTGCGGGGCGTGTCACGACCCCTGTGCTCGACGATCACCCGGTAGGCTTCGCAGGCAATTTGGGCCTGAATCCTTTTGCCCATCAGAAAGCTGGCGACCAGCCACTTGAACAGGGACTTCTCCTTGTCCGCGCTCAAGTCGATCTGCAGGTCAGAGGCAGTCACGGACTGGCTCATGGCGATTACTTGCTCTGCTCGGACTTGCCCTGCTGCATCTGTACCGAGGACTTGCTGCCGTCGGTGTTGTTCTTGGTCTCGTTACCTGAATTGTCGAAGCAGCCGTGCAGGGCCAATAGACAGAAAAAACCCAGGCAGATCGCTGGCTTGCTCATGTGAATACTCCTGATCATTGCATTGCATTGAAAGGCTGCGGCGATTGAAACGACGCGCCTTCCCTTGCAGACAATCAGGCCGCACGCAGGGTTTGTTCAGTCTGTGCGACTGCACGACCAACGGTCGTGATGCCAGGCATCAAGGCCCACCGAACAGCATCGTCCAGTAAACGCCATAATCGGTCTGTGAGCCGGTCGCATACGCCACGCCCACCTCGGTGAACATCGGATTCATGAGGTTCGCGCAATGCCCGGGGCTTGCCAGCCAACTGGCCATGGCCTTGCCTGGCGTGCTCTGACCTGCCGCGATGTTCTCTCCAATCTGTCGGCCGCTGTAACCTGCCGCGCGGGCCCGGTCAGCAGGCGAGTCGCCATCGAAACCGCGATGCTGAAAATAGTTTTCGCTGGCCATCGACTGGCTGTGGCCCTGAGCGGCCAGTTCCAGCGTCGCATTCCAGACCACAGGCTGCGCCGCTGCAAACGGTCGTTTGCCGCACATACGGGGTTTGGACCGCGCTTCATTGATCTGTGCGAGCAGCAGCTTGCCCGCCGAGCGAGTGTCACTCAGCTTGCTGTCGATCAAAGGACGAGCCAGCACGATGCGCCAATCGTTTCGTTCTCGAGTGATGCCGACATCGGCGTACTGAGCGTCCAGCAACGCGCCGCAGTACCGCGCCTTGAGCATGCCGAACGCCTCGTTGGCGTCCTGCGCGCCTGCAAGACGGATGGTGCGTACGGTTACCGCCTGATAGCCCGCAGCCTTGAGCGCATCGCGGGAACTGCCGTTGAAGACGATGGGCAGCGTGACGCTATCGTTCAGCACCAATGGGCGAGCCACCTTGGTTGTTCGCGACTCACAGCGCTGCGGCTGCGCACGGTAGGCATTGATGCTCTGGACAATCTGCTGCCCTTCGCTGGCCATGGCAGGCACGGCAAACAAGGACGCGAACGAAATCAGGCAGAGCCGGACACGCCATGGAAAACGGAGGTGCTTGCGCATGATGGGCATGGACTCTGGGGAAGGAAATAGCCGTAAAAGGCAGGGACTGCCCAGCGGACTGCGGCCCTTTTTTCAGGGCCCGAATAGGACCGTGCAACTGACACATGGTTCATGGCAGCACAGCGCCACCGCTTAGAGTTTTCCGATTTCCCCGGTGGCCTCGCCCAGGCTGGCCAGTGTCTGTTCGATGTCCAGCACAGCGTGGTCCAGCTTGACGAACGACTGCTGCAACGCCTCCAGATCATCGACCGTCTGATGTCCGCGCAAATGCGCCACCCGCTCAAGCTCGCTGCGCTCAAGGCCTCGAATGTCGTCTCGCAATCGCTCAAGCGTTACCCAGACAGCATCAAACCGCTCATGACGTTCATGCTTCACTTTCAACTCCCTTCATCGGCAAAGGTTTCAGGTTTGTGGCTCACAACTTGCAAAAATTCAGAGCGCGGATCCGGGATGCCATCCCAGCTGACGCCTGATAATCCGACGATAGGGCGTGTCGATCTGCTCGGGAACCTGCTCGATGTAGTCGCGCGCATGCTGTAGCGTTTCACCGGTCAGACCCGAAAGGTACGCCACCGCATCCTCGACCGACGGGACCCGGCCTTCAATGTCGTTGAACCGGGGCGGCAATGCCGTCCAGATAACGGCATCGATCCGCCGCTCCCACGCCCATTCCATCAACACGCCTACCGGCTTGCGTGAAACCAGCAGACTGGCGATAGCGCCTTCCCGCTCTTCAGGGATTTGCTCACGCTCACGCAACGCCGCGCAGGCCTCCTCGACGCTCGATACTGCAAGCAGCGCCCAACACACTTTCACGGATGGTGCGTTCAGGCAAATGGCGGTAGACAGCTCTCCTCCATCCGCCACCCGCGAAAATTCGATCGGCAGCGCAGGACCGTCCCTGTACCACTCACCCGCCAACGGAAGCGCGCCCGGCTCCCACATCAATGATCCCCAGCCCAGGCATGCAATATTCAACGTTCAGCCCTCACAGATTCATCCGGATACCGCAACTGTGACAACGCGCCTGACCAATACTCCCTTGCATGACCAACGTTTCACTTCATGAAACCGCCTGTCAGGGCTGAAGATCATCGCTTTGAATTTCCGGTTTGAATCAAGATCATTTTTCAGACACGCACCGGCCAGACCGAAGCGGTGTCGACTTTCAGCCATGGGAGCCCTGAATGAAGGAATTGATCACAACGGTCACTGAGGGAAAACGGGACACAAAGCCTTCTCTGACGAGCGATATCGCCAGCAGGCTGAAGCAGGTTTTGAAGGTGATCATTCGCGAGCTTCGTCCGGAAGCCCCGCGCAGGCGCTTGCTGGAACGCTGCCGCAAGCGGCGGGACGAAGAGTGAGACGCAGAGCATGAACAGCGTATCTCGAAATGACAGGAGGCGGTCGTGCGTATCCATCATCTGAACTGCGGTTGCATGTGCCCTCTCGGCGGAGCGCTGTTCGACGGCTTCAGCCGAGGACTGACCGCGCGACTGGTCTGTCACTGTCTGCTGATCGAAACCGACAACGACGGACTGGTGCTGGTGGATACCGGCTTCGGAACCGAGGATGTGGAGCAGCCTTCAAGGCGTTTAAGCCGGTTCTTTCGCTACTTCAACAATATTCAGCTGGAGCAGCGCTATACCGCGTTGCACCAGATCCGGCAGCTGGGTTTTCGTGCCGAGGATGTTCGCCATATCGTGCTGACTCATCTGGATTTCGATCACGCTGGCGGTCTGCACGATTTTCCGCAGGCCAGCGTGCATGTCATGCGTGACGAAATGTCCGCGGCCAGCAACGCCGTCGGCTGGCGCGATTCACGCAGATTTCGCGCTCGGCAATGGCAAAGGGTGAACGACTGGAAGCTGTATGACACTGACGGCGACCGCTGGAATGGTTTTGGTGCTGTACGCACGCTGCTGGGTACGGGCGATGACGACATTCTTCTGGTTCCGCTGCGGGGCCATACCCTTGGGCACGCAGGCATTGCCATTCGCACGCCCGAGGGCTGGGTACTGCATGCAGGCGACGCGTATTTCTACCGTGGCGAAATCGGTTCAGCCGACCGCAGCTGCACGCCGGGACTGCGCTTTTACCAACGCATGATGGACACCGATCACAAGGAGCGCGTCGCCAATCAGATGCGGTTGCGCAACCTGTCGCTTTCAGCGGGACGCGACCTGCGCATCTTTTGCAGTCACGACGCCATCGAACTTCAGCAGGCCATCGATCATTCATCTGCGCAGCGCTCCAGAGCAGACGCAGGCTGAGACGTTCCCTCTGATCGGTGCACGTAGCAGAAAGTCAGAACCAACTGTCACTGCAATGCTCTGAAACTCATACACCGCAGCCCCCGAAAGGAATCACTCCCCCATGGCCAGTCACGAAAAAGCGTCACTACGACGCGCGATCACCGCTCCGATGCTGATGCTGTTCATCCTTGGCGATGTGCTCGGCGCTGGCGTCTACGCGCTGGCAGGCACCATCGCCGGACGCGTGGGTGGAGCTATCTGGGCGCCCTTGCTGATCGCGCTGTGTTTTGCCCTGCTGACGGCAGCGTCCTATGCCGAACTGGTCACCAAGTACCCGCGTGCGGGCGGCGCTGCGGTGTATGCCGAAAAAGCCTTTGGCAAACCCCTGCTGTCCTTTCTCGTGGGCTTCTCGATGATCGCGGCAGGCGTCACCAGCGCAGCGGGGCTGGCCGTTGCGTTCGCCGGTGACTACCTGCAAGCGCTGATCAGCGTGCCACCGCAATGGGTCTGTGTCGGGTTTCTGGTTATCGTCGGACTGTTGAATGCGCGAGGCATCAAGGAATCGCTGGGGGCCAACCTGCTGATGACCACCATCGAGCTGAGCGGACTGGTCATGGTGATCGCGGCTGCAGCCTGGTTCGTCGGCCAGGGCCAGGGCGTGCCGCAACGGGTGTTCGAACTGGACACGGCCTCCCCTGCGACGGCCATTCTGGCGGCATCGCTGCTGGCGTTCTATTCCTTTGTCGGTTTCGAAACCTCCGCCAATCTGGCCGAGGAAATCAAGGATGTACGCAAGGTCTATCCCCGCGCCCTGTTCGGAGCATTGCTGATCGCCGGTGCTGTGTATGTGCTGGTGGGCGTGGGCGCAGCCATGGTGTTGCCCGTCGATCAGTTGAAGGACTCGCAGGCGCCGCTGCTGGATGTGGTGAAGGCATCGGGTCTGGGGATTCCGTCACCCTGGTTTGCCTTGATCGCACTGATCGCGGTCGCCAATGGCGCGCTGTTGACAATGATCATGGCCAGCCGACTGACGTTCGGCATGGCGCGCGAAGGTCTGCTGCCTGCGATTCTGGGCAGCGTGCTGCCGCGTCGACGCACACCCGGCGTGGCCATTCTGGTCACCACTCTGGTTGCCATCGCGCTGTCGTTCACCAGCACCCTGACCACGCTCGCCGAAACGGTGGTGCTCCTGTTGCTGTTCGTATTCCTCAGCGTCAATGTGGCCGTGCTGGTGCTCAAGCGGGACAAGGTCGAGCCTGCGCACTTTCAGGTTCACTGGGTGATTCCCGTCCTTGGGATACTGTCCTGTCTATTGCTGTTGACTCAGCAAGGGCCGGAAACCTGGCTGCGGGCCGGGGTCATGCTGGTGGTCGGTGCGGTGCTGTACGGCCTGACCCGGCTGGGCAGGCCGCAGGCGGTTTCACGCATCAGTGAATAGACTCGCCATGGTGAGCGGCTCCGCGGCTGAACCAGCGGTGCAGCAAGCGCTCCAGCTCATCGATGTAAGTGAATGCGACAGGCACCACCAGCAGACTCAAGGCGGTAGACGTCATCAACCCGCCAATCACCGCAATGGCCATGGGCTGTCGGAAACTCGCGTCAGCCCCCAGCCCCAAGGCAATCGGCATCATCCCCGCGATCATCGCAAGGGTGGTCATGATGATTGGGCGAACGCGCTTGTGGCAGGCATTGATCAGGGCATCTGCCACTGAAAGGCCCTGCTTCCTGATGCCCATCACCGAATACTCGACCAGTAGAATCGAATTTTTGGTGACGATCCCCATCAGCATCACCAGACCGATCAGGGACGGGAGGCTCAACATGCCCCGGGTGAGCAGCAAGGCGACAAAGGCTCCACCTACCGACAGTGGAATGGCGAAAAGAATGGTCAACGGCTGGAAGAAGTCGCTGAACAGCAGCACCAGCACCACGTAGACGCAAACCAGACCAATAATGATGGCCATGCCGAAGCCTTCCATCAATTCGGCCATGATCTCTGCATCGCCTGTTTCAATAAGCCTGACGCTGGACGGCATGGACTGGATCGCTGGCAGGGACCGGGCAATGGTCAGTGCCTGGCCGAGCGGCATGTGCCCCAGATCGGCGCTGACATTGGCATAGCGCCGTCGGTCATACCGGTCGATCTGGGTCGGGCCACTTTCTACGCTCAGTTGCGCAACACTCGATAAGGGGACCAGCCCGTCCCGACCACGCACCCGGAGATCGGCAATGGTTTCCAGGTCCTGCCGCGCGGCTTGTGGAATACGCACCTGTATCGAGATCTGACGGTTATCCAGGTTCAGCTTGGCCATCTGCGAATCGAAGTCACCATTGGTGGCAATGCGCACCGTCTCACCGATGGTCGCTGTGGTCACGCCGCGCTCGGCTGCCTGCCGGGCGTCCGGGCGAACCACGATTTCCGGACGTTCCAGACTCGCGGTCGACGTAATGTTGGCCAGGCCGGGTACATCCCGCAATTCACGTTCCAGCGCCTGGGCGGTCGCTTTGAGCGCTGCGGGGTCGTCACTGGAGAGAATCAACGCCATCTTCTCGCCAAGACCACCGCTGCCCAACGAGAACCGTGCACCCGGGATCCCATGCAAGACCCCGCGTATGCGGTTTTCGATATCGGTCTGACCGGCGCGCGTACCACGGTCAGAAAGCACAAGAGTCATGGTCGCGCGACGCAATTCAGCCGCCTGAGTCTGTCCATGCCCGGCAGACTGAGCCACCCCCACCGTACTGAACACATGCTCGATACCCGGAATGTCCTTGATGACGCGACTCACCGCCTCGACCGTCGATCGGGTAGCCTCCAGACTGCTGCCCGGAGGCAGTTCCACATTGATGTTGCTATATCCCTTGTCGGACGCCGGAATCAAGCCTGTCTCCAGAAGCGGGACCATCGCTATCGAAGCGACGAACACCAGCAGGGTAGCCCCCAGGGTCAGGCCACGATGTTTCAGGCACCAGCGAACCGCGCTCAGGTAGCGTGTCATCAGCGCCCCATCCGCCGGTTCCTGCTTGTCGGGATGTGTCTTGAGCAGATAGGCCGCCATCATCGGCGTGAGTATTCGCGCTACCAGGAGCGAGGACAGCACCGCCACCACCGCAGTCCAGCCGAACTGCTTGAAGAAAAGACCGGGCACGCCGCTCATCATGGCAGTAGGCAGGAACACCACCACCAGGGTCATGGTCGTCGCCATGACAGCCAGGGCAATTTCCGTCACGGCGTCACCTGCGGCCTGCTTGATGGGTTTACCCATGCGACTGTGCCGTTCGATGTTCTCGATCTCGACGATGGCATCGTCCACCAGAATGCCGACGATGACCGCCAGTGCGAGCAGCGTCAGGGTATTGAGCGAGTAACCGAGCCAGTTCATGACCAGAAACGTCGGCAGCACCGACAAGGGCAATGCCGAGGCGGAGATGAGCGTGGCTCGCCAGTCGCGCAGAAACCACCAGACCACCAGAACCGCCAGCAAGGCACCCTCGTACAGCATGTGCATCGAGCCCTCGTACTGCTCGTGCGTGTAGTCGACGGTTCCCGACACCTTGGTAAAGGAAAGCGTCGAGTCAGCGGCGTGCAATTGATCGAGCGCACTGATCACGCCAGCGGCGACGCGGGTCTCATCGAACCCCTTGGCGCGGAACAACCGGAAACCGACCACCGGCTTGCCATCGAGCGTGGCGATCTGGGTACGATCTGCATAGGTATCCTTTACCACAGCCACCTGATCCAGATTGACGCGTCGGCCGTTGCCCAGCACCACTGGCAAGCGGTTCAGTTCAGCGGCTTGCCTGACGGTGGCGATGGTCCTTACCGCCTGCTCGGCGCTGCCCATCTGCCCTCGCCCGCCGGATGATTCCTGTTCGACGTTTTTCAAGGCGCGCGAGACTTCCGCAGCGGTAGCGCCCTGTGCGGCGAGGCTCGATGGATCGACTTCCACCAGTACCTGACGCTGCACGCCCCCGACCCGCTCGAACTTACCGATGCCCGGCACGCCAAGTATCGTCTTGTTGATGGTGTCATCCACAAACCAGGAAAGCGCTTCCTCATCCATCTTTGTCGAGGCTACCGCGTACAACAGGGTCGCGTCGTCACCGCCGACCCGGACCGCGCTGATGGAGGGCTGCTCCAGATCGGTGGGCAGGTCGGACCTGACGCGGTCTACTGCATCCTTGGTCTCGATCAGCGCATCGGAAAGTTGCTTTTCCAGAATGAACTCGACATTGATGGTAACCAGTCCGTCCACAATGGACGTGGTGATGTGCTTGATACCGGACAGCGTAGCCAGCGAGTTCTCCACCTTGCGCGCCACTTCGGTTTCCAGTTGTGCAGGAGCCGCGCCCGGCTGGGTCAGCGTGATGACCACGGTGGGCAGATCGACATCCGGCATGTTGGCGATGGGCAAGGCGCGAAAGCCCATGACGCCAGCCAGGGAAAGCAGAATGAAAAGCAGGATGGAAGGAATAGGGTTGCGGATCGACCAGGTAGCAAAATTCATCATTCACTCCCCCGCTTGCGCAGGTGTTGCGGCAACGTTGACCAGGTCGCCATCGTTCAGAAAACCGGCGCCCTGCACCGCGACCCGGTCTCCTGCGGCGATGCCGGACAGAATCTCGACATGGCTGTCCTGCCGCCGCCCCACCGTCACCGCCTGCAGGCTGATGCGGTTATCGCCGAGCAGTATCGGCACGTAGCTGCGGCCATCGCGAATCACCGCGCTGGCCGCCGGGACGATCACCGCAGGACGTTCGGCCAGACTCACCTTGCCGATGGCGTACATGCCGGCACGCGCTGTGCTGCCGGGATCGATGTCGGCATAGGCCAGGCCAAGCCGGGTCTGGCTGTCCAGGCTGGGGGCCAACTCGCGGATGCTGGCGGACGCGGACGTACCGTCAGGCAATTGGAGGTCGATGCGCTGACCCGACTGCACCTGAGCCATTTGTCCCGCATTCAGCTCGCCGCGCCACTCCAGACGGCCTTGGCGAATCAGACGAAATAACTCCTGTCCATTACCGTAAACAGCGCCTGTTGTGGCGCTGCGTGCGCTGATCACGCCGTCGTCGGGAGCAATGACTCTGGCATAGCGCAATTGCAACTGCGTGCTGGTCAATTGAGCTCGAGTGACATCGGCTTGGGTTTCATACTGAAGCACGTCCTGATCGCTCATGCCGCCCGTGCCTTTCAACAGCAACGCACGCTTGCGGTTGGCATCGGCCTGTAGCCAGTTGGCCTTGAGTCGCTCTTCATCGGCGCTCAACAAGTCGGCATCGAAGGTGGCGAGCAACTGCCCACGCTTCACACGATCCCCCACGTTGGCGCGCAAGTCCGTCAGCCTGAGATTGGCAACCTGAGCGCCGATCACGGCCTCTTCCCAGGGTGCAACCGAGCCACTGGCTTCGATGATCGTGGGCCAACGAGTGTCGACTGCTGCGGCGACGGTCACGGTCAGCGCCGGAGCAGGCTGGTGGGTTGACGGGGTCGCTTCGGTCGGCCGCATATACAGCACACCGCCGGTGATCAGCATCGCGCACGGCACGATCAGGCTCAGTAACCGGCGGCCGAAAAGTGAGGCCAGGATCGATAACTTATTCATGAGAGGTGGTGTCCGGGGTCAAGGTAATAGCAGCGCCCGTGGCTTTGACGAGCGCGATCCAGGCTTGTCCCTGATCGCGCCGGGCGGAGATTTCTGCGTCCTGTGCCGAGGCGAACTGTCGGCGGCTGTCTTCCAGCTCGAACAGGCTGATCGCTCCGGCTTTCCATTGGTCGTTACTGACAGTGAACGTGGTATGGGCGGCATCGACACCCTCCCGGGTCGAGGTCACCCGCGCTGCTGCCGAGACCTGCTCGGCCAGCGCGTTCTCCACGTCCTCGGTCGTGGTGCGAACCGTGGCCTGCAAATTGGCAGTGGCACGCGTGTAGCGAGCCTGGGCACTCCTGACATTTGCCGCCCCCGCCCCGCCATCGAAGAGCGGACCGGTCAGGCTCGGGCCAATGGACCAGGTGTTGAAATCGAGGCTTGAGCCTGCAGCGCGAATCCATTGTCCGCTGAGGGCCGCCGCCAGATCGATACGCGGCAATCGGTCAGCGCGGGCCACTGCGATATCGGCCCAGGCTGCTGCTGCTTCTCTTTCGGCTGAAACAACGTCGGGGTGTGATGCCAGAACCGTGGCAGGCAGCTCGGGCAGCGCACGAGGTGCACGCGGCATGAACACTTGATCTACGCCGGGTCCCGCCTGCGTGATACCGACATGCCGACGAACAACGTCTGAACTCTGGCCAGTCAACGCCACCAGCGCATTGACCTGACGGGCACATTGATCGACCTGGGTCGCCAGGCTGGTGCGCGAACTTGCCAGGCCTGTGAGGATTCGTGCCTCATCAACCGAGCTGGCAAGCCCGGTGTTCAGACGCAGTCGGGTCAGCGACAGTGTTTTCTCCCGCGAGGCGATATCGTCAAGCCATACGCGCCGTGAGTTCTCGCAGGCACGCAGCGACAGCACATCGTTCGCGACATCGGCAGCCAGTGCGAGACGCGTTGAAGCGGCATCTGCTGTTCGGGCGTCCAGGTGATCCCGGGCCGCGTCCACCGACTGACTGATCCGACCGAACAAGTCAAGTTCCCAGCTGAACGCAGGCCCTGCCGAGGCCGAGTTACTCAGCATCGTCACGCCTGACTGAATCGGCGAGGTGTTGCGACTCTTTGCCCGGGTAACGTTGGCGTCCAGGTCAACGGCAGGCATCGTGGCTGCCCCTTTGACGCCCAGGTCAGCTCTGGCTTCTTCAACCCGGCTGAACGCCTGGATGAGGGTCGGATTGTCGGCAAACGCCGCCTTGGTCAGAGCGTCGATGGCATCATCGTGAAGAAGATGCCACCAAGAGGCATCCCCTCCGACAGTCTGTCTTTCAGACAGCTCACGCTGTGCGCTCCAGGCGGTTGGCGTCGCCAGCGGGGGTGTCACATAGGCCGGCTGCAAGGCACACCCGCCTGACACCAGCATCGCCATGCCCAGTGCGTGTATCGACAGTCGCCAGTACCACGGACCAGCGAGCGAGCGCCTTCCGCGCAGGCTCGCGTCACATAAAATTCTGGAATTCATTTGGGTAACCGAACGTAAAGGCACATCAAGCCGTCAGTGGCACGCGCAATGCTCGCCACACCGATCCGGCAACGGTCGGAACGGGTGCGCGATCAATGTGAAATGACGAGTTCCGATATCGGGTTGCGCCACCGCGTCTCGATCCTGGCGTCGTCCGACCGATAGCCGAGTGCGACGACCAGCGGAATCACGGAGCCACGTGGAATGTTCAGCAGCCTGGCAACCTGTGAGGCGGAAAAGCCTTCCATGGGGCAGGTGTCAATGCCTTTTGCGGCGGCAGCCAGCATCAGGGTCTGAGCGGCAAAAATTGCGTTGCGGGCCGCCCATTGACGACCACCCAGATGGCCTATGGGAATCAGGGAAAGCGTCGGACGCAGGAGCGCTGCAAAGGCGACAAAGGGCGACCACAGCGCGCAAGAGCCGATTCCGAGAACCTTCTGGAACATGCCGATTTGCTTGCGGTAATAAGCTTTGGAGTTTTCCTCCAGTCCTGTTGAGCCTTCGACATGCTCAAGCTGTGCATTGGCGGTACGCAGGCCCAGTGCGGGGCTTGCGACCACCACGATGAATTCGGCTGCCGTTGCAGCGGCTTTCTGTCCGTTACAGGCCACCGCCATGTTGGCCTTCAACACAGGGTCGCGAATCCAGTGCAACTGGTAAGGCTGCATGTTACCGCTGGAAGGTGCAAAAGCCGCTTCCGACAGCAGAGCCTGCACGTCACTTTCGGCAACAGGGGTGGCGTTGAATTTCCGGATGGCTCGACGAAAGCGATTCGCGGCCTGAAAGGCTTCCCACGCAAGTACGGGATCAGGTGTGTTCATGATTCGATTCTCGGTACGTGAAGAACGTTGTGTTTTCACGACTCAAATCGTAAGTTAATACTTAGTTTTTAAAAACTCATGTTCCGGAGCGCCCCATGAGCAAAAGCCGAACATCCGTCAAACCCAGAAAAACACCGGCTCAGGCGCGCTCTCGTGCGACCGTTGACGCGATAATTCAAGCAACGACTTACATTTTGACCAAAGTCGGCTGGGATGGCCTCACCACTAATGCGATTGCCGAACGTGCGGGTGTCAACATCGGCTCGCTGTATCAGTTCTTTCCGAACAAGGAGGCGATTATTGCCGAGTTGCAACGACGACACGTTGCCGCCACGCGCACCGATCTGGTGAACGTATTGCAAGACCTGCCAGAGTCGCCCACGCTTCGAGGTGCCCTGACCATGATCGTCGAGATGCTCGTCGCCGAGCATCGCGTTGCACCTGCCGTGCACAAGGCCATTCATGAGGAATTGCCACTGACGGTGCGACGATTGGATACCGACAGAGATACGCTGCAACGGCGCTTTGCAGAAGTCCTGACGCCGCTCATGAAGAATGTGCCCGACCCGGACCTGTCAATCTATCTGATGGGCGTTGCAGCCCACGCAATCATCCACACCGTCACCGCCGACCGGCCTGCACTCCTCGCACGACCCGACTTCGTTCCAGAAGTGGTTACCCTGATTGAAAACTATCTGCACAGGCCCGCCCCTGAACCAGGCTCCGATGGCTGAAGATCGGGCCAGGTCACGTTGCGCCGCCGCGACACGGAAACGACAGCGTCACCTCCACACTCATCTGCAACTGAAGCTCACCCCTCGAGAACTGATTGTGATGAAAAGACTGTCCGTATCCGCCTTCGCCGCCCTCACCTTTCCCATGTTGCCTTTCGAGGCTGCGTTCGCCGAGCAGTCGAGCCTGAGCCTTGGTCTTGGTGCAGCCATAAACGAGAGCCCTTATGCCGGAGCCGGCACGCAGGTCAATCCGCTGCCGCTGATCAAGTACGACAGCGACAGCTTTTTTCTGCACGGCATAACCGGCGGCTATCATCTGGTGGATACCGGCGTATTTTCCCTGGATGCCATCGTGTCTCTGAACATGGACGGCATTGATCGCGATGACTTCGGTCGCCGTGAGTTGGCCAGAAATGGCATCGACCGCGATCTGCTGGAGGACCGCGACAATGGCTTCGACGCCGGTCTTGCAGCCAGTCTGCGGGGCAGCGGCGGGCAACTCGAGCTGGTCGCGAAATCAGACATCAGCGGTACCAGCGATGGCTACTCGATGAACCTTGAATACGCGTATCCGATCCGTTGGGGCGAAACGCGCTTCAAGCCTCATATCGGCGCCACGCACATGTCCGCCAATCTGGTCGATTACTACTTCGGCACCCTGAACAAGGAAGAGCAGCGCGGCATAACACGCTACCGGCCGGGAAGCGCCAACGTTTCCTACATTGGCCTGGGCTTCTCTCAACCCATCGGCAAACAGTGGGAAGTGTCCGGCAATATCCGCTACACCAGCCTCCCTGACGAACTTGCCGACAGCCCGCTGGTGGAGGATGGAACCAACAGCTCGACATCAATGTTTATCGGTATTTCACGCAAGTTCTGATGCCTGTCAGACTGAATCATCAACGATACAGCAGAGTTCCAGCCCCTCATGATCGAGCGTTCACTGAGCGTGTTAATCGTCGAAGACAATCTGGCCCTGGCGGCCAACATGTTCGACTACCTGGAGGCCTGCGGTCACACGCCCGATGCAGCGCCCGACGGCAAGGCCGCCACACGCCTGCTGCTGGAGAACACCTACGACGTGATCGTGCTGGACTGGATGATGCCGCGCATGGACGGCATCGCACTGCTGCACCACCTTCGTCATGAGATGGGTAGCCCGACTCCGGTGATGCTGCTGACGGCCAAAGATCAGTTGGAAGACAAACTGGAAGGCTTCGAATCCGGGGCGGACGATTACATCGTCAAGCCTCTTGCACTGCCTGAACTTGAAATCCGTCTCCGGGTGCTGGCGGCGCGCAGTCAGCCACGTTCCAATGTGCGACAGACGCTGGAGGTTGGCGATCTGAGGTTCGATCTGGGCACGCAGACCATTACGCGAGCGGGAAAGCAGTTGCCCTTCTCGCCCATAAGGCGAACCCTCCTGGAGGTGCTGATGCGCAACTCGCCCGACGTTGTCACGCGGCCCCAGCTTGAGGCGCTGGTGTGGGGAGATCGAGTGCCGGACGGCGATCTGCTGCGCTCGCACATGCATTTGCTCAGAAGGACCATCGACAGCGATTGCGCGGCCGGGAACCGGCTGTTGCACACGGTATCGGGTGTCGGCTTTCGTCTGTGCGTGCTGTCATGACCGACTTCTTCGGCAGCCGCGGCAGCCTGCACCAGTTGATCAGTCTGATTCTGGTCGGTTTCGGTCTGCTGATGACGGCCGGTCTGGCGACTCAAGCCTCCATGAGTCAGGACCTCATCGACCATCCAGTCTGGAAAGAGTTGCTGGAAACCGCGACGCAAAGCGCGCTGAAGTCACCTTCGCAGCCCGCTGCACAGGACATGGGCAGAATCAGGGTCTGGACACTTACGAGCGACAGAAATGCACCTGACATGCCTGCAGAATTCACAGCGCTTGGGCCGGGTTTTTACAGCGAAGGCGATCTGGACAACGGCCTCTGGTTTCCCGGTGATTCGGATTATGCCGTACTGGTCACAGCGCTCGAATCCGGACGCATGATCGCCGCCATCGACATCAGCGATCTGGAGCACCAGCAGAACAGGATTGCGCTGATCGGGGCCCTGTACCTGCTATTGAATCTGGTGCTGATCATTTGTGCGATTGCCTGGCTGTACGTGCGCATGCGTCGCCCGGTTCAGGAACTGGCCCATCGCATGAAACAACTTGATCCGGAACGACCTGCGCAGCGCCTGCCGGTGCACTACGTTCAGCAAGAACTTCAGGAGATCGCCAGCGGCATCAATGCGCATCTGGAGCGGGTCGAGCAATTCATGGCGCGCGAGCGCAGCCTGCTGGATCAGGCCAGCCATGAATTCCGCACGCCGATTGCCGTGATCAGCGGCGCGCTGGATGTGCTGGACCGGCAAACGCTGCCAGCCACTGCCACGCCGCCTTTGCAACGCATGCGCGCCACGGTGGAAAACCTCACGGAGATCATGGTCGCCCTGCTCTTTCTTTCCCGCGAGCCGAAGGTGGCCAAAGCGGACGACCCCATCGAACTGGACCGCCTGTTGCCCGCGCTGATCAAGGATCATGAACACCTGCTGGACGGTAAACCGGTCCGGTTCTCCATCCACATCCATGAAACCCTGACCGTGTCCGCCCCGGAAGCCATGCTGCGCATCGCTATTGGCAACCTGCTGCGCAATGCCGCCGAGAACACCTACGACGGCACCATTGCAGTAAGGCTCAAGGACGGCATTGTCAGCGTGACCGATTCAGGCGAGGGCTTCGACACGGCCGAAGCGTCCCGGCGCTACCTGACCATGGTCAGACAGTCGACCAAAGCGGGGACAGGAAAAGGATTGGGGTTATTCCTGGTGCGACGTATCTGTGATCGTTTTCACTGGCGCCTGACCCTGGAATCGATGCCGACGCTGGGTACCTGCGCCCGCCTGGACTTCAGCCCATTGCCTGAAACCGGCGAAACAACGCACGCTTAATGGTTGCAATCCGGACTCATGCCAAGGCGTCGGTGCCGGACGTATCAAAGGTGGTCGCGAAGCGCACCTGATTACGACCGAGATGTTTGGCTTCGTAGAGTGCATTATCGGCGGACTTGAGCATGGCCTGCGGCGTCATGCCGGCTGCGTTGTCTACCGTCATGGCGCCGATGCTGACAGTAACCGCTCCCGTGGCGTTTCCCGCATGCTCGATGTGAAGCGACTCCAGCTGTGTGCGAATTTCCTGGGCGATGCGCATGGCACCCTCGCGGTCAGTGTTGGGCAGCAGAGCGGTGAACTCTTCCCCGCCATAACGAACCGCCAGATCCTGCGGTCGCCGGACCGCCGCCTGCAGGGCACCCGCAACCTCCTTGATGCAGGCATCACCCGCAGGATGCCCATAAAGATCGTTGTAGGATTTGAAGTGATCGATATCCAGCATGAGCAGGCTGATTCGGGTTCGGGCCTTCTCTGCGCGCTCAAGCTCGAGTGGCAGCAGCTCATCCAGGCTTCTTCGGTTGAGCAGTCCGGTCAGACTGTCTTCAGCCGCCATTTTTTGCAGGATGACTTGAGTGCCTTCCAGCTGCGTTTGCAGCGCGTCACCGATCCTTATCTGTCGCATGAGCGCGTACGCAAAGACCAGAATCCCGAGGGTGACCAGACTGACAAAGGCCAGAGAGGTATACAGCTGATGATGCCAGGGCGTCAGAATTCCATCCTTCGACATGCCGGCCTGAACCACCAGAGGATAGTGATCGATACTCACGTATCCGTTGATTCTTTCCATGTTATCGATCACGGATTTGATATGCGCAATACCTGATCTGGCATAGGGCAAGTGATCCATGAACACATTCCCCTTCGCGACACTTGCACCGATAAGGTTCTCGAAGAAAGGTCGACGCGTAAGAATTGTGCCGTCATCAAGTGAGATCAGGAAAATGCCGTTGTCGTCCAGATGGAAGCCCGCGTAATACTGGTTGAAGTACTCAATGGACATCGTGACCAGAAATACGCCGGCAAAACTGCCGTCGGGATTATCGATTCGCCTGGAAAGAGGCACGACATAATCACCGGTCGAACGACTCTTTACGACTTTACTGACATGCATCTCCCGGTCGCCGGGATGAGCCCTGTGGTAGATGAAATAATCCCGGTCCGCGTTGTTGGCTGACGCAGGAATCGAATCCTTGTCGGTAAGCAGCCAGTTTCCATCCTTGTCGTACACGAAGAAGCCATGAATCTGCGGCATCAGGTCCGAGCGCTTCTTGAAGACAGTGCGCAGCCGCTCCTTGTCCATGGAATCGATCCCATACCACTCGATTCGCTCGAGCACACCGGCGGAAACCGCATCGATTTCCCTGACCGCATCCTCTGCATGCTGGGCGGCGGCTCGCGCCAGGTTGGCGACATTGCCCTCACCTTCACGAATGTGCTGGTCGTAACTTTGCCAACTCACCCAGACGAATACCGAGAGAATTGAAACGATCACAATCACAACGAAACACGCGACCAGTCTTTTGACTGTCGAATGACGTTGCGCAGAAACATCAGGCATCGACATAACGCATCCTGCGATATAGCCAGCACTGTTGATGCAAGAGATGACTTGCGTGCAATGAACATCCAAACGGTGAGACACCTGCCCGCTGAATATCCAAAACGACCAATCTGCCATGAACTGCCGTGACTGAAGAGCAGCACGTGGCATGGATCTTAGTTGTCGCTCGGGAATATAGCGAGATGACGTGCATAACGCCGGAGCTTGGGCAAACATCTGCGCCACATTCGAGAGCGGACGCAGAGCGTCGCGGGCGGCATACCCACGCAGAGCACTCATCGTTATACACAAGTCATCTGGCTATCCGGAGAGGCAGCGGTATTGATGTGCTTTTGTAGCGCGATGGCATGAACACCGCAGATCGCGACGTGGGTGAAGGCTGA
>NZ_JARVSO010000036.1:0-57412 GCF_030209155.1 Pseudomonas sp. fls2-241-TYG-175 | reverse complement strand
GAATCAGCGCCAGGACTCAGCCTTCACCCACGTCGCGATCTGCGGTGTTCATGACGTCGCGGTACAAAAGCGCATCAGTGGCGTTGTATCTCTGAATAGCCAGATGACTTGTGTAGAACGACGAGCGCAGAGCGATGGGCACAATCAGTGTTGAGGCGGACTTGTGTCGGGAGAAGCCCCTCGCACTTTTTTGCGGCGGCCGATGCCATCGGTGCCCGGTTCAAGGTCATCGGGACTCGGCTGCCATCACACCTGCTCACCCGGCGTTTCAGGTCACAGCGTGCTGCCATGCTGCCTCTGCCAATCGCCCAGGAAGAAAACTGCATATGGCCCGCCTCTTGCTTTAGCACCCTCAGGTAGCCAACGGCGGTTGCCGCCACTCACGACAAAGACGTCGCTCATCTCTTCCGCTCACCCGGACAGAGAGGCGACGTTTTTGCGTTTGGCCCCGGCGATGGGGCCGGTGGAGTCGCCGGTATTCGGAACACTCCGCCACAGCGTCTGAAATTTTTCCACGTCGAGGGCACGAACCCCGACTGACCCGCTAGCAGATGATGAGGTGTGCCAATGGATACAAGCTTCTGGAAGGCCGGTCACAGACCGACCCTGTTCGCTGCCTTTCTCTACTTCGACCTGAGTTTCATGGTCTGGTACCTGCTGGGCCCGATGGCGGTCCAGATCGCCACCGACCTGCACCTGACCACCCAACAACGCGGCCTGATGGTCGCCACACCGATTCTGGCCGGGGCGATACTGCGCTTCTTCATGGGCCTGCTGGCCGATCAGCTGTCGCCCAAGACCGCAGGCATCATCGGTCAGGTGATTGTGATCGGTGCCCTGCTGACCGCCTGGCAACTGGGCATCCACAGCTATGAACAGGTCCTGCTGCTGGGCGTGTTCCTCGGCATGGCAGGCGCGTCGTTCGCGGTCGCGCTGCCTCTGGCGTCGCAATGGTATCCGCCACAGCATCAGGGCAAGGCCATGGGCATCGCCGGTGCCGGCAACTCGGGCACCGTACTCGCCGCGCTGATCGCGCCAGTTCTTGCCGCCAGTTTCGGTTGGGGCAATGTGTTCGGTCTGGCGCTGATCCCGCTGGTGCTGACCCTGATCGCCTTCACGCTGATGGCGCGCAATGCACCCGAGCGCAGCAAGCCCAAGTCCACTGCCGACTACCTCAAGGCCCTCGGCGACCGGGACAGCTGGTGGTTCATGTTTTTCTACAGCGTGACCTTCGGCGGCTTCATCGGCCTGGCCAGCGCCCTGCCCGGCTACTTCAACGACCAGTACGGCCTGAGCCCGATCACGGCCGGTTACTACACCGCAGCCTGCGTGTTCGGCGGCAGTCTGATGCGTCCGCTGGGCGGCGCGCTGGCCGACCGCTTCGGTGGCATCCGCACGCTGACCGCCATGTACGCAGTGGCAGCCATCGGCATCGCTGCAGTGGGTTTCAACCTGCCAAGCTCGTGGGCTGCACTGGCGCTGTTTGTCGCCGCCATGCTGGGCCTGGGCGCTGGCAACGGCGCGGTGTTCCAACTAGTGCCACAGCGCTTCCGCAAGGAAATCGGCGTCATGACGGGCCTGATCGGCATGGCGGGCGGCATCGGTGGTTTCCTGCTGGCCGCAGGCCTTGGCAGCATCAAGCAGAACACCGGTGACTATCAGCTGGGCCTGTGGCTGTTCGCAAGCCTGGCCGTGCTCGCCTGGTTCGGCCTGATGAACGTCAAGCGCCGCTGGAGAACCACCTGGGGTTCGGCGGCAGTGACCGCAGCACGGGTCTGACCGGTCCATGACGCTGCAACTGCGCTTTGCCGAGTTCAGCGCCAGCGGCCCGCGACCTGAGAATCAGGACGCCCTGCGCCTGGTGACCCCGGTCGCAGCCCTGGCGGCCAGCAAAGGTTATCTGTTTGCCCTGGCCGACGGGGTCAGCCAGTGTGCCGATGGCGCGCTGGCTGCGCAGTCGACCTTGCAGGCGCTCGCGCTGGATTATTACTCGACGCCGGAAACCTGGGGCGTGGCCCAGTCTCTGGATCGTCTGTTGCTGGCCCAGAACCGCTGGCTGCTGGCCAACGGTCTGCTGACCACCCTCAGCGCGCTGGTCCTGCGCGGCAGACGCTTCACCCTCGCCCACGTGGGCGATTGTCGCGCGTATCGCTGGCAAGACGGCAAGCTCAAACGCATCAGTGAAGACCATGTCTGGGAACAGGCCGACATGCAGCACGTGCTCAAGCGTGCGCTGGGGCTGGATCAGTACGTGGTCATGGACTATCTGGAGGGCGAGCTCTGTGAAGGCGAGCGCCTGCTGCTGGTCAGCGACGGCATCTGGGCGACGCTGGGCGATGCCAGCATCCGCTCGATCCTGACCGAACAGGACGATCTGGATGCCGCAGTCAGAACCCTGGTCAGCGCGGCGCATCTGGCGGGCAGTCAGGACAATGCCAGCGCCCTGCTCATTCAGGTCGACAGCCTGGGCGAGGATGATCTCGGGGATGCGCTGCTGCAGTTACAGCAATGGCCGTTACCGCCAGCACTCAAACCCGGCCAGATGTTTGAAGGCTGGAGCGTCGGCAATGTGCTCGCCCAGTCGCGGCAATCCATTCTGTACCGCGCCCACGATGCTCATGGGCTGCCCTGGCTGATCAAGACGCTGCCGTCTGCCCGGCATGACGAACCCGGTGCGGGTCAGGGCCTGCTGTTGGAGGAATGGTTCCTGCGCCGCGTGGCCGGGCGCTTCTTTCCGGAAATCCATCCGCTGCCCGAGCGTCAGCATTTGTATTACGCCATGCGCGAATACTCCGGGCGCACGCTCGCCCATCTTTTCTCTCTGTCCGGCCCCCTGCCGCTGGCGCAATGGCAGGATCTGGCCACTCGACTGCTGCGGGCCACGGGTCTTCTGCATCGACGCAACATCATCCATCGCGACATCAAGCCGGAGAACCTGCTGCTGGGTGACGACGGCGAGCTGCGCCTGCTGGATTTCGGGCTGGCGTTCTGTCCCGGTCTGTCGGTCGCCAATACAGATGATTTGCCAGGTACGCCGAGCTACATTGCACCGGAGGCCTTCAGCGGTGCCGAACCCAATCCGCAACAGGACCTGTACGCAGTCGGCGTCACGCTTTATTACCTGCTGACCGGTCAGTATCCGTATGGCGAAATCGAGGCTTTTCAGCACCGCCGCTTCGGCACACCGATTCCGGCCAGTCGCTACCGCCCCGACCTGCCGCTCTGGCTGAGTCAGAGCCTGGACAAGGCCGTGCAGGCCAATCCCGCCCAGCGTTATGAAACCGCCGAGCAGTGGCAGCTTGAACTGGAACAGGCCGAACAACGCCCAGTAGTCGCGCGACCCAGGCCATTACTGGAGCGCGAGCCGCTGAAGGTATGGCGTACGCTGGCACTGGTTTCTCTGCTTATCAATCTGGTCGGCCTGATCTGGCTGATGAGCCGCCATTAAGCGCTGAGCCGCCCTACATCGCCCCGCTTCTGTGCAACGCGCCTCAACGCAGTGCAGGCAACTCTCCCGCAATCGACCCGAACCCCCGCATTCGCGGCCTGATCAGAGTTGGCACAACCGCTGCATGATCTCCTTCAGAAGTTTCATAACGCGCCGCCCTCAACGATGAAGGCAGCGCTTCCCGAGAGAACGGGACCGGACAAAGGCGTCCTCGTCAGGCAACTGACGGGACGCCTTTTTTGTTTGCGCGCAATTTGTCGAGCGCACCCTGACGGTGACTCGGAGGCACGATGAAAAAACTCAAACTGGTGATGATTGGCAACGGCATGGCCGGCGTGCGCACACTCGAAGAGTTGCTCAAATTGAGCGAAGACTTGTACGACATCACAGTCTTCGGTGCCGAGCCACACCCCAACTACAACCGGATTCTGCTCTCGCCAGTGCTGGCAGGCGAACAGACGTTCGAAGAAATCGTACTCAACGACCTCGCCTGGTATGAAAACAACGGCATTCAATTGCTGCTGAATCGGCGCGTGGTCAGGATTGATCGCATCAAGCGTCTGGTGATCGCGGACGACGGCACGCAGGCCCATTACGACCGCCTGCTGATCGCTACCGGTTCGAGCCCGTTCATTCTGCCGATTCCCGGCAACACGCTGGAGGGCGTGATCGGCTATCGCGACATCGGCCACACCCGGGAAATGATCGACACCGCCGCCACGCACAAGCGCGCAGTGGTTATCGGCGGCGGTCTGCTGGGCCTGGAGGCGGCCAATGGCCTGAGCATGCGCGGCATGCAGGTCACGGTGGTCCATAACGGACAAACGCTGCTGGAGCGTCAACTGGACAAGACCAGCGGTCTGATGCTTCAGGCCGCGCTTGAACAGCGCGGTCTGAGCTTTCGCCTCAACGAGCAGACCGAGGCCTTGCTGGGCGACGATCACGGTCGCGTACAAGCCGTGCGCTTCAGGAACGGCGATGTCATCGCCGCTGATCTGGTGGTGATGGCAGCCGGAATTCGTCCCAATACCGAACTAGCCGAACAGGCTGGCCTGCCGTGCAGCCGTGGCATTCTGGTCAACGACACGCTGCAGACCTACGACCCGCGTATCTACGCCATCGGCGAGTGCGTCAGCCATCGAGGCATCGCCTACGGCCTGGTCGCACCTCTGTTCGAACAGGCCAGGGTCTGCGCCAATCACCTTGCGCAGCTGGGTTTCGCCCGTTACCAGGGCTCGGTGACGTCGACCAAGCTGAAAGTGACGGGAATCGACCTGTTCTCCGCTGGCGACTTTCTGGGTGGCGAAGGCACGGAAAGCATCACCCTGTCCGACCCTATCAGCGGGATCTATAAAAAACTGGTCATCAAGAATGACGTGCTGGTGGGTGCGTGCCTGTACGGCGACACCGCCGATGGCAGCTGGTACTTGAAACAGATTCGCGAAGGCCAGGGCATCGATGCCATTCGCAACCACCTGATGTTCGGCGAACCCGCTCCGACCGAGGCGGCGTGCGCATGACCCGCCTGGCGATCCCGACCACTCAAATCACGGCATCCACCTGCTGCTACTGCGGCGTGGGTTGCGGGGTGCTGATCGAGCACGACGGGCAGAACATTCTGGGCGTCAGTGGCGACCCGCAGCACCCGGCCAACTTCGGCAAACTGTGCAGCAAAGGCTCAAGCCTGCACCTGACCGGCGACATCGACGCGCGCGCACTTTACCCGGAACTGCGCCTGGGCAAAGATCTGGCCCGCAGTGTCACCGACTGGGATACGGCGCTGGACCACGCTGCCAACGTATTCGCCGACAGCATCCGTAAGCATGGCCCGGACAGCGTGGCGTTCTACATATCCGGCCAGTTGCTGACCGAGGATTACTACGCATTCAACAAACTGGCCCGCGCCCTGATCGGCACCAACAACATCGACAGCAACTCGCGGCTGTGCATGTCATCGGCCGTGGCGGGCTACAAACGCAGCCTCGGCGCCGACGCCCCGCCCTGCAGCTACGAAGACATCGAGCTGAGCGATTGCGTGATGATCGTCGGCAGCAACATGGCCTACGCCCATCCGATTCTGTTCCGTCGTCTGGAAGAAGCGAAAAGCCGCAGACCCGCGATGAAACTCATTGTCATCGATCCTCGGCGTACCGACACGTGCGAACTGGCCGATCTGCATTTGGCGATTCAGCCCGGCACCGACGTGGCGCTGTTTCACGGCATCCTGCATGTGCTGATGAGCGCGGGCCAGATCGATCAGGCGTTCATCGCCGCACACACTCAGGGCTACGACGACCTCGAAACGCTGGTCCGCGATTACCCGCCGGAGCATGTTGCACAGCTGTGCGGCATTGCGCTCGAGCAACTGCTGACCTGCGCCCGCTGGATCGGCGAAACGCCCAGCTTCCTGTCACTGTGGTGCATGGGGCTGAACCAGTCCACGGCGGGCAGCGCCAAGAACAGCGCGCTGATCAATCTTCACCTCGCAACGGGCCAGATCGGCCGCGTTGGCGCCGGCCCCTTCTCGCTCACCGGTCAGCCAAATGCCATGGGTGGCCGTGAAACCGGCAGCCTGTCCAACCTGCTGCCGGGCCATCGCGAAGCCGCCAACCCGGAACATCGCGCCGAAGTGGCCGAATACTGGGGCGTCGACCAGTTGCCCGCCAACCCCGGTCTGTCTGCCATCGAGCTGTTCGAACAGGTACAGAGCGGCAAGATCAAGGCGCTGTGGATTGCCTGTACCAACCCGGCGCAGTCACTGCCGGACCAGAACAGAATCAGAGAGGCGCTGCAGACCTGCCCGTTCGTGGTGCTTCAGGAAGCGTTCAAGACCACTGAAACGGCACGCTTCGCCGACCTGTTGCTGCCCGCCGCCAGTTGGGGTGAAAAGGAAGGCACGGTAACCAACTCGGAGCGACGGATTTCCAATGTACGAAAGGCGATTCAGGCTCCCGGCCAGGCACGTCCGGATTGGGCGATCACCGTGGACTTCGCCCAACGCCTGCAACGTCGGCTGCAGCCCGAAGCGCCCGCCCTGTTCGACTTCAGGAATCCGGCCGCCCTGTTCGATGAATTCAAAGGCCTGACCACCGGGCGCGACCTGGACATGTCCGGCATTGATCGCGCACTGATCGACCGGCAGGGTCCGCAGCAATGGCCATTCCCGCTGGGCGCCAGCGTCGGTACGCCGCGCCTGTACGCAGATGGCATCTTTCCGTCTCCATCGGGCCGGGCGCAGTTCCTGAGCGAGCCGTACGTGGCTGCCAGGGAACTGCGCGATGCCGACTTCCCGCTGACCCTCAACACCGGTCGCCTGCGTGACCAATGGCACGGCATGAGCCGTACCGGGACCGCTGCCCGCCTGTTCGGCCACGTCAGCGAAGCGGTGCTGGGTCTGCACCCGCAAGACTTGCAACTGCATGCGTTGCAGGCCGGCGATCTGATCAAACTGGTCAGCCGTCGCGGTGAACTGTATTTGCCGGTGAGCAGCGATGACAGCGTACGTCCCGGCCAGGCATTCCTGCCCATGCACTGGG
This sequence comes from Pseudomonas sp. fls2-241-TYG-175, assembly GCF_030209155.1. Lineage (NCBI taxonomy): Bacteria > Pseudomonadati > Pseudomonadota > Gammaproteobacteria > Pseudomonadales > Pseudomonadaceae > Pseudomonas > Pseudomonas sp. fls2-241-TYG-175. The sequence goes on along the minus strand of NZ_JARVSO010000036.1, from coordinate 50,428 downwards.
GCGATCGCTTCCTCAAGGGTGGCGTGAATGTCCTGACCCAGCCGGCGTATGACCCGATTTCAAAACAGCCGGAACTCAAACATTCTGGCGTCAGGATTGAAAAAGCCGATCTGCCCTGGCAGTTTTTTGCGCTGGTGGAAGGCGATGTGCAGCAGCAATGGGAGCGTTTGCGCTCATTGTGTGGATCGTTCACCTACCTGAGTCTCGGCCTCGTCGGTCGCGAACGCCCCGCCCTGGTGATTCGGGCTGCAAACGCTGTTGCGCCGGACGCGAGCCTGCTGCACCAGATCGATGTGTTACTCAGCGTCGATGAAGGTCCGGTACTGGCCTACGACGACCCCAAGCGCGCCATCGGCAAGCGGGTGCGGATCGACAACGGTCGTATTACCGCCATCCGCCTGGCCGGCGAGACCCTGGCGCAGCATTGGTTGCAGACGCTGTGGCTCGAAGAGCGCGTCGATCTACCGCTGCGCCGCTGGCTGCTCGCGCCACTGAGCAGCCAGCCGGGCAAGGATGGTTCGCAAGCGCGCGACAAGACCCTGTGCAACTGCATGAACGTCAAACAGAGCGCCGTGCTGAAAGGCGTCGAAGCTGGCCTGGACTTGAATCAACTGAAGAAACAATTAGGCTGCGGGACGATGTGCGGTTCCTGCGTCCCTGAAATAAAAAGACTGATCAACACCGTGATGGTCACTGAATGAGGAACACAGCATGAGCGCAAAAGTCTGGCTGGTGGGCGCAGGCCCGGGTGATCCCGAATTGCTGACGCTCAAGGCCGTGCGGGCCTTGCATGAGGCGGATGTGGTGTTGATCGATGATCTGGTCAACCCCGCTGTGCTTGAGCACTGTCCTGCTGCAAGGGTTATCCCGGTCGGTAAGCGCGGCGGTTGTCGCTCGACGCCACAGGCCTTCATCCATCGCCTGATGCTGCGCTACGTGCGACAGGGTAAATGCGTGGTGCGCTTAAAGGGCGGAGACCCGTGCATCTTCGGCCGTGGCGGTGAGGAAGCAGAGTGGTTGCAGGAACGCGGCGTGGCAGTGGAGCTGGTCAACGGCATTACTGCTGGCCTGGCGGGTGCAACGCAATGCGGTATTTCGCTGACGCTACGCGGGATCAGCCGTGGGGTAACGCTGGTCACCGCCCATACTCAGGACGACAGCAGCCTCAATTGGCAGGCACTGGCGCAAAGCGGCACGACACTGGTGGTGTACATGGGCGTGGCGAAGCTGCCACAGATTCATGAGAACCTGCTGGCGGGAGGGATGAGCCCGGACATGCCGGTGGCGATGATCGAGAACGCGTCCCTGCCATCGCAACGTGAATGCCGCAGCACACTTGCAAACATGCAGCGTGATGCCGTTGCGTTCGAATTGAAGAGCCCTGCCATTCTGGTGATCGGCGCAGTCGCGGCAGCCGGTCAGGAAGTCTTGAATCAGACATTGCTGAATGATCTTCAGCAACAGGCCGGCTAAGTTCCAGCTTTATTGCCTACCCGCCAGCAGGCGCTGCGCGCTCAAATCGCAGACAAAGAAAAGCCCGGCCTGAGCCGGGCTTTTCAGTACAAGCGGCTAATTACTTAGCTTGAGCTTCTACTTCTGCTTCTACGCGACGGTTAACTGCGCGGCCAGACTCAGTTGCGTTGTCAGCAACTGGACGGGATTCGCCGTAACCAACCGAGTTTACGCGGCTAGCACCAACGCCATACTGGTTGACCAGGACCTGTTTAACGGCGTTTGCACGACGCTCGGACAGCTTCTGGTTGTAAGCGTCAGGACCGACGGAGTCAGTGTGACCTTCAACAGTGGTGGAGGTTTGTGGGTACTGCTGCATGAAGTCAGCGAGGTTCTTGATGTCGCCGTAGCTGCTAGGCTTGACTACGGATTTGTCGAAATCGAACTTCACGTCCAGCTCAACACGAACCACTTCAGCAACGGCTGGGCAGCCATCAGCGTCAACAGTTACGTTTGCTGGGGTGTCTGGGCACTTGTCAACGTTGTCGCAAACGCCATCGTTGTCGCTGTCGGAGCACACTTCAGCTACTGGAGCTGGTGCTGCTTCAACTTTCTTGCTGCCGCCACCGAAGTTAACGCCGATACCGACGCTTGGCGCCCACTCGGTGTCGCCTTGGTCGATGTTGTACTGAGCTTCAACGCCTGCACGGGCATAGAAGTTGTCAGTGAAGTACAGCTTCGCGCCGCCGCCAACGTTGGCGAAGGTGGAGCCGTTACGGCCGCCACGAGCGTCCTGGCCAATGCTCTGGTCAGAGAAACCGGCAGACAGGTAAGGACGCAGCATGTCGCCCGGGTTGTTGAAGTGGTACAGAGCGTCCAGGGCGGTGTTGGAGCCCTTGATGTTCTTGCCGCTGTCGCTACGGACGTTGTGAACTTCGTCGTAGCCCAGACGCAATTCAACGTCATCGGTCAGGAAGTAGCCAACGGAGCCGCCGAACAGGTTGCCGTCGTTTTTGAAGTTACGAGCGCTGTCGTAATATTCTTTCTTGGCGAAGCCTTCGATTTCGACCGCGCCTTGGCCTTGTGCCAGAGCGCCGAAAGAAGTTGCGGCAACAATAGTACCAATGGCCAAGCCCAAGGTGTTTTTCAGTTTCATCCGTTAAATCCCCATCTGATGATTGTAAAGCAGTCCCGCATAACTGGGGACAACTCGTCGGCAAGTCTACCAGACCTTGCCAGTTCGTTAGAGATATTTGCTCGCCGTTAAGTTTCGACGATACCTGCAAATTTCTCACGTAGTTTATCAAGCGCCCGCTTGTAACGCATTTTCGTTGCGCTCAAGCCCATGTGCATGATGTCTGCGATCTCCTGGAACTCCAGTTCTGCGACAAATCGCAGCACCAGAATCTCCCGATCAATCGGGTTCACGTGCACAAGCCAGCGATCGAGACCGCCCCGCTCTTCAGGTTTTGGCGTCTTTTCTTCCGACGCTTCCTCAAGCGGATCCAGACTCAAAGCGTCCATCAAGCGACGCTTACGCCGTTCCTTCCTGTATTGAGTGATGCACTCGTTGTACGTGATGCTGTAGAGCCAGGTCTTGAATTTCGATTTACCCTCGAAATTCTTCAAGCCATACAACACCTTAAGCATCACCTCCTGACAGACATCGTCCGCGTCGCGATCGTTCCCTAAATAACGTGCACAGACGTTAAAAAGTGTCCGCTGATAGCGACGCATCAATTCTTCATACGCCCGCGTCACGTTGAACAGCTCGACGTGGGCGCGTGCCACCAGCTCCTCATCCGAGAGCTCGTGTGGATCGTAGCGCGTTGAAAGCGGTTGAGGTTTATTCAAAACGAATCTTGCCGACAGTCAGGTCAATGTCCGCCACAGCCCTTTCCGGCAACTTGGCGGCATAGATTAGCAGGTTAGCCGCTTAACGGCTGCTTACTCTCTGATCGAGGAGGATGCGGTTGGAAAAAGAAACCAGCTCCCCTTCGTCTGTCAGCAGGGTCGTCTTGACCGTACCGATTTCCTCTATCTGCCCCTCGGTGTCGCCTATCTGCACCTGCTGGCCCACCTGATAAAGTTCACGCACATAAATTCCGGCGATGATCTGACCTGCAATTTCGCGACTTCCCAGGCCCAACGCCAGGGCGACCGCCAGACCAACGGTCAGCAAGGCAATCACGATCACATGGTTCAGCAGGTCGGTTTTGACCTCCAGCTGGCTGATCGCGACAGAAATGCTGATGATAATGACCAGCCCCTGGGCAATTCGCCCGAGTCCGGCGGAGTAATCGATGCCGACGCCTTCAGCCGCACCGCGCACCAGTCCATTGACCAGTTGCGCCAGCAAGACACCGACCAGCAGCACCAGTGCCGCGCCGAACACCTTCGGCAGATACAGCGCCAGCATGTCGAGCGTGGCCGATACGCGCTGCAGACCCAGAGATTCTGCAGCGGATACCAGGAAAATCAGCAACACAAACCAGTAAACGATCCTGCCGATAAGTGTGGAGATCGGCACCTTGACGCCCGCACGCCCCATGATCTTGGTCAGCCCTGTGCCGCCGACCAGACGATCCAGCCCCAGCTTGGCGAGCAGTTTGGACAGCAGCGCATCAAGCAGCTTGGCTACGGCAAAGCCGAGCACCACCACGACGAGCGCGCCAAACAGGTTGGGGATGAAGTTTGCAACTTTGGTCCACAATGCAGTCATTGCAGCAAGAAGGCTCTGCGTCCAGAGGTTCAATTCCATGCTCAATCAGCCTTATCGGTAGAACGGGCACCAGATCCGGTGCGACGGGAAACGGGAGCGACATGGGCAGAACCGTTGTTGAGTGCGATCATCATCGCCTCGGACCAACGGCCCAGCAGCCCGAACAACACACCGGCACCGACCTGGCGGTTGGCGGTTTTCAGGACTCGCCCCAGACATGCATCGTCGTCCCGGCTGGAGGATGACGAGTTAAGCATGTCACGTAAAGATTCTTCAAACGGATCGTGCATCAGGCACCTCACGCAATGTAAGTCAAAGACGTGACGCTTTGCGGGTGAGTCACAAACGCTTCGTGAAAAAACATATAAGTATAAGCCTTATACCCAACGCAACCGTCTGAACAGCCACCACTGCCCTGCCGCCAGCGCGACGATCAGACCGCACGCGACCAGAAAACCGTAGGGATTTTCCGCCCCCGGAATACCCCCGACATTGATACCCAGCAGGCCGGTCAGAAAACTCATGGGCAGGAAGATACCGGTGATGATGCCGAAGCGGTAAAGGGTGCGATTCATGTGCTCGCGCAGACGCCGGTCTTCGGACTCAAGCAGCAGCCCGACTCGCTCTCGGGTCAGTTCAAGCTCTTCAAGGTAACGGGTCAGGCTGTTGTTCAACTCGTTCCAGTAGTCGGCGTCTTCACTGTCGAACCAGGTCAGTTTGATCCGTGAAAGCTGACCATAGATATCGCGCTGCGGCCCCAGAAAACGCCTGAGACCTGCCGCACGACGGCGGATGTGCAGCAACTTGCCATGTTCGGGACTGTACCGTTCGTCGGCGTCGGTCTTTTCTTCTTCCTCATCGACCGATTCAGTCAGCTCACCCACCAGGTCCTGAACCTTGTCAGTCAGGTACTGGGCCAGATAGAGAATCAGTTCCGACGCCGTTTTGGGGCCTTTGGACTGGCCGAGGAGCTCAATCAGTTCTTCAGTGGCGCGCAAGGGCCGCAGCCGCAACGAGATGACCCGCTGCGCCGCCGCGAAAATCCGCACCGAAACCATGTCTTCCGGCTCCGCGCCGGGATTGAGGTTCACGCCGCGCAGAAACAGCAGCAACTCCTCGTCCGGCAAGGCCAGTAGACGCGGCCGGGTATTTTCTTCAAGCAGCAGATCGCAGGCGAACTCGCTCAGGCCGCTGGCGGTGCGCAACCATGTCTGGGTCTGCGGATGACTGCGATCCCAATGCAGCCACAGGCTTTCCTGCGGCTGCATCTGAAGGTCCTGAAGCTCGGTCCGGGCGATGAAACGCGCCCCACCCTTACCATCCAATACGAGGGCATGAACCAGCCCCCACTGCGCGTTTGCTTCATCGAACATTAATACGTCGCTTATTCCGGCATGGTCAGGGGGGAAGGAGAAATGATCACGCCGTTGTTGTCGGCGTACAGATAATCGCCCGGCTTGAAGGTCACACCACCGAAGGTCACCGGCACGTTCAGCTCACCGATGCCGCGCTTCTCGCTTTTCTTCGGATGGCTGGCCAGCGCCTGCACACCCAGATCGGTCTGGGCCAGCATATCCACGTCGCGCACGCAGCCGTAGATCAGCAGACCTTCCCAGCCATTTTTCGAGGCCTGCTCGGCGACCATATCGCCCAGCATTGCGCAACGCAGCGAACCGCCGCCGTCAACCACCAGGACCTTGCCCTTGCCGTCCAGAGCAATCTGCTCCTTGACCAGTGAGTTGTCTTCGAAACACTTGAGGGTGACGATCTGGCCGCCAAACGAGTCGCGTCCACCGAAATTGCTGAACATCGGCTCGACAACCTGTATCAGGTCCGGATAAGCGTCACACAGATCGGGGGTGAGGTAGTGCATGAGGTCAACTCCTGTCATTGAGGCATGGGCTCAAGAATGGTGCAGATCAGCGTGCTGCGCAGTGCAGTGTCTTTATAGCGACTTTAACCGCTAACTGCCTACTGCCACCTGAAACTCGGCTGTCTGTTCAGCAGACCGCTCGCCCAGCCAATCGATCACTCGGGGCCAGACCTGTTGCTGCGCGCCCTTGCTGACCAGCATCTGCACATGACCGAAATCTTCGTTGAAGCCATGCTCGCGGCCCAGACAGAGAAACTGCTTGAGTTCGCTGCCCACCTGATCGAACAGCATTCGACAGGCCCACACCGGATCCTGGTGATCGCCCACTGCCGCCACTGCCAACAACGGAACCTGAACGGCTTTCAAGCCTGCCCACCAGTCACCGTGACGATCACCGAAACGCCCGAACAGACCGTGCCAGCGCATGCTTTCAAGCAATATACCCATAGGCTCGTCTTCCGGGCCGCGCTTGAAACGCGGACCGGACACGTGCTCGAAGCGTTTGAGCAGAAGGCGACTGGACCATTGCAGCGGGGGAATCTTCAGCGGCCAGTAGCTGCGACTGATCTGGCTGCCGAACAGCGCCACTGACGCTGCGCTTTCGATGCCGAGGTATTCGCCGCCCAACGCTGCGGCCAGCGTGGTGCCACCCAGCGAATGACCGATCCAGTGCGGTAACTGCCCGCTTTGCTCTTGTACGAAGGCGGCGATTGCTGGCACGTCATAACGGGCGTAATCGGCCACGCAATTGCTGCGGTAGTTCTGATTGCGCGCCGACAGCCCGTGTCCACGCATTTCGGGAATCCAGACGTCATAACCGGCACGCGCCAGAAACGGCCCCAGACCGATACCCTTGGGCGAATACCAGAACCTGCGATTGGAAAAACTGCCGTGTACCAGAATGACCGGAATGCCCCGTCCATGAGCCTGATCGACCAGACCCAGACGGGTCACGGCCAGTTCGACGCTCGGGTCAGGACTGTTGGCAGGTTTGAGGCGGTAGACATCCTCGACCAGATCACCACGACGCTCGGCACTGATCAAGGCAACGGGAAATAGGTGGCTGCTGCTTTGCATATTGCTCTTTTTCGGAAATTCAAAGGCATCGGGTCGCCTCTGACAGACTGTATGAAACTGCGTGTAGGTGCGCTGTGAGGCGCATAAAAAAGGCGGTCTCCGAAAAAACCGCCTCTTTTTGATGAAACCCTGAACCACAAGACGGCTCAGGGCTTTTTCGCGTCACATCAGACCGGCGCTTGCGCCTCGGCCAGGAAGAACCAGGTTTCCAGCACCGAATCGGGGTTGAGCGAAACACTCTCGATGCCCTGATCCATCAGCCAGCGCGCCAGATCCGGGTGATCGGAAGGCCCCTGACCGCAGATGCCGATGTACTTGCCAGCCTTGTTACAGGCCTGAATGGCGTTGGACAGCAGCTTCTTGACCGCAGGGTTGCGTTCGTCGAACAGGTGCGCGATGACGCCCGAATCACGATCCAGACCGAGGGTCAGCTGCGTCAGATCGTTGGAGCCGATGGAGAACCCGTCGAAGTACTCGAGGAACTCTTCAGCCAGAATCGCGTTGGACGGCAGCTCGCACATCATGATGATGCGCAGACCGTTTTCGCCGCGCTTCAGGCCGTTGGCCGCCAGCAGGTCGATGACCTGGCTCGCTTCGCCCAGGGTGCGCACGAACGGCACCATGATCTCGACGTTGGTCAGGCCCATGTCTTCACGTACACGCTTGAGGGCACGGCATTCCAGCTCGAAGCAATCGCGGAAGTTTTCGCTGATGTAACGCGATGCACCGCGGAAACCCAGCATCGGGTTTTCTTCTTCCGGCTCGTACAGTTTGCCGCCGATCAGGTTGGCGTATTCGTTGGACTTGAAGTCCGACAGACGCACGATGACCTTTTTCGGGGTAAACGCGGCAGCCAGGGTGCTGATGCCCTCGACCAGCTTCTCGACGTAGAAGCCGACCGGATCGTCGTAACCGGCGATGCGCTTGTCGACGCTGTCCTTGATTTCCGGCGGCAGCAGCGAGTAGTTCAGCAGCGCCTTCGGGTGCACGCCGATCATCCGGTTGATGATGAACTCCAGACGCGCCAGGCCGACACCGGCGTTGGGCAGCTGGGCGAAATCGAACGCGCGGTCCGGGTTGCCGACGTTCATCATGATCTTGAACGGCAGCTCGGGCATGGCATCGACCGAGTTGGTCTTGATGTCGAAACCCAGCTCGCCTTCAAAAATGTAACCGGTGTCGCCTTCGGCGCAGGAAACCGTCACACCCTGCCCGTCCTGCAGCAACTGGGTGGCGTTGCCGCAACCCACAACGGCCGGAATGCCCAGTTCACGCGCAATGATCGCTGCGTGGCAGGTGCGACCGCCACGGTTGGTGACAATGGCACTGGCGCGCTTCATGACCGGTTCCCAGTCGGGGTCGGTCATGTCGGAGACCAGCACGTCACCTGCCTGGACCTTGTCCATCTCGGACACGTCCTTGATGATCCGCACCTTGCCCGCGCCGATGCGCTGACCGATTGCGCGACCTTCGACCAGCACCTTGCCGGTCTCCTTGAGCAGGTAGCGCTCCATGACGTTGGCCGAGGCGCGGCTCTTCACGGTTTCAGGACGCGCCTGAACGATGTAGAGCTTGCCATCGTCACCGTCCTTGGCCCACTCGATGTCCATCGGGCACTTGTAGTGCTTCTCGATGATCATGGCCTGTTTGGCCAGTTCGGACACTTCGGCATCGGTCAGGCAGAAACGCGCACGATCCGCAGGCTCGACGTCGATCACCTTGACCGAACGACCGGCCTTGGCTTCTTCGCCGTAGATCATCTTGATGGCCTTGCTACCCAGGTTGCGACGCAGGATCGCAGGACGGCCAGCGGCCAGGGTATCTTTGTGTACGTAGAATTCGTCCGGATTGACTGCGCCCTGCACAACCGTTTCACCCAGGCCGTAGGCGCCGGTGATGAACACCACGTCGCGAAAGCCCGACTCGGTATCCAGGGTAAACATCACGCCCGCAGTACCGGTTTCGGAACGCACCATGCGCTGCACGCCAGCGGAGAGTGCGACCAGCTTGTGATCGAAGCCCTGATGCACGCGGTAGGAAATGGCGCGGTCGTTGAACAGCGAGGCGAACACTTCCTTGGCGGCACGAATGACGTTCTCGACGCCACGGATGTTCAGGAAGGTTTCCTGCTGGCCTGCGAAGGAGGCATCAGGCAGGTCTTCGGCGGTGGCGGAAGAACGCACGGCAACGGCCAGATTCGGATTGCCTGCCGACAGCGCGGCAAACGCAGTGCGAATCTCGGCGTTGAGCTTCTCGGGGAACTCGGCTTCCATGATCCACTGACGAATCTGCGCGCCTGTTCTGGCCAGGGCGTTGACGTCGTCGACATCAAGAGCATCCAGAGCTGCGTGGATCTGATCGTTCAGACCGCTGAGCTCGAGAAAATCACGGTAGGCCTGGGCCGTAGTCGCGAAACCACCAGGCACTGAGACACCAGCGCCTGCGAGGTTGCTGATCATTTCGCCGAGGGATGCGTTCTTGCCTCCCACATGCTCCACATCATGGACGCCGAGCTTATCGAGGGAAACTACGTACTCTACCAAGGTGATCTCTCCACTAACTGTGTTTATTGTTGGGAAAAGCTCATTCACCGGGGTCACGGCAACGCGACCGCAGGCGTTTCGGAACAGGCGCGAACCCGAACCTTCAAAATAGGCGAGAATGCAGACTCTCAGGGCCCGCAAGCGCGCCTATGATATCCAGAAATCGTCAACTGCTTAAGGCCAGGGGCGCAAATGAAACGATCCGCTTTCTTCATCTCCGACGGGACCGGCATCACGGCCGAGACCCTTGGGCAAAGCCTGTTAGCGCAATTTGAAAACATCACGTTCAACAAGTTCACCAGGCCCTATATCGACAGCGTCGAGAAAGCGCGGGCGATGGTACAACAAATCAACAAGGCCGCCGACAAGGACGAGGTGCGGCCGATCATCTTCGACACCATCGTCAATCAGGACATCCGGGAAATCCTGGCGACGTCGAACGGCTTCATGATCGATATTTTCTCGACCTTCCTGGCGCCGCTGGAACTGGAGCTTAGTTCACACTCCTCGTATTCGGTGGGCAAATCGCACTCCATCGGTCACAACTCCAACTATATGGAGCGCATCGAGGCGGTCAATTTCGCACTGGATAACGATGACGGTGCGCGCACGCATTACTACGACAAGGCCGACATCATTCTGGTCGGTGTCTCGCGCTGCGGAAAGACCCCGACCTGCCTGTACATGGCCATGCAGTTCGGCATCCGCGCAGCCAACTATCCGCTGACCGAAGACGACATGGAACGCCTGCAACTGCCTGCGGCGCTCAAGCAGCATCGCGAGAAACTGTTCGGCCTGACCATCGACCCGGATCGCCTGACGGCCATTCGTCACGAACGCAAACCCAACAGTCGCTACTCAAGCTTTGCCCAGTGCGAATTCGAAGTACGGGAAGTGGAGAGTCTGTTTCGCCGGGAGAACATCCCGAACATTAACTCCACCCATTTCTCGGTGGAAGAAATCTCCGCCAAGGTGCTGGTGGAGAAAGGGGTTGAGCGGCGGTTCAAGTAGGGGCCATTTCGTTAGATCCTGATCGCGCTCATCGCGATACACGAGTCTGCCTCAACTCTGATCGTGCCCATCGCTCTGCGTGGGCATGCCTCCCGTGACGCTCCGCGTCACAAATGGCACAGACTGCGGACTCAGTGAGCCGGGCGCCCGACTCAGGTCACCTTTGCGCCCTTACGGCGCGCTACTTTGAGGGACCAAAGTAGCCAAAGTCCTTAGCTCCGGTTCCGGCCCCGGCTTCGCCGGGGTTCCTTCGCCCTGACACTGATTCGTGGGACGCGGAGCGTCCCGGACTGGGTGCCAACGCGGAGCATTGGCACGACCGAGCGCACTAGGCCTGCGGCACACGCACCCAGCCTTCCATCAACACTCTGGCGCTGCGGCTCATGATGGCCTTGGTGACTTTCCATTCGCCCTCTTGCTGATGCGCCTCGGCGCCCACCCGCAAGGTGCCGGAGGGATGGCCGAACCGCACCGCGCTGCGGGTTTCGCCGCCCGCCGCCAGATTCACCAGTGTGCCCGGAATGGCAGCCGCCGTACCAATCGCCACAGCGGCAGTGCCCATCATCGCGTGGTGCAACTTGCCCATGGACACGGCCCGCACCAGTAAATCGATATCCTGCGTCGCGACCGACTTGCCGCTGGACGACACGTAGCCGGACGGTGGCGCGACGAAAGCGACCTTCGGCGTGTGCTGCCGACGTGCCGCTTCGTCCACATGCCCGATCAGTCCCATGCGCACAGCGCCGTAGGCCCGAATGGTTTCCAGCTTCGCCAGTGCTTCAGGGCTGCCATTGATGTCGCCCTGCAGCTCGGTGCCGGTGTAACCGATATCGGCGGCGTTGATGAAAATGGTCGGTATGCCCGCGTTGATCAGGGTTGCCTTCAACGTGCCGACACCCGGCACTTCCAGGTCGTCTACCAGATTGCCAGTCGGAAACATCGAGCCACCGGCGCCCTCTTCGTCCGCTGCCGGATCGAGAAACTCCAGTTGCACCTCGGCTGCGGGAAAGGTCACGCCGTCCAGCTCGAAGTCGCCGGTTTCCTGCACCTCGCCCTGATTGATCGGCACGTGGGCGATGATGGTCTTGCCGATGTTGGCCTGCCAGATGCGCACCGTGGCAATACCGTTCTGCGGAATGCGACTGGCATCCACCAGACCGCTGAGAATCGCGAACGAGCCAACCCCTGCCGACAGGTTGCCGCAGTTGCCGCTCCAGTCCACGAACGGCTTGTCGATGGACACTTGACCAAAGAGGTAATCGACATCGTGATCGGCCTTGTTGGAGCGCGACAGGATCACGGTCTTGCTGGTGCTGGACGTCGCCCCGCCCATGCCATCAATCTGTTTCTCATACGGATCGGGACTGCCGATCACGCGCAGCAGCAGTGCGTCTCTTGCCGGACCTGGAACCTGCGCAGCCTCGGGCAGATCAAGCAAGTTGAAGAACACACCCTTGCTGGTACCGCCACGCATATAGGTGGCGGGGATTCGGATTTGCGGTAAATGAGTCATGTCTGTTCCTGTCCCGGTCATCGACCGCTCCCATGTTCTGCGCTGATCGTTATACACACGTCTGCCTCAACACTGATCGTGCCCATCGCTCCGCGTGGGCATGCCTCCCGTGACGCCCCGCGTCACACATGGCACAGATTGCGGACTCAGTGAGCCAAGCGCCCGGCTCAGGCCACCTTTGCGCCCTTACGGCGCGCTACTTTGAGGGACCAAAGTAGCCAAAGTCCTTTGCTCCGGTTCCGGCCCCGGCTTCGCCGCGGCTCCTTCGTCCTGACACTGATTCGGGGGTGTTCATGCCATCGCACTAACGACGAGCGTAGAGCGATGGGCACGATCAGCGCTGCTCTGATTTCAAGACACAGTCGCTTCGAGGAAGTCCTGGGCAAAGCGTTGCAGCACGCCGCCCGCTTCATAAATGGAAAGTTCTTCGCCGGTATCCAGACGACAGGTCACCGGCACTTCCAGGCGCTCGCCGTTCTTGCGAGTGATCACCAGCGTCAGGGTTGCTCGCGGCGTACGCTGGCCAATGACGTCGTAGGTTTCGCTGCCGTCGATGCCCAGCGTCAGTCGGTTGGTGCCCGGTTTGAACTCCAGCGGCAACACGCCCATACCGACCAGATTGGTGCGATGGATACGTTCGAAACCTTCGGCAGCAATCGCCTCGACGCCCGCCAGCCGCACGCCTTTGGCCGCCCAGTCACGGGACGAGCCCTGGCCGTAGTCGGCACCGGCGATAATGATCAGCGGCTGTTTGCGCGCCATGTAGGTTTCGATGGCTTCCCACATGCGCGTGACCTGGCCTTCCGGCTCGATCCGGGTCAGCGAGCCCTTCTTGACCTTGCCCTCGACGACCGCCATCTCGTTGACCAGTTGCGGGTTGGCGAACGTGGCGCGCTGGGCGGTCAGGTGATCGCCGCGGTGGGTGGCGTAGGAGTTGAAGTCTTCTTCCGGCACGCCCATTTTCGCCAGATATTCACCGGCGGCACTGTTGAGCATGATCGCGTTGGACGGCGACAGGTGATCGGTGGTGATGTTGTCCGGCAGCACCGCCAGCGGGCGCATGCCCTTGAGCGTTCGCTCTCCGGCCAGCGCGCCTTCCCAGTAAGGCGGACGGCGGATGTAAGTACTCATCGGGCGCCAGTCGTACAGCGGCTCGACCTTGGGACCGGTATGTTCTTCGATGGCAAACATCGGGATGTAGACCTGACGAAACTGCTCAGGTTTGACCGAAGCCTGCACCACGGCGTCGATTTCTTCGTCGCTCGGCCAGAGGTCCATCAGGCGGATCTCTTTGCCCTCGACAACGCCCAGCACATCCTTCTCGATATCGAAGCGGATCGTACCTGCAATCGCGTAGGCCACAACCAGCGGCGGCGAGGCGAGAAATGCCTGTTTGGCGTAAGGATGGATACGTCCGTCGAAGTTGCGGTTACCGGACAGTACTGCGGTCGCGTACAGATCGCGGTCGATGATTTCCTGCTGGATGACCGGATCCAGCGCCCCGGACATGCCGTTGCAGGTAGTGCAGGCAAAGGCCACCACGCCGAAACCCAGTTGCTCAAGCTCAGTGGTGAGCCCGGCAGCATCCAGATACAACGCCACGGTTTTCGAACCGGGCGCCAGCGAGGACTTCACCCAGGGCTTGCGAGTCAGACCCAGGCGGTTGGCGTTACGTGCCAGCAGACCTGCGGCGATCACGTTGCGCGGGTTGCTGGTGTTGGTACAGCTGGTGATCGCGGCAATGATCACCGCGCCATCGGGCATTTGCCCCGGCACTTCGTCCCATTGCCCGGCAATGCCTCTGGCGGCCAGATCGGACGTCGCCACACGCGCATGCGGATTCGACGGCCCGGCCATGTTGCGTACCACGCTGGACAGATCGAAGCTCAGCACGCGCTCGTATTCAACCTGTTCAAGGCTGTCGGACCACAATCCGGTGTGCCTGGCGTACAGCTCCACCAGCTTGACCTGTTCATCCTCGCGGCCGGTCAGACGCAGGTAATCGATGGTCTGCGAGTCAATGGAAAACATCGCGGCCGTGGCACCGTACTCAGGCGCCATGTTGGAAATCGTCGCCCGGTCGCCCAGGGTCAGGCTGGCCGCGCCTTCGCCGTAGAACTCCAGGTACGCGCCCACCACTTTCTGCTGGCGCAGGTATTCGGTCAGGGCCAATACCACGTCCGTAGCGGTAATCCCGGGCTGACGGCGACCGGTCAGTTCGACCCCGATGATGTCCGGCAGACGCATCCAGGACGCGCGCCCCAGCATCACGTTTTCCGCTTCAAGGCCGCCCACGCCGATAGCGATCACGCCGAGCGCATCGACATGCGGCGTGTGACTGTCGGTGCCGACCAGCGTGTCGGGAAACGCCACGCCGTCGAGCACCTGAACCACCGGCGACATTTTCTCCAGATTGATCTGGTGCATGATGCCGTTGCCGGGCGGGATCACTTCGACGTTCTTGAACGCCTGCTTGGTCCAGTCGATGAAGTGGAAGCGGTCTTCGTTGCGGCGATCCTCGATGGCGCGGTTCTTCTCGAATGCCTGCGGATCATTGCCGCCGCACTCAACGGCCAGCGAGTGATCGACGATCAGTTGGACCGGCACCACCGGATTGACCAGCGCAGGGTCGCCGCCCTGGGACGCGATGGCATCGCGCAGGCCTGCGAGGTCGACCAGCGCGGTCTGACCCAGGATGTCGTGGCACACCACACGCGCCGGAAACCACGGAAAATCCAGGTCGCGGCGGCGCTCGATCAACTGGGTCAGCGCGGCATTAAGGGTCGCTGGATCACAGCGACGCACCAGGTTTTCGGCCAGCACGCGTGAGGTGTAAGGCAAGGTGGCGTATGCACCGGGCTTGAGGGCTTCGATGGCTGCATGTGCATCGAAGTAGTCCAGCCGGGTGCCGGGAAGCGGTTTGCGAAATTCACTGTTCATTGCTGGGCTCGGTTCATAGCGGCTAAATCAGGTTTCGAAAAGCAGGCGGGAAGCTCATCGGCGGCTCCCCTGCCCACCTGGCTCAGCGTTGCTCGATGGGCACGAAGCTGCGCTGCTCGACGCCGGTGTACTCGGCGCTCGGACGAATGATGCGGTTGTTGCTGCGCTGTTCGAACACATGCGCCGCCCAGCCCGTCAGGCGCGAGCAGACGAAGATAGGCGTGAAAAGCTTGGTCGGAATGCCCATGAAGTGGTAGGCCGACGCGTGGTAGAAGTCCGCGTTGGGAAACAGTTTCTTCTGTTCCCACATGACCTTGTCGATGGCCTCGGACACAGGGAATAGCACAGTGTCACCCACCTCATCGGCGAGCTTTTTCGACCAGCCCTTGATCACCTCGTTGCGCGGGTCGGATTCCTTGTAGATCGCATGGCCGAAGCCCATGATCTTCTCCTTGCGCTCCAGCATGCCCAGCGTGCCCTGGGTCGCCTCTTCAGCCGAGCCGAAACGCTGGATCATCTCCATGGCCGCCTCGTTGGCACCGCCATGCAACGGACCGCGCAAGGTGCCGATAGCCGCCGTGATGCAGGAATACAGGTCGGACAGGGTCGATGCGCAGACGCGTGCGGTAAACGTCGAAGCATTGAATTCGTGCTCGGCGTACAGGATCAGTGACACGTCCATGACCTTGCGGTGCAGTTCGCTGGGCGTCTTGTCCAGCAGCAGGTGCAGAAAATGCCCGCCGATGGAGTCTTCGTTCGTGATGCAGTCGATGCGCTTGCCTTCATGGCTGAAGCGGTACCAGTAGCACATGATCGCCGGAAAGGCTGCCAGCAGACGGTCGGTGGAATCGCGCTGCTGCTCGAAGCTGCGCTCCGGCTCCAGGGTGCCGAGCATCGAGGCCCCGGTGCGCATCACGTCCATCGGGTGGGTGTCGGCAGGTATGCGCTCAAGTACTTCTTTCAGGGCCTGAGGCAGTTCGCGCATTTCCTTGAGGCGTTGCATGTAGGCGGTCAGTTGCATCCGGGTCGGCAACTCACCGTAGAGCAGCAGATAGGCGACTTCTTCGAAGCGCGCTTCGGCGGCCAGCTCGCGAACGTCATAACCACGATAGGTCAGGCCAGCGCCTGCCATGCCGACGGTGGACAGGGCAGTCTGTCCGGCGACCTGGCCCCGCAGACCTGCGCCGCTCAATACTTTTGCTTCAGCCATTGCATTCTCCAGCTCTTGAAATTGTCGGGAATGATCATGTGAATATCCCGCTCGTGCGCCACGAAACACTCGAGAGCGGACGCTGAGCGTCCTGGGCGGCGTTACCACGCAGGAGTGGGAACGATCAGCGGGCTTTTTTTCAGCCTTTCTTCTGCGCAAACAGCGCGTCGAGCTTCTGCTCGAAGGTGTGGTAATCGATGGCGTCGTACAGCTCCATTCGGGTCTGCATGGTGTCGATCACATTCTGTTGGGTGCCATCGCGGCGGATCGCGCCGTAGACATTTTCCGCCGCCTTGTTCATGGCGCGGAATGCCGAAAGAGGATAGAGCACCAGCGATACATCAGCGTCGCGCAGCTCGTCCACGGTAAACAACGGCGTGGCACCGAACTCGGTGATGTTGGCCAGGATCGGCACACCGGCGCGGTTGGCGAACTGCTTGTACATGGCAAGCTCGGTGATCGCTTCCGGGAAGATCATGTCCGCACCGGCTTCGATGCAGGCCGCCGCCCGTTCCAGGGCCGAATCAAGACCTTCGACCGCCAGCGCATCGGTGCGCGCCATGATCAAGAAACTGTCGTCGGTCCGCGCATCGACGGCGGCCTTGATGCGGTCGACCATCTCCTGCTGCGACACGATTTCCTTGTTCGGACGATGCCCGCAACGCTTGGCGCCGACCTGATCTTCGATGTGAATGGCAGCCGCACCGGCCTTGATCATCGAACGCACGGTACGCGCCACGTTGAATGCCGACGAACCAAAACCGGTGTCGACATCGACCAGCAGCGGCAGGTCACAGACATCGGTGATGCGTCGCACATCGATCAGCACATCTTCAAGCCCGGTAATGCCCAGGTCCGGAATACCCAGCGAGCCTGCAGCCACTCCGCCACCGGACAGATAAATCGCCTTGAACCCGGCACGTTTGGCCAGCAGAGCATGATTGGCATTGATTGCGCCAACCACCTGCAACGGCTGTTCGCTGATAACCGCGTCACGAAAACGCTGCCCGGGAGTTGTGGTGTCGCGACTCATGATTCACCTCGGTCGGTAGCCGCCTGATAATGGCGCTCGATGTTGCGTCTGGACGCACCGATATGGCGGCGCATCAATAATTCAGCCAGCTCGCCATCGCGTTCGGCAATCGCGTCGAGAATGCGGTGATGCTCGGCAAAGGCCTGGCGGGGTCGGTTCGGCGTGGTCGAAAACTGGATGCGGTACATGCGAACAAGCTGGTATAGCTCGCCGCAGAGCATCTGGCTGAGGGTGCGATTGCCGCTGCCCTGAATGATCCGGTAATGAAAGTCGAAATCGCCTTCCTGCTGGTAATAGCCGACACCGGCCTGAAACGCAGCGTCGCGCTCGTGGGTGTCCAGTACCCGACGCAACTCGTCGATCTCCTCGCTCGTCATGCGTTCGGCCGCCAGCCGACAGGCCATGCCTTCAAGGGATTCACGGATTTCGTACAGCTCGATCATTTCGGCATGGCTCAGGGAGACCACGCGGGCGCCGACATGCGGCACGCGGACCACCAGACGCTGGCCTTCGAGACGATGGATCGCTTCGCGCAGCGGGCCACGGCTGATGCCATAGGTACGGGCCAGTTCCGGCTCGGAAATCTTGCTGCCGGGCGCGATCTCGCCTTTGACGATGGCCGCCTGAATACGCCGAAAAACGTTCTCGGAAAGGGTTTCCGAATCGTCCGCCAACACTGTAACTTCTTCAAGCGCACCCAACATTGTCGACACCTTGAATTTCAATAGAGCTAAATCTAGCTATACGCATGCAATCCGTCAAAGAAAAACCAAAGATTGTCGACAATCGTCTAATGCACGGGAGTTTTTTCACAGACTGCGGAGGATGCCGGACGCTGTCACAAAACTGGCAGCGGCAAGGCTTCATGCTAGACTGCGCGCCACATTTATTCAGCGCTGCCCGGCCCCGGACTCCAGCCTGCATCCCTGTTTTTTTTCGTCATCAGGCCCATCCCGTTTGAGCCCTGACCCTGAAGTTTTGCGCTCATTGCGCCAGGATTTATGAGACTTGATACCCTCGCCACTCTGTTTTGCCTTTTGCTTCTGCCTGCCTTCAGCGTCGCAGCCAACAAGACTGTCTACGGCCTGAACGAGTACGCGCGACTCGCTGATATCGACCTTGAGGTCGCCGCAAAGCTGGATACTGGCGCCAAGACGGCTTCATTGAGCGCGCGCGACATCAAGCACTTCAAACGCAATGGCGAAAGCTGGGTACGTTTCTATCTGGCCATCGACGACAGCCATGCGCACCCCATAGAACGACCGCTGGCGCGGGTCAGCAAGATCAAGCGCCGCGCCGATGACCGTGACCCGGATGACGAAAAAAAGTACACCGCTCGCCCAGTCATCAGCCTGTCGGTCTGCATGGGTGAAGTTTTACGCACCATAGAAGTGAACTTGACCGACCGAAGTGCTTTCCAATACCCGCTTTTGATCGGCTCCGAAGCCTTGAAACACTTCGATGCGCTGGTCGATCCAAGTCTTAAATATGCGGCAGGGAAGCCTGGCTGCGCTTCCGTCGCTCAAAACGCAGAGTAAATACATGCGCGCTCTTACGCTCCATCTGAAAATCCTGATCACGGTGCTCGTCACGCTTGGCATCGCAATCACGGCCTATCAGATACTGGCGCTCGGCATTCCGGTGACCGAAGACGAAACCGACGACCTGTGGAACATCGATGCCAAGGTCGAATTTGTCGCCAACCCCAAGGACTCGGTCAAGATCCAGATGTTCGTGCCGCCGCTGGCGCACGACTACATCAGCCTCAATGAAAGCTTTATCTCCAACAACTACGGCGTCAGCGTCAACCGTGGCGACGGCAATCGCCGCGTCACCTGGTCGACCCGCCGTGCCACCGGCAACCAGACGCTTTACTACCGACTGGTGCTGACCAAGCGCTACAGCGGCGACAAGCCCAAGGTCAAAGGCCCGATCTTCAGAGACAGCCTGCCCGTCGAAGGCCCTGAGAAAGTCGCTGCCGAAGCTTTGCTGGCGCCCATTCGCCAACACTCGGCGGATGTCGAGACCTTCATCACCGAGGCCATCAAGCGCGTCAACAACCTGAACGACGACAACGTCAAGCTTCTGCTGGCGGGCGATACGTCTGCCGGCAAGAAAGCCCAGGTCACTGAGTTGCTGCTGTCCATCGCCCACGTGCCGATGGAAAAGGCTCACACCATTCGCCTGGACGCCGGTCAGCCGCAAACGCCCGAACTGTGGCTGCGCAGCTTCAATGGCAAGGAATGGCTGTATTTCAACCCGGACACCGGTGAAGCCGGTTTGCCGGACGATCGCCTGCTGTGGTGGACCGGTGACGAGAATCTGGTCACGGTCGAAGGCGGCAAGAAGGTGCAGGTCACCTTCAGCCTGAACAACAGCGAAATGAATGCCATGCGTCTGGCCAAACTGACCGACGCCAGCACTGATTCGGATTTCCTCGCCTATTCGTTGTATGGCCTGCCACTGCAGACCCAGCAGACGTTCATGATCATGGTCATGATCCCGATTGGCGTGCTGGTTATCCTGATTCTGCGCAACCTGATCGGCCTGCAGACGCTGGGCACGTTCACCCCCGTACTGATCGCCCTGGCCTTCCGCGAAACCCAGTTAGGCTTCGGTATTGCGCTGTTTACGGTGATCACCGCGCTCGGGCTGTCGCTGCGCTCCTACCTTGAGCACCTGAAGCTGCAGATGCTGCCGCGCCTGTCGGTGGTACTGACCTTCGTGGTGGTACTGATCGCCGCCATCAGTCTGTTCAGCCATAAACTGGGGCTGGAACGCGGCCTGTCGGTGGCGCTGTTCCCGATGGTGATCCTGACCATGACCATTGAACGCCTGTCGATCACCTGGGAAGAACGCGGCGCCAGCCACGCCATGAAAGTGGCCATCGGTACGCTGTTCGCGGCGTCCCTGGCGCACCTGATCATGAGCGTGCCGGAGCTGACCTATTTTGTGTTCACCTTCCCCGCAGTGTTGCTGGTGCTGGTCGGTTTCATGCTGGCGATGGGCAGATACCGTGGCTACCGCCTGACAGAACTGATGCGCTTCAAGGCCTTCCTGAAAGAGGAACAGGCCAAGTGATCGGCTGGTGGAAAACCTGGAAGGCGCTGGAAGCGCGCGGGATCATGGGCATCAATCGGCGAAACGCCGATTACGTGCTCAAGTACAACAAGCGCAGCCTGTACCCGATTGTCGATGACAAGATCATCACCAAGGAACGCGCCATCGCGGCTGGCATTCATGTGCCGGAAATGTATGGCGTGATTTCGACCGAAAAGGAAATCGACCAGCTCGACGAGATCATCGGCGGACGCAGCGATTTCGTGATCAAACCGGCACAGGGCGCAGGCGGCGACGGCATCCTGGTGATCGCCGACCGCTTCGAAGACCGTTATCGCACAGTGTCCGGGCGCATCATCAGCAAGTCGGAAATCGAGCATCAGGTGTCCAGCATCCTGACCGGCCTGTATTCGCTGGGTGGACACCGCGACCGCGCATTGATCGAATACCGCGTCACGCCGGACCCGATCTTCAAGAGCATCAGCTACGAAGGCGTGCCGGACATACGCATCATCGTGCTGATGGGATACCCGGTCATGGCCATGTTGCGCCTGCCTACCCGTCAGTCGGGCGGCAAGGCCAACCTGCATCAGGGCGCCATCGGCGTGGGTGTTGACCTGGCAACGGGCATCACCCTGCAAGGCACCTGGCTGAACAGCATCATCAGTAAACACCCGGACACCACCAACTCGGTGGATGGCGTGCAGTTGCCCAACTGGGACGGCTTCATGAAACTCTCGGCCGAATGCTATGAGCTGTGCGGGCTGGGCTATATAGGCGTCGACATGGTGCTCGATCAGGACAAGGGACCGCTGATCCTTGAGCTTAATGCCCGCCCCGGTCTGAACATTCAGATCGCCAATGACAGCGGCCTGACACACCGCACTCAGGCGGTCGAGGCGCGCATTGAGCACCTGGCGCTGGAAGGCCGGCAGGAAACGCCTCAGGAACGGGTCGAGTTCGTACAGGCGCTGTTCGGCCATGTACCCGGCGCCTGAGAACGATCAGTCTCTGCCCAATCCCGACATACCCCTAGGAGGCGACAGTCCACAGGACTACAATCCCCGGCCGCGCCTCAATACTGACGTTTCGACATGCCCACCTGCCTGATTCATCCCCTGCCCTACAGCCCAGACCCGGCCGAGTACTTCTCACGCATTCGCCAGGCACCGGGCGCGATCCTGCTCGACAGCGGAAGACCCGTAGCCGATCGGGGTCGCTTTGACCTGCTCAGCGCCTGGCCCTTGCAGGAGCTGACAGTCGGGACGCAGGAAACCGGCAGCGCCTACATCGAACGGCTGCGCGCAAGCCTCGCGGCACTGGGCAGTGCCAGCCTGCCGGAAGGCTGCGCGCTGCCCTTCGCAGGCGGGCTGATCGGCTACCTGAGCTATGATTTCGGGCGGCGACTTGAACCTCTGCCAGGTCAGGCCATCGACGACCTGCAACTGCCCGATGCACGCTTGGGACTCTATGGCTGGGCCTTGATCAGCGATCATCAGGCGCAGACCAGTCAACTGATCTTTCATCCGGTCATGGCCGAGGCCGAGTGCGAACACCTGATTGAGCTGTTCGAAGGCAAACCGGCACCCGACGTGACACCGTTCTCACTGCAACGGCCTTTTGCCGCCAGCATCAGCGCCAGCGATTACCAGCAAGCGTTCGAGCGGATTCAGGACTATATCCAGGCAGGCGACTGCTATCAGGTCAACCTCACCCAGCGATTTCAGGCACCTTGCTCGGGCGATCCGTGGCAAGCCTACCGGGCTCTACGCTCGGCCTGTCCGACGCCGTTTGCAGGTTTCATGGCCTTGCCGGATGACGACGCGATCCTGAGCCTGTCACCCGAGCGTTTTGTTAAGGTCAGCGACCGGCAGGTCGAAACCCGGCCGATCAAAGGCACCCGCCCGCGTGGCAAAGACCCGGCACAGGACGCCGAACTCGCCGGGCAACTGCTGAGCAGCGAAAAAGATCGCGCCGAGAACCTGATGATCGTCGACCTGCTGCGCAATGACCTGGGGCGCAGTTGCCGAATCGGCTCAGTGAAAGTCCCGCAACTGTTCAGCCTCGAAACCTACCCCAACGTGCATCATCTGGTGAGCAGCGTGACCGGCGAACTGGCGGCAGACCATGATGCACTGGACCTGATCGCAGGCAGCTTCCCCGGCGGCTCGATCACCGGCGCGCCGAAGATCCGGGCCATGCAGATCATCGACGAACTGGAGCCCACGCGGCGCAGCATCTATTGCGGTTCACTGATGTACATGGACGTACGCGGGCAGATGGACAGCTCAATCGCCATTCGCAGCCTGCTGGTCAAGGACGGACAGGTGTCCTGCTGGGGCGGCGGCGGCATCGTAGCGGATTCCGAGTGCGAAGCGGAATATCAGGAGACCTTCACCAAGGTGCGCGTACTGCTTGAGACGCTGAATGCGCTGTCATGATCCGGCCGTGATGATCGCTCCCACGCTCCGGCGCTCATCGCTATACACAAGTCCGCCTCAACACTGATCGTGCCCATCACTCCGCGTGGGCATGCCTCCCGTGACGCTCCGCGTTACAAATGGCAAAGATTGCGGATTCAGTTAGCCGGGCGCATGACGTGGATAACGCTGGAGCTTGGGCTAGCATCTGCGCCACATTCGAGAGCGGACGCGGAGCGTCCTGGGCGGCATTCCCACGCGGAGCGTAGGAACGATCAGCGTGATCTCAGGCACGCCGATCATGCCTATGTTTGTGCTCAGCGTTATACCCGAGTCTTGCTGCGACCACGGACTGTGGGAGGCGGCTTGCGGACTTATTTATAACGATGAGCGCCCCAGCGTGGTAACGCCGCCCAGGACGCTCCGCGTCCGCTCTCGAATGTGACGACACGAGAGCGCAAGAACCCATCAAAATCGGGCTAGAGCGTCAATTCTCGATTCGATGCCTTGATGAATTCCTTCTTCAAGTCTTCGAATGTATGCACCGCCGGAAACTGCGGAAACTCGCGGATCACGTTTTCAGGGGCGTGAAACAGGATGCCAGCGTCAGCTTCGCCCAGCATGGTGGTGTCGTTATAGGAATCGCCTGCTGCGATGATGCGGTAATACAGGCTCTTGAAGGCCAGCACCGACTGACGCTTGGGGTCTTTCTGGCGCAATTGATAGCTCACCACCCGGTCGGTCTCGTCAGTAATCAGGCGATGGCATAGCAAGGTCGGAAAACCCAGTTGGCGCATCAGCGGCTGGGAGAACTCGTAAAACGTGTCCGACAGAATCATCACCTGAAACCGCTCGCGCAGCCAGTTGACGAATTCCACCGCACCGTCCAGCGGCTTGAGGGTGCCGATCACTTCCTGAATGTCCGACAGTTTCAGGCCGTGCTCGTCAAGAATGCGCAGGCGCTGCTTCATCAGCACGTCGTAGTCGGGAATGTCCCGGGTGGTGGCGCGCAGCGATTCGATACCGGTTTTTTCGGCAAAGGCGATCCAGATTTCCGGGACCAGCACACCTTCCAGGTCGAGACAGGCAATTTCCACAGAACGCTCCTCAAGGGACACTTCAAAACAAAGGGAAGCGGCACTCTAGCCGCTCGTCAGACCCCGCGCAACGCATCACAAGGGCCAGCGAAGCGGCCATGCAACGATGGATTTTGTTACCATTGCCGCCATCACGAGCGCTTAAGCGCCACCCTTTACCCAGGAAGCCGCCTGATGAGCCAACCTTTCGACGTCGCCGAGCTGGCGACGACTTATGCGAACAAGTCTGCGCAGGACATTCTGAAACTGGCCTTCGAACATTTCGGTGACGAGCTGTGGATTTCCTTCAGCGGTGCCGAAGACGTGGTGCTGGTGGACATGGCCTGGAAACTGAACAAGAACGTCAAGGTATTCAGCCTCGACACCGGTCGTCTGCACCCGGAAACCTATCGGTTCATCGAGCAGGTCCGCGAGCACTACAAGATCGACATCGAGATCATCTCGCCGGATCAGAGCAAGCTCGAACCTTTCGTCAAGGAAAAGGGGCTGTTCAGCTTCTATCGTGACGGCCATGGCGAGTGCTGCGGCATCCGCAAGATCGAACCGCTGCGCCGTAAGCTGTCAGGCGTCAAAGCCTGGGCAACGGGCCAGCGACGTGATCAGAGCCCTGGTACCCGCAGCGCAGTGGCGGTCATGGAAATCGATACGGCCTTCTCGACGCCCGAGCGGACGCTCTACAAGTTCAACCCGCTGGCGCAGATGAGCAGTGAGGAAATCTGGGGCTATATCCGCATGCTGGAGCTGCCTTACAACAGCCTGCACGAGCGCGGCTTCATCAGCATTGGTTGCGAGCCCTGCACGCGTCCGGTCTTGCCGAACCAGCACGAACGTGAAGGTCGCTGGTGGTGGGAAGAAGCCACTCAGAAAGAGTGTGGTCTGCATTCGGGCAACCTGATCGCCAAGGTCTGACCGACTGCAGCCCAGCTCATTGCGGGCATCGAGTGCTGCCCGCAATGACGCTGTGTCAGCTGTGCCCGATCAATGCACGGGCAGTTCGACATTGGCGAACAGCTCTTCCATCTCCTGTTTGTTATGGCAGGTAATCGCCTTGGCCATGACTTCGCGAGTCAGGTGCGGGGCGAATTTCTCGATGAAGTCGCACATGAAGCCACGCAGGAACGTGCCGCGACGAAATGCAATCTTGGTAACACTGGACTCGAACAGGTCGCTGGCATCCAGAATCACCAGATCGCTGTCCAGTTCTTCGTCCACCGCCATTCTGGCGACGATACCCACACCCAGATTCAAGCGAACATAGGTCTTGATCACGTCGGCATCTGCCGCTGTGAACACGACCTTGGGCACCAGACCACGGTGGCTGAAGGCTTCGTCCAGTTTGGAACGACCGGTGAAACCGAATACGTACGTCACAATCGGGTATTCGGCCAACAATTCCAGCGTCAACTTCGGCACCTTGGTCAGGGGATGGCCCTGAGGCACCACGACGCAACGGTTCCAGCGATAGCACGGCATCATAACCAGGTCACTGAACTGCTCGAGCGCTTCGGTGGCGATGGCGAAATCAACAGTCCCGTCAGCCGCCATTTCGGCGATCTGAGTAGGCGACCCCTGATGCATATGCAGTGCTACGTCCGGGTATTGCCGAATAAAATTGCTGATGACAGGCGGTAATGCGTAACGCGCCTGAGTGTGAGTGGTTGCAATCGACAGCGTGCCCTTCTTCTCGTTAGAGAACTCCTGAGCGATCTGTTTGATACTTTCGACCTTGCGCAAAATCTCACCTGCCGTGGTGATGATGCGCTCGCCTGCCGGTGTGACACGCGTCAGGTGCTTGCCGCTGCGCGCAAACACCTCGACCCCCAGTTCGTCCTCAAGCAGGCGTATCTGCTTGCTGATGCCGGGCTGTGAAGTGTAAAGGCTCTGTGCCGTCGCGGAAACGTTGAGGTCGTGGTGCGCCACTTCCCAAATGTAGCGCAGTTGTTGGAGCTTCATATGTATCCCTCAAAGCAGATAAACCCTAGGGGCATCAGCGACGGTATATAACTGGATTAATGGTCAGGCGAATAACTCTAGAACTTTTTATCACCTTTGTGGGGCGATGGCACGCTCGATTTCACTTGAACAGCCAATTAGACCTTCTCGAACCGTCGCTCTACCCTCGCCCTCTGTTCTGCATCATGGGCACCATGTAAACCGGTACATCGGAAAGCTGTAAAACCCTGGCGGCCGTACGACCTATCGACTCGCCCTCTTTCGCCCGGTGGCTGTGACTGCCCACCACCAGCAAATCCACATCCAGTTTCCGCGCCTGCTCAAGAATAACGCTGGAGGGTTCTCCCTGAACGACCCGCACTGTGCGAATGAAAGACAGGTCTTTGTGACCTTCACCCAGTTCCTCACGAAACCCGTCGAGCATCCGTTGCTCTATTCCATCCATGAACGCACTCACGCCCCTGCTGTGAAGCTCCCTCAACGCATCCTCGCCCAGATAGCTCTGCAGCACCGATTCGGCGAACAGCCCCATGGGTTCAACGACATGGATAACGTAAAGTTCGGCATCGAACGTCCGGGCCAGTGCCAGCGCATGCTGTGTCACATAGGGCGCATACAGACCGAGGTCTGTGGCATACAGCATCGAACGAACCATACAACCTCCCGGACAGCCACATTGGCGGAGATTGATTGAGCTTAGCAGTGCGCCAAAGACCGCGACGGCGGACAATTGGCGGTCTGTCCGCTCAAAGCTTGATTTCGTTGGTGATCCCATGGGGAACGTGGCCGGTTGCTACCACTTCACGCGCTTTTTCGCAGTGCCCCGGCTGATCGTCGAAGAACACATCCGCAGCGAACGCCTCAAGAAACGCCGATTTCTGCAGCCCGCCGAGAAACAGCGATTCGTCGAGCCGAATGTCCCATTCACGCAAGGTGCGGATGACCCGCTCGTGGGCAGGCGCCGAACGGGCAGTGACCAGTGCGGTGCGGATCGGGCAGCTTGCCTCGGGGAATTCACGTTGCAGCAGATTGAGCGCTGCCAGAAACGGCTTGAACGGCCCACCGCGCAATGGCTCACGGGCCGACTCTCGTTCGCTGGCCTGAAAGGCCAGCAGCCCGCCGGACTGATAGACCCGCTCCGACTCATCGGAAAACAGCACCGCATCGCCATCGAACGCGATGCGCAACTCGGGACTGGCCGCCCGTCGCGCACCACCCGACAGGATGGTTGCCGCCGCAAACCCGGCATCCAGCGCACTGCGCACGTCCTCCGCATGGGTCGACAGAAACAGATGGCAGCCGAACGCGGCCAGATAGGGATAAGGACTGCGCCCGCCGACGAACGCCGCCCGACTGATGTCCAGCCCGTAATGCTGGATGGAGTTGAACACGCGCAACCCGGTATCGGCACTGTTGCGCGACACCAGAACCACTTCGACGCGCGCCTTGCTCAGGCTGGCGTTGAGGCTCAGCAGCTTCTCGACCAGCAGATAGGCATCGCCCTGCTCGAGAATCTCGTCTTCGTGTTCGATTTGATACTTGCGGTACGCCTCGACACCCTCTGCCATGTAAACCGCATGACTGTCGCTCAAATCAAACAGCGCTCTGGATGAAATGGCCAGTACCAGTTTGTGATCTTCGGCGTTTGTTGTCATGTCTGCTTCCTCGCCTCTTCAGCGATTGTCGCGATCAATAAAGGCCAGGGCCTGATACAGCGTTCGCACGCGCGGCATGTCAACGCCGGCATCGAGCGCAGCGGCCAGAGGCCGGGTATAGATGGCATCCAGCTCCAGCGGGCGTTTTTCGATAAGGTCATGGTGCATGCTGGGTTTATAGTCGGGCATGCTTTCGGTCACCGTGAACAGATGCCGCGCAATGCCTTCCGGCAAGGCATGACCACAGGCCTCTGCGCCCTGCACCACCTCGTCCATCAAGGCCAGCACCAGCTCACGACTGGCGGGGTCGTTCATCAGGCGCGACGTGCTGGTCCGCAACAGCGCCGAAAGCCCGTTGAACGGGACGTTCCACACCAGCTTCTGCCAGCGGGCCTGTTGCAGGCTGGGCATGGCGTGCGATTCGACACCGGCCTGCCGGAACAACTGCGCACAGGCTTCGACAATGGACAGGCGCTCCGCTTCATCAACCGCCGGGCCGCTGTGATAGCCGATGCTCACTGCCCCGAACGCCTGATGCGCCACGACGCCGGGCGCGGTCCGGTGGACGCAGACGAAACACAAGCCGCCCAGTATGTGCAGGCTGTCCGGCAGAACCGCTCGCAACTGGTCTTCGACCGCGAGCCCGTTTTGCAACAACAGAACTTTAGCGCCATTGGCAGCCATCGCGCCGATGACCGGTCCCAGCTCGGCATTGCCGGTGCTCTTGGTGCCGACCAGCAACCAGTCGCACGGCGGCATATCGACAGCCGAACAGTAGGCCTGCACCGGGTTGAGTTGCAGATCGCCATGCACCGCACTGTTGATCCGAAGGCCGTTTTGCGCGACGGCATCAAACTCGCTGCGCAGCAGAAAGTGCACATCGAATCCGGCGCGAGCCAGCATCAGGCCATAAAAACCGCCGATGGCCCCGGTGCCCACGATACCGATTCGCGGGCGTCTGATTTCACTGCTCATAACGTCTCTCTGGCTGACTGTCTTATCAGGGTAATTCGTCGGGTGGGCTGGCAAGTGCACGGTCCAGTGCCGAAGCCAGACCCTTGACGTTCAGCGGGGCGCGAATTGCGCCATGGAAGGCTCCGTCGCGCACCAGAAACAGTGCTGGAAGGTGAAACACTTCGTAGCGCTGCACCGCGCCACCATTGTCCTGGGCGTCGATCCAGCACAGGCGATCAACCGCAAGGCCCATCCCAGGCAACTGCTGCCTGGCCCAGCGACAGGCAGAGCAGCCCACGCTGGTAAAAATGACCAGCGACGTGCCGGTCAGCTCAAGCAATTGGTGATCAATGTCAAAGTCGCTCAGTTGCAGTTCAGTCAACGAAATAGCCCTCACCTCTGGCCGTACACTATCCGTTGCAGCGCCAGTGGTTGCAAATGACAGATGCTTCAAGGCCGTCAGGTCGCGGTAAACAGGCCCGATACGCCGCTTTGCCCATTGTCGAACAGCGCGATAACGCGCTAAGGTTCCGCTCCCCACTGCGCTCAACCTGCTGGGCACCGCCGCACAGGGGATCGCAGGCGGCCAGTACCCGCGACCTGATGAGTAACACGATGGCTGATTTACCGATTGACGACCTCAACGTTGCATCCAACGAGACTCTGATCACACCGGATCAGCTCAAGCGCGAAATCCCCCTGACCGACGCTGCCCTGCACACGGTCAGCAAGGGTCGCGAAGTGATCCGCAATATTCTCGACGGCAACGATCACCGCCTGTTCATCGTGATCGGCCCATGCTCGATCCATGACCTGAAAGCGGCCAAGGAATACGCCGAGCGCCTCAAGGCGCTGGCAGCAGAGGTGTCCGACACCCTGTATCTGGTCATGCGCGTCTATTTCGAGAAACCACGCACTACCGTGGGTTGGAAAGGCCTGATCAACGACCCGTACCTGGATGACTCGTTCAAGATCCAGGACGGCCTGCATATCGGCCGTCAGTTGCTGCTGGATCTGGCCGAAATGGGCCTGCCGACCGCAACCGAAGCGCTGGACCCGATCTCCCCGCAGTATCTGCAGGACCTGATCAGTTGGTCGGCCATCGGTGCCCGCACCACCGAATCCCAGACGCACCGCGAAATGGCTTCGGGCCTGTCGTCGGCAGTCGGCTTCAAGAACGGCACCGACGGCGGCCTGACCGTCGCCATTAACGCCCTGCAGTCGGTTTCCAGCCCGCACCGGTTCCTGGGTATCAATCAGGAAGGCGGCGTGTCCATCGTGACCACCAAAGGCAATGCCTACGGTCATGTGGTGCTGCGCGGCGGCAACGGCAAGCCGAACTACGATTCGGTGAGCGTGGCGCTCTGTGAGCAGGCCCTGAACAAGGCCGGCATTCGCCCGAACATCATGGTCGACTGCAGCCACGCCAACTCCAACAAGGACCCGGCCCTTCAGCCACTGGTCATGGAAAACGTCGCCAACCAGATCCTGGAAGGCAACGAGTCGATCATCGGTCTGATGGTAGAGAGCCATCTGAACTGGGGTTGTCAGGCCATTCCCAAGGACCTGTCGGAACTGCAATACGGCGTGTCCATCACCGATGCCTGCATCGATTGGGAAAGCACCGAGAAAAACCTGCGCGGCATGCACGCCAAGCTCAAGGGTGTATTACCGGCGCGCAAGCGCAAGTAATCGGTCACGCACACCAAAACGCCGAGCAATGCTCGGCGTTTTTGCAGGTGTCGATTACAGCGTGATGCAGATCAGATCTTCGCGGCCTGTCGCTGATGGCGCTCCATATAACGCTCAACGTAGGAGCAGGAAGGAATAACGGTGTAGCCCATGCTGTCGGCGTAGTCGAGTGCCTTCTCGGTCAGGGCAGCAGCGATGCCCCTGCCGCGCAATGCATCCGGGACGAAAGTCCGATAGAAATCCAGGGTCTGTTTCCCCAGATCCATATAGGTCAGGTAGGCCCGATGGCCATCGATATTGATTTCGAACTGATGGCCGGTCTGATCATGGTGGATGGACAACGCCTCGCTCATCGCTACTCCTCGCGGGTCTTGGAATTTGACCCCTACCTTACCGATCTTTTTCCGGCGAAGGA
This sequence comes from Pseudomonas sp. fls2-241-TYG-175, assembly GCF_030209155.1. Taxonomy (NCBI): domain Bacteria; kingdom Pseudomonadati; phylum Pseudomonadota; class Gammaproteobacteria; order Pseudomonadales; family Pseudomonadaceae; genus Pseudomonas; species Pseudomonas sp. fls2-241-TYG-175. Next base: position 19,808 of record NZ_JARVSO010000036.1, on the reverse strand, counting down.
ACATCTACGCCACCCTGTGCCTGTTTTTGACACCGGGAAGAGCCTGGCCGATCTCAACAAAGAGCACCTGTAAATAGTAGGCGTCATTACCGGAGATGCTCAAGTGCGATAGCTATAAAAAAAGCATAAAACCACGGCAAGGCATAGCCAACACTCGCTCGCCCCTTGCGCGGCAGTTCAACACGATCGATTCAGGCACTTGCCTTGTGCTCGTCGATGCATTGGATCCGCCGAATAAAAGGCTCTACAGCGGACACAGGATGACCGATATGAAGCCAACATCCATCACTGTCTGCGCGGTCATACAGGAACCGTTTCGATAAGGCTGTTGTCAGCTTTACAGCAGTGGCCAGCCACAGCAAAGTGGATAGTTTTTAGACAGTTTGCATGAGAAGTAACGCGGAACACTTTCAAAGCCAAGAAATTTATGCGCTTCTTGCGCTTCCTCCGTTTACTTACTACAAACAATGGGTACTATGTACGCCGGTCATTTTCTCACTTTCGAGAGATGACTAATTTGAAATAAGTCCTTGAAGGGGAACACGATGAACAACGTTCTGAAATTCTCTGCTCTGGCTCTGGCAGCAGTTCTGGCCACCGGTTGCAGCAGCGTATCCAAAGAAACCGAAGCTCGTCTGACAGCTACCGAAGACGCAGCAGCCCGTTCGCAAGCACGTGCCGACGAAGCCTACCGCAAGGCTGACGAAGCACTGGCTGCAGCTCAAAAAGCTCAGCAGACTGCTGACGAAGCCAACGAGCGCGCACTGCGCATGTTGGACAAGGCTAGCCGCAAGTAATAGTCCCCTCGGGATTGTTGAAAAAGCCGACCCGGCAGCGGGTCGGCTTTTTTATTGGGCGACGTTTGAGAGGCATGGAGCATGATCGCTTCCGAGGCGATGCGCTCAGCGTTACATCCAAGTAGGCTCTGCGCTCATCGCTATACAAAGGTCATCTGGCAATCTGGAGACGCAACGGCACTGGTGTGCTTTTGTAGCGCGATGGCATGAACACCGCAGAACGCGACGCGGGTAAAGGCTGAGCACAGGGGGTTGCGTACTTTGCCCCGTCAAAGTACGTCGCCGAGGGGCGAAAAGGTGACTGGAGCCATGCGCTCGACTCACTGAATCCGCAGTCTGTGCCATTTGTGACGCGGAGCGTCACAGGAGGCATGCCCACGCGGAGCGATGGGCACGATCAGTGTGCTTGAAGTCCATGATCGTTCCCACGCTCCAGCGTGGTAACGCCGCCCAGGACGCTCCGCGTCCGCTCTCGAATGTGGCGCAGATCATCTTGGGCTGCGTGCCCACGCGGATGGGCACGATCATAAAAAGGTAACGCGCTTCAAATCACTGAAAAACCACCGGCGCATCAGCCGCAGCAGGAGCCGTGCCCGGCACCGCGATTTCTACCGGCATCCCATCTTCCGCGGCAACCACATCACGCACCAGATCCCAGTTCATGCGCAGGTTGTTGGCCAGATCGTCACGCTTGAGCAAGGCGTTGATGACCGCCGTGTGCTTGTCGACCACCGAAGGATTGCCCAGATCGTCCACTGGCGTGTGCGCTTCCAGATAGACCTTGCCGCCGCTCAGACCGAACTTGTAGGGCTCGCTGATAATGCGCACGGTCGTGCCGACGGGTGCCATGTCGGCCAGTTCCAGCACGTTGTTGTTGTACATGCGGAAGCAGCCGTGGCTGGTGCGCATGCCGATACCGAATTTCTTGTTCGAACCGTGGATCAGATAACCGGACATCCCGAGCCCGAACTTGAACGGCCCCAGCGGGTTGTCCGGGCCTGCCGGAACCACGTTGGGCAGCGGATCACCATCGGCAGCGTGTTCGGCCTTGATCGATGCCGGTGGCGTCCACGTCGGATTCGGGGTCTTGGCCGTTACCTTGGTGACGCCGATAGGCGAACCCCAGCCCTCACGACCTACACCCAGCGGATAGGTGTGCACCACGTTCTGCCCTTTCGGGTAGTAATACATGCGGTACTCGGCCAGGTTGATGACGATCCCTTCACGCGGACCCGGCGGCAGGATGAAACGGGTTGGCAGCACGATGTCCTTGCCTGCTCCCGGCAACCACGGATCGACACCGGGGTTGGCCGCGATCATTTCCAGGTAGCCCAGATCGTACTGGGTGCCGATGTCAGCGAACGTGTCTTCGTATTTGGCCTTGATGACCTGCACCTGCCCGACAATGTCCTCGCCGGGTGGCGGCAACGGAAACTCCAGTGCATGAACGGAGCTCGCCGCGCAGAGAGCAGCAAGTGACAGACAGCGGGCAACGGCTGGAATGCGCGACAACATCCGGGAAGATCCTTCGAGTAACGGCGATATGGGAAAGATTCGAAGTGTACACCCGCACCCGGCGATTCGGGGAGATCCGCAGGGGTGAACACGCTGACAAGGTTACAGTTCAGGCCAGATCGGGTTCATCCCACGCCGCTGGGCATCGAGAATGGCCTTGCACAGTGGACACAGGCGCTCATCACGCAGCGCATCGGTTTGCACCGCCGACAGGTGCGGCTGAGCCGGTAGCAAGGTACCGCACAAGGTGCGATCGATCGAGCCGCCCAGTTCCAGTTGACGAGCAATCAGATGCACCCGCACTTCCTGACACGCGAACAGATCCAGCTGTTCATCAGGCTCAAGCATTTGGTAGGCATACAGGGACCAGGCGGGACGCGGCATGGGGGGCTCCAGATCGGGGGCGCCACATTAGCCGAAAGCTCCCGCCTGGAAAAGCCTCAAAGCAGCGGTTTCAGCGTCGGCCAGACATTTTCCAGCAGTTTTCCCTGCGCAGCGGCTGCGGGATGAAGACCATCGGCCTGCATCAACTGCGGAACACCCCCGACGCCCTCCAGAAAGAAGGGCACAAACGGGACCTTTTTCTCTTCGGCCAGATTGCTGTAGACCTCTTCGAAGGCCTTGGTATAGCGCGGGCCATAGTTGGGCGGGATCCGCATCCCCAACAACAGTACCTTCGCACCGGCTGCGCGAGAGCTGTCGATCATCGACGAAAGGTTTTGTTGCAATTGAGCAGGCAACTGGCCACGCAAGCCATCATTGCCACCCAGTTCGAGAATAACCAGCTCAGGCTTATGCTCTGCAAGCAGCGCAGGCAGCCGCGCCTGGCCTCCGGCACTGGTGTCGCCACTGATCGATGCATTGATCACCTTATCGTCGAAACCCTGTTCCTTGAGGCGCTGTTCGAGCAGGCTGACCCACCCCACGCGGGTATCCAGGCCGAAAGCCGCGCTGATACTATCCCCAACGATCAACACCGTGCCCGCCACTGCGCCCTGTGACAGCAGCAGCAACCCCAGGCCAGCACTTAAAAACCACGCACGCATCGGATTCTCCATGAGTGAAAGTATTCTCAGTGCCCAAAGCCTCAGTAAAGTGGTCCCCAGCACCGAAGGTGACCTGACTATCCTGCACGAACTCTCCCTGGAACTAAACAAGGGCGACACACTGGCCATCGTCGGCTCATCGGGTTCGGGCAAATCCACACTGCTCGGTCTGCTGGCGGGCCTGGATCTGCCCAGCGCCGGTTCGGTCATCCTCGCCGGTCGCAACCTGAGTGAGCTGGATGAAGACCAGCGCGCCCGGGTACGTGCCGAGCACGTCGGTTTTGTCTTCCAGTCGTTTCAGCTGCTCGACAGCCTCAATGCCCTGGAAAACGTCATGCTGCCCATGGAACTGGAGGGCCGCCGCGACGCCCGCGAACAGGCACGCGATCTGCTGCATCGGGTCGGTCTGGGCCAACGCCTGACCCACACCCCGCGTCAGCTGTCCGGCGGTGAACAACAGCGTGTTGCCATCGCTCGCGCCTTCGCCGCCCATCCCGACGTATTGTTCGCCGACGAACCCACCGGCAACCTGGACAGTCACACGGGTGAGCGCATCAGCGATCTGCTGTTCGAGCTGAACAAGGAACGCAACACGACGTTGGTGCTGGTTACCCACGACGAGCGTCTGGCCCATCGCTGCCGACGCCTGATCCGTCTTGAAGGGGGCCGCCTGGTCGCCCCGCTGGAGCCTTGATGGCACGCCTGCCTTTTGTTCGTCTGCTGAGCCTCGCTGCCCGCCAATTGTTGCGCGATGCCCGCGCAGGCGAATTGCGGGTGTTGTTTTTTGCGTTGCTGGTGGCCGTGGCCGCCAGCACTGCCATCGGCTATTTCGGTGCACGCCTGAACGGCGCAATGTTGCTGCGCGCCACCGAATTCCTGGGGGCCGATCTGATTCTGGAAGGCTCAAGCCCTGCCCGCCCGGAACAGGTTCAGGAAGGCGAGCGGCTGCAACTCAAGCATGCGCAGATCGTGATCTTCTCCAGCGTCATCGCCACGGACGCTGGTATCCAACTGTCGAGCATCAAGGCGGTAGACGATGCCTACCCGTTGCGCGGCGAGCTGAAAAGCGCCTCCGAGCTGTACCAGACCGAAGAGGCAGGCAGCGGACCGAAACCCGGTGAAGCCTGGGCCGAGGCACGACTGTTTCCTGCCGTGAACCTGAAGATTGGCGACGACATCGACGTCGGTGCCAAGACCTTGAAACTGACCCGTGTGCTCACCTACGAGCCCGACCGCGCCGGCAATTTCTACAGCCTCACCCCACGGGTAATGATCAACCTGCAGGACCTTGCCGCCACAGGCGTAGTGCAGCCGGGCAGTCGGGTCACTTATCGGGAAATGTGGAGCGGTCCGCCGGAAACACTCGCCGCCTATCGCAAAGCCATCGAGCCGGGTCTGGAACCGCATCAGGAAATCAAGGATGCCCGCGACGGCAGCCAGCAGATTGGAGGCGCGCTGGGCAAGGCGGAACGCTATCTGAATATGGCCAGTCTGGTCGCTGTACTGCTGGCGGGTGTTGCGGTTGCGCTGTCGGCATCACGCTTCGCTGCACGACGCTTCGACGCCAGCGCGCTGCTGCGCTGCCTGGGTCTGTCACGAGGCGAAGCAATGGCGTTGTTCAGTCTGCAACTGGCAATCATCGGCCTGCTGGCGAGCCTGAGCGGTGCGATGCTTGGCTGGCTGGCGCAACTGGGGTTGTTCGCGCTGCTGCAAAATCTCTTGCCTGCAACCGTGCCGCCGGGCGGCTTGCTGCCCGCGCTGGCTGGCATGGGTACGGGTCTGGTAGCACTGGCCGGTTTTGCCTTGCCGCCGCTGGCGGCGCTGGGTCGCGTTCCGCCGTTGCGTGTGTTGCGCCGGGACATGCTGCCCATCCCTGCCAGTTCGTGGCTGGTGTATGGCGCAGCGCTGTTGGCGCTGGGCCTGATCATGTGGCGCCTGAGCCTGGATCTGGTCCTGACCTTCGCCCTGCTGGGTGGCGGCATCGTTGCGGCGCTGGTGCTCGGCAGCCTGTTGCTGTTGGGCCTCAAGAGCCTGCGCCGTCTATTGTCCGGGGCGTCGCTGCCGTGGCGCCTGGGTCTGGGCCAACTGCTGCGTTATCCGCTGGCCGCTGCCGGTCAATCGCTGGCCTTCGGCCTGATTCTGCTGTCGATGGGTTTGATCGCGCTGCTGCGTGGCGAATTGCTCGACACTTGGCAAAATCAGCTGCCCAAGGATGCGCCGAACTATTTCGTGCTCAATGTGCTGCCTTCTGAGAAAGAGAATTTCGCCCAGGCCATGAGCAAGCTGTCCACTCACTCGGCGCCACTGTATCCGGTGGTGCCGGGACGCTTGACCAGTATCAACGGCGAGCCGGTGGGCAATTTCGTCACCAAGGACTCACGCGGCGAGAACGCCACCCGGCGAGACCTGAGCCTGACCTGGGCTGCCGACCTGCCCGAAGGCAACACACTGACCGCCGGACAATGGTGGAAAGACCTGCCCGCAACCGGTCAGGCCGATACCACGCCCGGGGTATCAATCGAAACCAAACTCGCCGAGAGCCTGCAGATCAAGCTGGGAGATCGCCTGAGTTTCATCGTTGGCGGTCTGACCCGCGAAGCTGTCGTCACCAGCCTGCGAGACGTGAATTGGGATACGTTCCAGCCCAACTTTTTCATGATCTTCCAGCCCGGCACACTGGCCGATCTGCCGACCACTTACCTGACCAGTTTTTACCTGCCCAAAGGTCAGGACAAGCAGATCGTCGAGCTGTCGCGGGCCTTCCCGGCCATCAGCATTCTGGGCGTGGAAGCCCTGCTGGAGCAGGTGCGCAGCATCCTCGATCAGGTCACGCTGGCCGTGCAGTTCGTCTTGCTGTTTGTACTGGCCGCCGGTGTTGCCGTGCTGTTCTCGGGCTTGCAGGCGACGCTGGACGAGCGCATCCGTCAGGGCGCTCTGCTGCGTGCCCTGGGTGCAGAGCGGGCATTGCTGATCAAGTCACGCAGGATCGAGTTTGGCCTGCTGGGCGCTGCGAGCGGACTGCTGGCGGCGCTGGGCTGCGAGCTGGTGAGCTTTGTGCTGTACCGCTACGCCTTCTCGCTGGAATGGAGCCCGCATCCGTGGCTGTTGCTGCTGCCGCTGATTGGCGCACTGCTGGTGGGCGGTGCCGGTGTGTTCGGCACACGCCGTGCGCTGAATGCCAGCCCGTTGACGGTGCTGCGGGAGGGTTGATTGCAAGCGTGAACGCAGTAAACACCGTGGGAGGCGGCTTGCCGGCGATGGCGTCAATTCAGCCGCTGAAATAGCGCCTGAAAAACCCAATCGCCGGCAAACCGCCTCTTATCAAACAACCCATAAGTCACTGAAGAAACTGGATTTTGTGGGAGCGGACTTGTCCGCGAATACTGTATTTCAGGCGATGAATATTCGTCGGATGTACTGGTCTTTTCGCGGACAAGTCCGCTCCCACTGAGTTTGATGCGCGACAGCGCTATGTCGAAGACGTGGTGGCGCCTCCCACGAATTGTGTTTCTTCAGAAAGAGACGTGTTGCTTGAAAAGATCCCCGCAGCGTCTTCGCGAGCGGGATACTGTCCTCACTGCTCATAAACAATACTGTTCACGAACCACAGTTTCTCGCCCTCGGGCGTGTTGACGATCACTTCGTCGCCCTCTTCCTTCTTCAACAACGCCCGCGCCATCGGTGAGTCGATGGAGATATAGTCGTTGCGACCATAAATCTCGTCGTAGCCCACGATGCGAAATTTCTTCAGGTCGCCGTCTTCGTTCTCGATCTCGACCCAGGCACCGAAGAACACCCGCCCTTCCTGCTCGGGCGAGTACTGCACCACGCGCATGTCTTCCAGACGCTTGCGCAGGTAGCGCACGCGACGGTCGATTTCGCGCAGCAGCTTCTTGTTGTACTGATAGTCCGCATTTTCGCTGCGATCCCCCAGAGAGGCCGCCCAGGCGACCTTCTGGGTGATGTCCGGGCGATGCTCGCGCCAGAGATAGTCGAGTTCTTTTTTAAGGGCATCGTGCCCCTGCTTAGTGATGATCTTTGTACTCAAGACGTTCCTCCATCAACACAAACATCAACTCGACAGGGGTCGAAACGCTATCGGCGCGCCACCTCGTGGCGGATGCAGCCGTCGTAATAAATCTGCCTGACGCTGTCGGGCTTGAGACGCGAGTCGCTGTCGTAAGTCTGCTCGGTAATGCCCAGCGCCATCGGACGCATCCACTGTTTGGTGAACTTGCGCGCCTGAAGCTTTTGCCGCGCACCATAGCGGGTGACACCCGAAAGCTTCGCCGCTTGCGCACCACTGGCGATGGTCGAACCCCAGCGACAGAGGTAACGTTCGCCTTCAGTAGCGTTTCGGGCCTGGGCAGACAATGCAACGCCCGACAGCGTCAGGCAGGCTAGAGCACAATAAACCAATCGCATGCAGACACCACACCTAATCCTTTGATAAGGCGGCGATTCTGCCTGTCAGGCGATTCGGTGGGGGCCAGCATAATGCCTTCTCAGCCGAAGGTGATCAAACCCTGCCGGGCCACCCGGGTGAGGTCGCGAATCACCTGCTCTACCTGCTCTGCATCCGGTGACTGAATCACTGCCAGATCAAACTGATCATTGGCGAAATGGCTGAGCGGTTGGTGAGCGTCGACAAACTGGATGAGGAAGGCACAGGAGCCGCCACGGCGACGTGGCCAGCCGTCCAGATAACGCAGCAGCGTCGGCTGATGGGAACCGGCGAGAAGGATTTTCGGATTCTTGCGCGTCAGCACAGTGCTGATCGGGGACAGACGAAGAAGCGGGCGCAGGTTGTTCATGGTTTTGTCTCTGCCTCAAAAGCTCCGCTGGGCAGCGGTGAGAGGCAACACCGAACCAACGTTTTAGCGGTATTTCGACAAGGTTCGAGCCTTGTCAGGCGCCCCGCAAGTAGTTGTTAAATCGGCGCTTGAGCACGCATCCTAGAGAAGCCCGCCCTTCATTGTCAATTACCTTGCCCTACAATCCTGCTGAAACGCAAAAGGCCCACTTTCACGTGGGCCTTCAGTCTGGAAGCGGCAGAGGTTATCGCGCGATGAGGCGGTCCAGTGACAGCTTGCCTGCGCCTTCGATCAACACAGCCAGCGCGCCACCCAGCAAGGCGAGCGCATATTCAAAACCGTTGTTGGCCATGAAGAAGCCGTTGCCGATGTGCACGGTGAAAATAGCCACCAGCAGCAACACGGTCACCAATGCCGCAGCCGGGCGGGCCAGCAGGCCGACCAGTAGACCCAGACCACCGAAGAACTCGGCACCGCCGGACAGCAGCGCCATCAGATAACCAGGCGTCAGGCCCAGGCTTTCCATGTACTGCGCTGTGCCTTCCAGACCGTAGCCACCAAACGCGCCGAACAGTTTCTGGCTGCCGTGCGCGATGAAAGCGATACCGACAATGACACGCAGGATGGTCAGGCCATAACCGGCGCGGGTGGTGAGTACGGATTTGATCAGGCTGTTCATGCGAGTGCGTTCCATCGTTGATTAAGTGGGATTGGCGCCATCATAATCAAAATTACTCATGTGAAAACGGCAATAAATGGCACATACCTATCGAATTGTTCGATTAACGCCTGACCGTTGATTTCCCGGAGCCTTCCTTTTCCAGCGCATCGCGCTGACGGTCGAAGGCCAGGTAGTATTTGTTGACGCTGTTGACAAAGGTGACGACGTTGGCGCCGCCCTGCTCCATCGCGATGCGCTCGGTCTGGAAGAACCATTGATTGGGATTGAGCCCACGCTTGCGCGCCTCATCACGCATATTCTGAACCCGTTCCGGCCCCATGTTGTAAGCGGCCATGGTGAACGCCATGCGCTCACGCTCGTTGACCCTGGGGCTAGAGAAATACTTGCGCTTGATCGAGGCCATGTAACGTGATCCGGCGCGAATATTGTCATCGGCATTCTGGATATTCGAGACACCGACGCTTTTGGCCGCCGAGGGCGTGATCTGCAGCAGCCCCGTTGCGCCACCACTGCCTTTCGCAGACGGGTCGAGCTTGGATTCCTTGAACGCCAACGCAGCCAGGTCGAGCCAGTCCATGCCCTGCGCATCGGCATGGCGTTGCAGCATGGGGCGCAACTGTTCGAGGCGCTGAATGTTGCCGCGCACCAGTGGATTATTGACCCGGTACATGTTCTTGTAAGCCTTTTCAAAGGCCACATCCTGACGGCTGGACGGTTTGTAGTCCTTGAGGAAGTCATCGATGCTGGCGCGCAGCATGGTGGCGTTATCGCGCACGAACCAGCTCACATCGCCGTGGGTTTTCAGGGAAAGCCCACGATCCAGACGCAGTTTGGGCATGACCCCGGCCCAGCGTTCGGCAATCGGCTGCTCGACCAGCGTCATCGGGTAGATGCCAGCCTGGACCATCTCCAGCACGTCTTCGACGGCAAGGCTGGGATCAACCCATTCGATCTTCACTGGCGGCAGCTTGCGCAGTTCCAGTTGCCGATTGACCTGATGCAGGGCTTCGTCCGCAGCGCTGCCGGTGGCCAGGCTCAGGGTTCGACCGGACAATTGCTCCACGCGCCGCAGGCTGCGATCACCGCGCAGGCCAACGAGCACCAGTGGCACGTCATGAATGATCGGATTACTGGCCTGAACGCCCTTGGCATCGCTCACATCCAGCAGCTCGCCAGGCGCGATCAGATCACCCTCGCCGCGCTGCAGAGCGCTGAGCAGTTGATTCTTGGCTTTGGGGATGACTTTGAAGGTGACCTTCTGCCCGTCGCGGGCATGGCTGTTGAGGTAGCGCTCGAACGCTTCCAGCCGATGATACTCGACGCCGATTTCCTGACCCTTCACATCGCCGGAACTGTTGCGGCTCTGATTGACCAGCACCCGAAGCACCTTGCTGCTGCGAATCGCGGCCAGATCGCGCACGGGCGGCGCGTGCGGTGCAGCGACCACAGGCCCGGCAGACGTGACCGGACGCGCAGACACTTCACCCGAGAAGGTCGTCAGAAGCGGCAGAAGGCAGGCGATGGACACAAGCGCGGATCGGATCATTCATTCCCCAGTGGCATCGCCGTAACAGGAAAAAGGAACTCTGGAAGTCACGCAGCAGCATCAACATTGAAGAAAAGCATCGAGTCCTTGAGCTCAACCGTTTGAATAGCCAGCGTTTTCTTGTTTTTACCGAAGCTCTGATATGCTCGGCAGCCTTGCGCTGGAGGTAGCACCATGCAACTCATCGACATTGGCGTCAATCTGACTAACGCCAGCTTCGCTTCGCAGCGACAGGCGGTACTCGACCGTGCCTACGCTGCAGGCGTTGATCAACTCGTGGTGACAGGCACCAGCGTCGAAGGCAGCGAAGAAGCCTTGCAGCTGTGTCTGGAACTGGACGACAGTGCGCAGCGACTGTTCTGCACGGCAGGCATACACCCTCACTCGGCGAGCGATTGGACCGGCGACACCGAGAAACAGTTGCATGCCCTGCTCAAGGAAAACCGCGTACGCGCCGTCGGTGAATGCGGGCTGGATTTCAATCGCGACTTCTCCCCTCGCCCGCAACAGGAGAAAGTGCTGGAAGCGCACCTGGCCATGGCTGTGGAACTGCAACTGCCGGTGTTCCTGCACGAGCGCGACGCCAATCAGCGAATGCTGGAAATCCTGCGCGATTACCGGGACCGTTTACCTGCGGCGGTGGTGCATTGCTTCACTGGCGAGCGGGCTGCGCTGTTCAGCTATCTGGACCTGGACCTGCACATCGGTATCACTGGCTGGATCTGCGACGAGCGCCGTGGCACCCATCTGCACCCGCTGGTGGGTAACATTCCCCGCGGCCGACTGATGCTGGAAAGCGACGCGCCTTATCTGCTGCCGCGCAGCCTGAGGCCCAAACCGAAAAACGGTCGCAACGAACCCGCCTATCTGCCCGAAGTGCTGCGCGAAGTGGCGCTGCACCGAGGCGAGTCCCAGGAGGATCTGGCGCGTCACAGCACAGCGTGTGCCCGTGAGTTCTTTGGCTTGCCAGTCGTGGAACAGGCCGCCGACGAAAATCCGCAGTTTTCTTGATCCGCGTCAAAGGTCGCTTTGATGACCGGAATACAGTGATGGCACCTTGCTGCTATTTCTACCGATCATCGAAGAAGACCCCTCATGCGCTCATGGCTTGGCAACCTGTCACTCAAGTACAAATTCTGGGCGGTAAACGCGGTCGCGTTCATCACCACCCTGCTGCTGGTGCTGTACGCCGTTCATCTGGAGCAGCAGTCGCGTGAGGAATCGGCGCACAACGCTGCGCAACTGATCGCCCAATGGCCCGCTACCCAGCCACTGCCTGCCAGCGGCGCAGCGCTCATCCATGCACCGACCTTTGCCGATGTACTCGAACAGCATTTTGCTCACTACGCCCTGGCCGTGTTTGTCCTGATGATTGTGATGCTGGGCGCTTCGCAGTTACTGATCCGTTTTCTGCTCAGCCAGCTCAACACGCTGAAAGACGTCATGCTGCATGTCGAACAGAGCGGTGACCTTTCGGCACGCGTGCCCAACCGCAGTGACGACGAAGTCGGGCAGATGGCCAAGGCGTTCAATGCGTTGCAGGCCGGGTATCAGCGCGTGGTCGCCACGGTGTCGCAGACCGCCATCCGACTCGATCAGGGAGCCGCGCACCTCGCGTCCGGCATGACTGAGGTGCGTCACGGCATGCTGGGCCAGCAGAGCGAAACCGATCAGGTTGCCACGGCCATCAACGAGATGACCGCTACCGTGCACCACATCGCTCAGCACGCCACCACCACGCGTGATCAGTCACAGACCGCGGATGCGCTGGCAGGCAGCGGCAAGGCGGTGGTGGACCGCGTGCAGGTCTCGATTGCCGGGCTGTCCAGCGGCGTGCAGCAGACCGCCGAAATGATCCAGCGCATGGCCGCCGACAGCCAGAAGATCAATGGCGTGGTCAATGTGATCCACAGCATTGCCGAGCAGACCAACCTGCTGGCGCTCAACGCCGCGATTGAAGCGGCGCGGGCCGGCGAGATGGGGCGCGGCTTTGCCGTGGTCGCTGACGAAGTTCGCAACCTTGCCAAGCGTGTACAGACGTCTACCGACGAAATCACCACCATGGTTTCAGCCCTGCAAAGCGGTACACGCGACGCGGTGGATTTCATGCAGGACAGCTCGTACAAGGCCGATGAATGCGTGCAGCAGGCCCGTGAAGCAGGTGAGGCATTGGCGGCGATTGCTGGCGCCGTGGCGCAGATGCGTGAAAGCAATACGCAGATCGCAGTGGCCGCTCAGCAACAGAGTCAGGTTGCGGAAGAGATGAATCGGGCAGTGGTGAGCATTCGCGATGTGACAGAACGCACTGTGACCCAGACCGTGGAGTCGGCCAATACCAGCGGCGAACTCGCGATACTGGCGGGCGAACTGAACACCGCCATCGGCCAACTCAAGCTGTAAGCGGCTGTTTGTAAACGCTATCACACCGATAGTCAGGCTTGACTCGCGGCCTGTCGGGGTCGGGCCTATTCTTCATGCATTGAAACATGCGTTGAATGCATTGAAGAGGACAGCAGTATGGGCAAGCGACTTCCCAATTTACACACATGGCAGTGGCGCGGTTACGCAGACAATCATCGGCATCCGGCGAATCTGGTGCTGCACCTGATCGCCGTTCCCCTGTTCATCCTGGCAGCGCTGTTGATCGTTGACGGGCTGTTTTCACTCAGCGTCTCGTCGATTGCTATCGGCGTCATCGGACTGGTAGCGGCGCTGGCTTTTCAGCGTCACGGCCACACGCTGGAACAGCAGTCACCTGAACCGTTCAGTGATCGCTGCGATGCGGTCAAACGCCTGCTGGTCGAGCAATTCGTGACCTTCCCGCGCTTCGTGCTCAGTGGTGCATGGTGGCGGGCCTGGAAGGAGCGGCATCGGCGGTAGCGTTAACAGCCCGGTCTTACACAAAGCATGGACTGTGGAAGATGCCCTGTGTCCCTGGCACAGTGCTGCGTCAAAGACGTTGTAGTGCCTCCCACAAAAACGTGTTCACTCAGCAGACTACGTGTAGTTTGATAACAGACGGCCTGCATCGTCTGACCATGCCAGTCAGCCAAACACCGTCACTGTCTGACGGCTGATCGCGATCAACTCACCCTCAGGCGTCCACATCGCTGCAGCGGTATGCCCGTAGCCGTCACGCGCATGCTCGATGACTGCGCGGTAGCTGCACCATTGCAGGGTATCGAGCACCGGCTGTGGCTGCACGAACTCGATGGTCCAGGTCAGCGAACTGCCGGGCGCAGGTCTGTTCAGATGCGGTAGCACCGCAGGCGGCCAGGTATCGACCAGCGCCAGAATATGCGCCTCGGTCATCGGCTCCGATTGCGAGGTGTCCCTGAAGCGTGCGTAACCGCCAACGGCGGGTGACGGCGTGTTGCTGAATGGCAGACCACCCAGCGCCCAGCGAATCTCCATGAAGCGCAGGTACTCCGGCATGATGCCGCTGACAAAGGGCAGCTCGGGGCAGGCGTCGACCGGTTTGAGGTCGGGCGCAGCGTCTGCCTTGACCGAGATCATCGACTCCCGTGAAGCGCCGAAACTGCCTTGCATCAACGTCATGACCTGACCGTTCTGCACAGCGCGACCGAGGATCTGGCTCACCGCCTTGCCGTGACGCAGGATTTCGACTTCGAACGAGATCGGCACGCCAGGCTCTGCAGGACCGACAAAGGTGATGGCCAGTGAACGCACAGGTCGCCCTTCCGGCACCTGGGCGCGCATGGCCTCGTAGTTCAACGCTGCCATGAGACCGCCGAAGCAAGCCCGGCCCTGGGACCATTCGGCAGGAATGGTGACGGAACCGGGGTTGTCACGTACTGCGGCGATCAATTCGGAGAAGGTCATGGGCGTCCCTGCGTGATTCGATGTGAGTAGGGATGATGGTACTCATCCCCCTCCTCACTGACATGCTACATATCGGCCATTATTGCGGCCTGAATGACCTGTTTACCGTAGGAAAAGACTTCATAAAGCCAGCGTTCAGAAACAGGCCTTCGCCAGACGCTTCAGCGATGCCTCGGCCTTGCGCTCGGCCCGCACGATCCCGATCTGCCAACCGGCAATGCACGGCGCTAGATCAGGTTGTTCGCCGGCCTGCGCGAGCCATTGCAGATGGTCATGCCAGTCACCCAGTTCGCTCTGTGCCGACTTGAGACGCGCCTGCATGTTCTTGGGTTGATGGCTCAGTTCCGGGTACGCCTCGGCGGCGTAACGCACACGCTTGATCAACAGGCGCAGGTCGTGGCGATCATGATCCGGCTCGGCAATCGCCGTGCGCAATTTGCGCCATTGTTTGTCCATGCGCTTCTCGATGGTCTTGCGCAGACCGCGTAACAGGCCCTGGCGTTGCTGCATGCGCAGCATCGTCGGAAACTGGTCGATCAAGGTCAGCAGCCGGGTCAGTTCGCTGGACTTCGCCACACGCGGGCAGGCGCTGCTCAGATGATCGTGACGCTTGCGGGCGGCGTCGCTGAGGCCCTGCTTGTCGAGGAATGCAGCCAGGACCTGCATGTCACGCAACGGCGTGGTCAACTGGCCCACTGCCTTGGCGGCGTCTTCCAATTGCGTAGCGCCGGAAAACTCGCGCAGCGGCCTCAACACACTCCGAAGACGGCGCACGGTGGTGCGCAGATCATGCAGCGCTTCACTGTCGGTCGAGACGGCCAGGCGTGCCTGACAGGCAAGCAGTTTGACGTCCAGCGCCAGAATTTCAGCGACCAGATGATCCACCATTGAAGACATGCAATTCCCCCTTAAAAATTCAAGAATGACTGTTTCGGGACGACGAGAATCGCCATGGCAAACGACGACGCAACACTCTGAGACGGCTTCGCAAATGGCTTGCGGAACCCGAATGTCCGGCATAGCGCTGCGCCTGGAACTCGTCGATGAAGGCGCCGATGGCCTCGGCGTGCTGCGGCAGAAACAGCGCGGCACGAGCACCGAACGCCTCGGCACCTTCGCCCGGCATACGACGCAGACCATGGCGAGCGAGCAAGCGTTCAAAGGCATTGAACAATCGCAGCTGTGAATCGCTTTCCCGCTGCCACGGTTTGAACAGCCACAAGGCAACCAGTCCCAGCGAAAGCGCGATCCCGGCGACGAACACCGGTGCCTGGAAACCCGAGAACCAGCGGCTCAGTACCTGCAACTGCTGCTGGCCCTGATAACCCAGCACCCAGCGTTGCCAGCCGTAATTGAGGTTGTCCCAGCTCAGACGCATCGCGTTGATCCAGGGAACGTGCCGATAGCGCAATGCAGACATGGGCGAGTCCTGAAGAAAGTTCTCATCGGCGGCCAGCGCCTGTTCCAGTCCCTGCTCGATGCGCTGCGGGGCGACCGCAGCGGTCGGATCGACACTGCGCCAACCAACGTCCGGCTGCCAGTATTCGACCCAGGCATGCGCGTCGAACTGGCGCACGGTCAGGTATTGCCCCTCGGGATTGAGTTCGCCGCCCTGATACCCGGCCACCACACGTGCGGGAATCCCGGCTGAACGCAGCACGAAGGTCATCGCCCCGGCGTAGTGGGCGCAAAAGCCCCGGCGGCTGGCAAACAGGAATTCGTCGATGCTGTCGTTGCCCAGCGAATCGGGCTTGAGGGTGTAGTGAAACGGCTGGTCGGCAAAGTACCTCAGCATGGCCTGCACCCGCTCATCGGGGCTCGCGTAACGACGTCGCAGTTCTTCGGCCCATTGCCTGGCCTGCGGGTTGCCTTTGGGAGGCAGTTGCAGGTCCTGGCGCTGAATCTGCTCGCTGAGCTGCGAGTCGCGTACGCTGTCCGGCCACGACGTGACGCTGTACAACAACGACTGCTCGACCGGACGCCTGCGCTGCAAGCGAAAGTCACTCATCTGACGCACGTCGGACAGCGGGGTTTCGCCGATGTCCAGACTCGGCAGCCAGGGCCGGCCGCTGGCCTCCATGACGACGCTGTAGGCCACCGGTTCACCGCGCTTCTGCCATTGCGGCACCTGCACGGTCTGGGCGCGTGCCGACTGCGACCAGCGTCGGCCGTCAAACTGTTCCAGTGTCAGACCGCGCCAGTACAACTGCTTGCGCGCAGGTATCGCCCCTTCGAAACTGGCGCGAAACACCAGCGCGGGCGAGCGGCTCAGCTCGGCCATGTCGCCGGGGGCCATGTTGTCGGAAAGCCCGGTGACCCCTTTGTTGCTGGGCTGCGGCAGCGACCAGAGCGGATCCAGACGTGGAAAGAACAGAAACAGCAGAATCATCAGGGGCACGGCTTGCGCCATCAGCTTGAATGCCAGCTTCAGAGTGCCCGAAGGCTTGCTCGCCAGATCCGATTGCTGCAGGCCGATCAGGGCCGCCAGCAGCGCACCGATCGGCAGCAGGCTGAACAGCGCCCACAGCAGGTTATCCTCGAACAGATAGCCGACCGCCACGCAGAAGAAACCGAGAAAGATCAGTACCCTTGCATCGCGGTGCGTATTCATTTCCAGCATCTTCAGCACAAACGCTGCAACCAGAAGCGCCGCGCCTGCATCCAGCCCCACCAGACTGCCACGTGCCAGATAAACCCCTCCGGCTGTGCCGACCAGCAATCCGGACTTGACCCAGGTCCCAGGCAAACGCACACGCATGCGAAACGCCTGGACCCGCCAGAGGCTGCAGCCCAGCCACAGCACCATGATCGAAGCCGGTACGTGCAACGCAAACGGCACCACCACCAGAGCCTGCGCCAGCAGCAGCCAGGTCAGGCTGACCCGGGGAATCGGTTGGCTCACCGCCGTTTTGGTCGTCATGGCCGTTGCCCGTACAAGGCCAGCGCACGCAGGCAGGCTTCCCGATGTGCATCGCCGACGTCCACGCCGGACAAAAAACCTGGCAGGCGCAACGCAAACGGCTGGCGACGCTCAGAGAGTTCCAGCACCCAGTAACACAGGCGCGACAGACGTTCTTCGATATTGCCGCCCAACGCCAGAAAATCCAGACACAGCTCATGCCCGCTCAGGTCAGTAAACTCCTTGACCAGCAGGCCCTGCCCTCGCGAATAGGCTTTCCAGTGCAGCCGTCCACGGTTGTCGCCCGGCTGATAGCTGCGCAATCCCTGATAGTCATCCACGCCTGCGCCCTGAGTCGCGTGGCCGTCATCTTCTGCATGGGGCTGCACGCCATTCAGCAACGGCATGGTGCCCGCCAACGGACGCGGATAGATCAGCGCCGTCTGCTCCAGATCCAGCCAGGTCCAGGCACGAAAAACACCCAGCGGAAACACACTTTCTACCCGCAGCCGAGGCGCACGCAGCCAGCCTCGACGTTCAGCAGACAGTGTCAACTCGACCTCGGTCAGTCCCTGGGCGCTGACGTCGCCATGTTGCAGGCTGCCCGCTTCCCAGCCCAGCCCGAGCGCCTGATGGGCATGGTTTGCGCTTTCAAGGCGCAGACGCAACTGCACGGCCTCGCCGACAAACACCGAGCGGGCCGGTCCGGCACTGAGGATCAGCCCGCTCAGGTTGCGGTAGGTATGCAGAATCGCCAGCACCCCGACCGACAACAGCAGGAAGGTGAGGCCGTAAGCCAGGCTGTTCTGATAGTTGATTGCAACGAGCAGCATCAGGACCAGCACGACCATGAAGGTGATGCCCGTGCGCGTCGGCAGGATGAAGATGCGTCGATGATCGAGCACGATGCGCGACGCCGCAGGAATGCGTCTTGCCAGCCAGCGTTGCCAGAACGGTTTGAGCGGCGGAATCAAAGCACCGGCACCTCACGCAACAGCCATTGCACCAGCGCCCCACCACCATGCCCGGTCGGATCGGTGCGTTCACGCAGGCGATGCCCCACCACCGACGGCAGCACCGACTGCACGTCTTCCGGGATCACATAATCCCGGCCCGTCAGCATGGCCCAGGCCCGCGCCGCCGCCAGAATCGCCAGACTGGCACGCGGCGAAAGGCCGTAAGCGAATTGCGGCTGACTGCGGGTCGCATCCACCAGACGCAGCACATAATCGACCAGCGCATCGCTGGCGCGAACCTGACGCGCCTCGGCCTGCAACTGGCCGAGCATGGCGTGATCGAGTATCGGTTGCAGGCGCGGCAACAGCTCACGGCGCGACTCGCCCAGCAGCAGCGCCTTCTCGGCAGCGCGTGCGGGATAACCCATGGAGATGCGCATCAGAAAGCGGTCCAGTTGCGACTCGGGCAAGGCGAACGTCCCCCCGGAACTGAACGGGTTCTGGGTGGCGATCACGAAAAACGGATCCGGCAACAGGCGTGTCGCCCCTTCGATGGACACCTGCCCTTCTTCCATAGCTTCCAACAGCGCGCTCTGGCTCTTGGGCGTGGCGCGGTTGATTTCGTCTGCAAGCACCAGCTCGGCGAAGATCGGCCCCGGATGGAAGGTGAATTGCCCGGTGTCGCGATCGAACACCGAGGTGCCAAGAATGTCACCCGGCAACAGGTCGGACGTGAACTGGATGCGCTGATAGCTCAGGCCTAGAATCTTCGCCAACGCGTGACTGAGGGTGGTTTTGCCCATACCGGGCAAGTCTTCGATCAGCAGATGTCCGCCGCCGATCAGGCAGGTCATCGCCAGACGCACCTGTGCTTCCTTGCCCAACACCACCTCATTGATGGCGCTCAAGCATGCATCGAGTCTTTTGCCCATTGATACGCCTCCCCGGCAACTGCTTTATGGCTGGTCATGCATGACCAAGGATGCCAAACGTATGATCACTTTACGGTTAGCGTAGGCCGTTTCACCAGAGGGGGTAGCGATTTGCTGAAGAGCGAGTAGGGATTTGCTCAGGAGGGGCTGAAACGAGGACGGGCAAGCACACGTGATGTGCCTGCCCGTGGGGAACCATCAACGACCGGCGCGCGACTCACGAATGTAGAAACGGGCCTTTTCGGACTTCTCGGTGCAACCTTCGAATGCTTCGAATTGCTGCTGGGTCTTGGCGCCTGTCAACAGCGAGAGGGCCTTGGAGTAACTGACGGTTCCGGCAAAGCCTTCGGCCTTGGCCAGATCAAGCTCATGCCAGGCCGCATCGATTTGCGTGGCACAGCTGTCCCGATACCCGGTCTTGCCAGCACAACCTGCAAGAACCACGATGAACAATGGCAGACAGATCCAGGCTTTCATGGGGTGTTACCTCAAGTAGAAATAGAATTGTGCGGCTTTGACGGCGATATTGGCTGAAAGTGCCGTCATGCGCGGGCTCAAGGGTAACTGTTTTCGTTTGAGTGCGTGGGTTCATCGCACATTGCTGTTCAGTGAGAGGCTTGACCGTTATCGAATAAGCGCCATGCTCAGGTTTCGAAAGCGGACGCGGAGCGTCCTGAGCGGCATTCCAACGCAGGAGCGTGAGGAACGATCCGAGCCCCGACGCTGATCGTGCCCATCGCTCCGCGTGGGCATGCCGCCCGTGACGCTCCGCGTCACA
>NZ_JARVSO010000031.1:0-69008 GCF_030209155.1 Pseudomonas sp. fls2-241-TYG-175 | reverse complement strand
CCCGAATCAGCGCCAGGACTCAGCCTTCACCCACGTCGCGTTCTGCGGTGTTCATCCTACCGCGCTAAAAAAGCGCATCAGTGCCGCTATCCCAGCGTCGAAGATCCGATATCACCGGTCACGACCGGGTCAAGCTTGTCTGCGTCGACGAAGTCGTCCAGACCGAGGATGTCCAGGTCGAGGTAGGCCTCGGGATCGCGGTCTTCATCGGCGTCTGCGTCGTTCAGGGGCGACTGGTCGCCGCCAAAGTGATGAATGTCTCGTGTTACATCAGCGTGTGTCTGTGAAGGTGTGTGCATGATCTGGATGCTCCTGTCGGTCGTCAACGAATCGGACACGCTCCGGGTGCCCGCATTACCGAAGGCTAACCCAGCGGCGTCCAAAAGCCAGCGCCTGAAGGTGAAATCTTCAGGCCCACACTTCAGGCCCACACCAGAAAGTCTCCACCATTGTCGCGCAGCATCTGCAGCATGCCCTGCGCGGCGGGCGACAGGTAGCCGCCGCTGCGCAGGGTGACGCCGATGGTGCGCTTCATAGTGGTCTGTTCCAGCGGCACCTCGCGCAGGTGTTGCATGGTCTTGCCGAACTCCAGCGATTCGCGGGCGACGAAGCTCAGCAGGTTGCTCTGGGCGATCAGGTTGGGCAACAGCGAGATCGAATTCGCTTCGATCTGCACCGTGGGCAACGGCAAGCCATTTGCGGCAAAGGTCGCATCCAGCCATTTGCGTGACGACACGCTGACTGGCGGCAACACCCAGCGAAAGGCGCACAGGTCGCTCATCTGCAAGGGCTTGTTCTTGAAGATCGGGTGCTGCTTGCTGGCGATGACCACGGCTTCGTCCTCAAGCACCGCAAAGCTGGTAACCCCTTCGCTGTCTGGCGCCAGCGCGCAGATGATCATGTCCAGTTGCCCCGAGCGCAGCGACTCGCGCAGCAGGTCGTCCTGGCCAATCACCAGCTTGAAGGTCACGTCGGGCGTGCGTTGCAACAGGGCCGAGGTCAGTTTCGGCATCAGGTATTCAGCCATGGTCGCCGCGCAACCGACGCGGATGTTGCCGACCATGCCGCTGGCAAAGTCCCGTACCTCGCGCTGGGTCTGGGCGATGCTCTGTTGCAGCTCCTTGCCCCGTGCCTGAAGCAGCTCGCCGACGGGTGTCAGCTTGATGCGCCGACCGTCACGCTGAAACAGTTTGGTGCCGAACGATTCTTCCAGTCGCTGAATGCTTTTGGTCAGCGCGGGCTGGCTGCGGTTGAGCTTTTCAGCGGCCCGGCCCAAATGGCCCAGTTCGGCGATGGTTTCAAAATACGTCAGATCGCGCAGGTCCATATCTATCAACCAAAGTTATCAATTCATGATTATTAGAAAATAGACTTGATGGGTTGTGATGTCGATACTTGTCGTACTCGATCAGGGCCGTGTGCCAGTTGATCGAATCGCAACGCTCGCAACAACAGGGAGAATCTTCTTGCAACGCACCTTGAGTCTGTCTCTTCCCACCCTTTCCCCGCCGGTTCAGTGGCTGGGTCTGATACTTCTCGCTGGCAGCGCCGGCCAATTGCTGAAACTGATCAACATGCCTGCTGCGATGTTCCTCGGGCCGATGCTGGTCGCCATCGGTTTCGGCGTATCGGGCGCCACCATTCGTATGAACAAGCGACTCTTTCAATTCGGGCAAGGCACGGTGGGTGTGTTGATTGCGCACGCCATGTCGGTCAGCGTGCTGATGACCGCGCTGGAGTCCTGGCCTGTCATGTTGCTGGCCACACTGCTGACCGTCGTGCTGAGCGCCGCCGTCGGACTTTTGCTGGTGCGGTTCGCGGGCATACCGAGCAGCACCGCGGCCTGGGGCACATCGCCGGGCGCCGCGTCGGCGATGGTCGCCATGTCCGAGGATTACGGTGCCGATTCGCGGGTCGTCGCGACGATGCAATATGTGCGAGTGGTCTGTGTGGTGGTGATCGGCGCGCTGGTCAGCCACTTCATGGGCGCATCGAGCAGCGGCGCTCAGGCGCACAGCACCGAAGTAATGCAGCAAGGCTCCAGCCTGATGGACCTGGGCTTGAGTCTGGCAGTGATCGTGGTCGGCGTGCTGCTGGGTTCGAAACTGCCCGCAGGTGCCTTGCTGATGCCGTTGATACTGGGCGGCGCGCTGCAACTGAGCGGCATGCTGCAAATCACCATCCCGCAGTGGCTACTGCCATTGGGCTACGGTGCCATCGGCTGCTACGTCGGCCTGCGCTTCGACCGTCCGACCGTGCAGTATGTCTGGCGGCGTCTGCCGATGATGATTCTCGCCTCGCTGGTGCTGATCGTGCTCTGCGCCCTGTCCGCCTGGTTGATCGCGATGATGATGGACAAGGATTACCTCTCGGTTTATCTGGCCACCAGCCCCGGCGGCCTGGACACCATGGCGATCATCGCCATCGACACCCACGCCGACGTCGGCTTCGTGCTGGCCATGCAGACCTTGCGCCTGTTCGGTGTGATTCTGACCGGCAGCTTTCTGGCCAGACAGATCATCCGCCTGACCGATAAAAGCGCAGCGTCACACTGAGGTTTGAACGCAGCCTCAGTCCAGCCCCGCCAGCGCACTGGCCAGACTCGGCGACAGCGGCAGTACCGGCAACAGCGTGGCCTGATACGCGTGATACAGATCAGGCTTGCCGGGCCAGATGTCTTCGCTCGGCACATTCTGTTCGTTCAACTCATGACGCCAGCTGCCGTGCTCGTAATCGATGAACAGCGTTTCATTGAATTCCCAGAACACCCGATACCAGTCTTCGTACTGCTGCTCGCCGGTACGCTGCAGCAATGATGCCGCCGCAGCAGCCGCTTCGCAGTGCGTCCAGTGCAGACGATGGCGAACCACCGGCCTGTTCTCCCAGTCCAGCGTGTAGACGATACCCGGAGCACCGTCGACGTCCCAGCCGTAGCGACAGGCATTGGCGAACAACTGGCGGGCGTCTTCGAGCAGCCACTCGGGACTGGACCGTCCGGCGTCACGACGCGCGGATTCAAGGTGCAGCACCAGACGCGCCCATTCGAAGGCGTGACCCGGTGTGGTGCCGAACGGGCGGAAGCCATCGGCGGGATTCTCACGGTTGTAATCCGGCAGTGGCGTCCAGTCCTGAGCGAAATGCTCGATGACCTGAAAGTCGTTGCCGCCTGCGTGCTGATGAATCACACGCTCGACGATACTCAACGCACGATCCAGCCATAGTGCGTCACCGGTCACGTCGGCCAGTGCCAGAAACGCCTCGGTGCTGTGCATATTGCTGTTGGCGCCGCGATAAGCTTCTTCGCCGCTCCAGTCACGGGCGAAGGACTCGCGCATCGCGCCCTCGTCCTCGCTCCAGAAATGGCTGTTGATCATCTGAATTGCATCCGACAGCAGCGCCTGGGCACCGGGCCGTCCGGCAACCACCGCCGAACTGGCCGCCAGCGCAACGAAGGCATGCAGATAGGCTTGCTTGTCGGTGGTTCCACCGTCTTCGAGCGCCGCGCTGAACCAGCCGCCGTGCTCGGCATCGCGCAACGGACCGCCAAGGGCAGCGACACCGTGATCCACCAGCGCGGCGCAGCCGGGAATACCTTGCGCGTGGGCCATGGCGAAACAGTGAGTCATGCGTGCAGTGTTCATGGTTTCGGCGGTGGCACCCACCATCAGACGGCCGTAGTCATCAAGGCTGCCGAAACCGTTCTGCAGCTTCGCAGCCTTGGCAAAGGCCAGCAGGCGATTGCCTTCCTGGGACAGCCATTGATGATGGGCTGGCGAACGCAGCCAACTGCTGAAGGTTTGTTTTTTATTGTTCATGACGCTGAGCAGCCTCCATCGATAGACATACCTGCACGGTGGTCTTCGCGACCGGGTGCAATAATGCGCGCCCGGCCGGTCGGCGGCAAGCGCGCTCAGGCCCTGTCGATGTCGGCTTTTCAGACCTTGAAGCGAGCCACCACCTGGTTCAGATCAGCGGCCAGACGCGACAGTTCATGGCTTGAAGCACTGATCTGATTGGCGCCCTGGGTCGACTGCATGGACAGGTCACGGATGTTGACGATGTTGCGGTCCACTTCACGCGAGACCTGAGCCTGCTCTTCCGCAGCACTGGCGATCACCAGGTTGCGTTCCGATATCTGGTTGATGGACGAGGTGATTTCGCTCAACGATTCACCTGCACCCTTGGCCAGCGACAGCGTGGAGCTGGCGCGATCACGGCTGGTGTTCATGGACTCCAGCGCCTGGGCCGAACCGCTGCGCATGGCGTTGACCATCGAGTCGATTTCCAGCGTCGACTGCTGGGTGCGATGCGCCAGCGCACGCACTTCGTCAGCCACCACGGCAAAGCCGCGACCCGACTCCCCGGCACGTGCCGCTTCGATGGCGGCGTTGAGCGCCAGCAGGTTGGTTTGCTCGGCAATCGAACGGATCACGTCAAGCACCTTGCCGATGTCCTGAGACTGATCCGCCAGGTTCTGCACCAGAACCGAAGTGGCCTGAACGTTTTCGGTGAGGGTCTGGATTGACTGCACCGTCTCGATCACCCTGCTCTGCCCGGCCTGCGCCGACGAGCTGGAATGACTGGACGCATCAGAAGTGGACACCGCGTTGCGGGCCACCTCTTCAACCGCCGAGGTCATTTCGTTGATGGCGGTAGCGGCCTGATCGATTTCGGCGTTCTGCTGGTTCAGTCCGCGATAGCTGTCCTCGGTGACCGAGTTCAGTTCGGTGGCGGCCGATGCCAACTGGCCTGCGGAACTGCCGATGTGGCGCATCGCTTCGCGCAGGTTGCCCTGCATCTGCTCCAGCGCCCGCAGCAAGCGGGTGACTTCGTCGTTGCCATCCACCGCAATGCTGTGGGTCAGGTCGCCCTGGGCCACATGCTCGGCGGCACTGACGGCGCGTTGTAGCGGACCGACGATGCTGCGGGTCAACCACAGCGCCAGACCGATGGTGCCCAGCGCGGCGAGCACGACAAACACCAGAACGATGCTGCGCGATGCCTTGTATTGAGCCTCGGCCGCCTTGCCCTCCGCATCGACCTTGGTGACGTAGAAGTCGGCCAGATCATTGAGCTGTTTGCCCGAGCCGTCGACGATCTGCTTCATGTCAGCCAGCAACAGCTTGTTCAGCCCCTTGCTGTCGCCTTGAGAGGCAAGCACAAAAGATCGATCCAGCGCGGTACGGTACTGGCCCATGGTGACCAGAAACTGATCAGCGAGGACCTTCTCTTCCGGGGTGTCGACAAAACCGTTGAGAATGTCGAGTTTCTTGGTCAAGTCGCCCAGGCGCACGTCCATCTGCCCGCGGTAGGTAGAGATGCTTGCAGGGTCGGTGTCCAGCGCCATGCGCAGGGAAATGGTGCGAATACGCAGCATGATTTCGCGCACATCGTTGACCACCCGCATGCTCGGCACCCAGTTGGTTTCGACGGCCACCTCGCTCTCGCGGATGGCAGACATCTGCACCAGCGCGAACCAGCCCAGCAGCGCCACCAGCAGGGATATCAGGGTAAAACCCAGACCTGCACGGCGGGCGATCGTGAGTTTGCGTAAATTCATGGCCAGGGCTCTTTTATATTTGGAAAGGCAGTAGGGACGTCAGGGTTGTCAGACAACCGCCAAGCGTATCGACATTGTCGGACACTTCTTTAGGCCATCGGCCATCATTTCATTTTGCAGAAACCGCCCGACGAATGAACCCGCTCAACCCGGCGGTATGTATGTCTACTGTCATATACGGGACATCGGCTTATACAAACGTGGAGGTTTGCCATGCATCTTGAAGGTTCCTGCCATTGCGGCGCCGTTGAGTTCAGTCTGGACAGCGCCCACCCCTACCCTTATCAACGCTGCTACTGCTCGATCTGTCGCAAGACTCAGGGCGCGGGTGGCTACGCCATCAACCTGAGCGGCAACGCTGCGAGCATGAAGGTCAAAGGCAAGGAAAATATCTCGATCTATCACGCCAAAATCCGCAAGGACCATCACGTGGAAACCAGCAGTGCCGAGCGGCATTTCTGCAAGGTCTGCGGCAGCGGCCTGTGGCTGTTCAGTAAGGATTGGCCGAAACTGATCCATCCGTTTGCGTCGGCCATCGATACACCATTGCCGATGCCGCCTGAGCGCACTCACATGATGCTGGACTCAAAGGCGTCATGGGTTGAGGTCAACGTGCACGAAGGCGATCTTCAGTTCGATCGTTATCCTGAGGAATCGATTGCGAACTGGCATGAAAGGCTGGAGCTGGAGCGTTGAGGTCTGACAATTCACTGAAATGCCTCCATACCACTGAAACAGCGCGGTCTTGAAGACACTGAACCGTGGGAGGCTCCACCACGTCTTCGATGTAGTGGCTGCCTCCCACAACCAACCGAGCTTCATCCTGAGGCCGCCAGCTGCCACACGCGTGCCACATCCCGCGCCCGTTCCTGCAGCAGGCGAGGCGCTTCGCGGCAGGCATGTTCAAGGTCCATCGGCCCGCTGGTCAACGCGAATGCGGCGCTGATGCCATGCCGATAAAGCTGCTCGTAACCTTCGCCCAGCGTCCCGGCCAGCACGATGACCGGTATACGCTGGCGCTGGGCGACACGTGCAACGCCCAGGGGCGTCTTGCCGCGCAAGGTCTGGGCATCGAAGCGCCCCTCGCCCGTGATTACCAGATCGGCACCGACCAGCGCCTGCTCGAGGCCCGTCAGGTCTGCGACCACCTCGACCCCGGCGCGAAACGAAGCATTCAGATAAGCCTTGGCGGCGAAACCCATTCCGCCCGCGGCGCCGCTGCCGGGGCTGTCACGCAAATCGCGCCCCAACGTACGGGCGGAGTGGTCGGCGAAATGCGCCAGAGCGGCGTCAAGTGCCAGCACCTGATCGGGTGAGGCGCCCTTTTGCGGACCAAAGATATGCGATGCGCCAGTCGGGCCACAGAGCGGGTTATCGACGTCGGCTGCAATTTCGACACGTACATTCGCCAGCCTCGGGTCCAGATCACTCAGGTCGATCCGCGCCAGATCGGCCAGGGCGCGTCCACCGCGCGGTAATGGCTGATCATTTCGGTCCAGAAACCGCGCGCCCAGTGCCGAGAGCATGCCGCTGCCGCCATCGTTGGTCGCGCTGCCACCGATCGCCAGAATGACCCGTTGCGCACCGGCATCCAGTGCAGCCGAGATCAATTGACCGGTCCCTTCGGTGCTGGTCAGGCAGGCGTCGCGCTGCTTGAGGGTAAGCAATTGCAGACCGCTGGCCATGGCCATTTCGATGATCGCGGTGCGGCTCTGCGCCAGCCAGCCCCATTGAGCCGCGACGCTGTCACCCAGCGGGCCGCTGACCTGTGCGCTCATCCATTGACCCTCGCAGGCGTCCAGCACAGCTTCGACAGTGCCTTCACCACCGTCGGCCATAGGGCACTTGACCAGCTCGGCATCGGGCCAGACTTCCGCCAAGCCGCTGGCAATTGCGTCGGCGACGGCCTGGGCACTGAGGCTGTCTTTGAAGGAATCGGGGGCGATGACTATTTTCATTGTTGTTCTCCATGTCCGTCACCGGATGTTCTCATCCCCTGCCCGCCTTGCCGCCTGCCCGGCGCACAACGATTCTGCGTGCTGATCAGGCATTTGAACAAAATCTGCCTTCAGTTCTGTCGCGGGGTCATCTGTGCCCCCAGATAAAGACGCAACAGGTCAACGGTCTTGTAAGGGTCGCAGCCGGTCAGCTCAGCAATCTTCTCCAGCCGGTAGCGCAGACTATTGCGATGGATACCCAGCGCATCGGCGCAGGCCTGGCTTTCGCCGCTGTGGTCGAACCAACTGCGCAGGGTTTCGAGCAACTGACCCTGATGGTGCAAACGGGCAATCGGCTCGGCTACTTCGGACGCCAGCCAGTCATGGCGGTGACGCCAGAACAGCACGGGCAGACGGTGATCGGCCAGACGCACCAGCTGCTGTTTCGGGTGGGCCTGTGCGACGTAATCCAGCAGGTCCCGTGCGGCCGCGCAGGCATGGCGCAACTCGGGCAAGTCCGCCGAAGGTTCCACCGTGGCCATGCGTATCACGGGCCAGTGGTGCTCTTCAAACTGCTTGAGCAGCGCATTGTCGTCGCGATCCTTGACCGCCGCGCGGCACCAGTAGAGCAAGGTCGGTTCACGCAGCACGAACCAGCTGTCGGCATAGCGCGAGCCCAGCCATCCGGCAATCTGGCTGGCTGCGGAGGCCTGCACGCCCAGCTGAATCAGCACCGCCTGACGCGGCAATTGCGGCTGCAGGCCCAGTTGGCGGGCTTCGTCGACCAGACTTTCAGGGCAGTCGGGCAGCAACAGCCGCGCCAGCAGGTCTTCGCTGCGCTGCAGGCGCCATTGGCGATCGGCCTGTTGGCGGCGCTGTTCCATGAGCATTTCAGCGGTCATCTTCACCAGTTCGCCGTAGACGCGGACCTCGTCTGGCTCGCCGGTGATACCGAGCACACCGACCAGTTTGTGATCGAGCATCAGCGGTAGATTGACGCCCGGTTTCACGCCGCCCAGATGCAGCGCAGCCCGGGAATCGATTTCGAAGACCTGGCTGTTGGCGAGCACCCGTTGAGCACCTTCGTGTCGAGTGCACAGACGCTCGGGGTCACCGCTGCCAATGATGATGCCCAGATAGTCCATGACATTGACGTTATAGGGCAGAATCGCCATGGCGCGGTCGACGATGTCCTGAGCCAGGTCACGATCAAGCGCAAACATGAAGAACTCCCGGTACCACGAGGGGCTTGGAGTGAGTAGGCATGCGGATACATTTTGTTGAAGTTATAGAGCCAGCGAGTGTGCCTGAAACCACTGTTGAGCGCGATGCGCGTGGCGCAGAGCCCACGCAGCCTGCCTCAGCGTTATACCCAAGTCTTGCTGCAACCACGGACTACTGTGGGAGGCGGCTTGCCGGCGATGGCGTCAGCTCAGTCACTGATAGATCGCTTCAGAAAAAGCATCGCCGGCAAGCCGCCTCCCACAGGGTATGCATTTAGTCAGATACTTACGTTTTGGCTCCGTTTTGCGCGTTTTCCAGACTTGTGTATAAAGATGGGCGCAGACCGTGCGCCACCCTCTGTATTACCCAATCAACCCCGCCAGACCCAGGGCTTCCAGAACTTGATCAGATCCCGACTCGCCAGCCTGCTGTCCCTGCTCACGCTTTCAGCCTGCACCTCGATGGCCGAGAGTGAAGACCCTACCCGACGCTTCGAGGATTACCGTCAGCAGACCCGGGAACTGATCCGCTCCCAGCGTACTTTCCAGACGTCCGACCACGAAGCCGAACTGAACTGGAATGCGCCGCAACAGTGGACGCCGAGCGGTGAGATCAAAGGCGGCGTGTTGATGGTGCATGGCCTTGGCGATTCACCCTGGTCATTCCACGACGTCGGTCAGCGGCTGGCCGATCAGGGGTTTGTGGTCCGCACCGTGCTGCTGCCCGGTCACGGCACCAAACCCGAAGACATGCTCGACGTGACGTTCGAGCAATGGCAGCAGGTGGTCCGCGAGCAGGCAAACCTGCTCGGCAAGGAAGTGCCCAAGGTGTATCTGGGCGGTTTTTCCACCGGTGCCAATCTGGTGCTGGACTATGCCTACGACCATGACGAGATTGCCGGGCTGCTGCTGTTCTCGCCCGCCTTTCGCTCCGACAGCGGTTATGCCTGGCTGACACCCTGGATCGGCTGGGCAAGACCATGGCTGCTCGCGCCCTCCAAGGAAAGTCTGCGGCCGATGCAGACGCCGCTGCGTTACATGAATGTGCCCACCAACGGGTTCGCCCAGTTCTATCGCAGCAGTGCTCTGGCTCAGAATCGCCTGCTCAAACGTAAATATGACAAGCCGGTGTTCATTGCCATCGCCCAGCACGACTCGGTGCTGGACACCGCCTACGTACTGGACACCTTCAACGAACGCTTCAGCCACCCGGACAGCCGCCTGATCTGGTACGGCGATCTGCCCGCCAAGGCTGCGCGCACCTCACGGGTCGAGGTGCGCACCGACTACCTGCCGGACTACCGCATCAGCCGCTTTTCGCACATGGGCCTGCTGTTCTCCCCGAACAACCCGCTGTACGGCGTCAATGGCACGCAGCGAATCTGCTGGAACGGCCAGACCGACGAGGACACCGCGAAATGCATGGCGGGCGAGCCGGTCTGGTACTCGGACTGGGGTTACCGCGAGCCGGGCAAGATCCACTCGCGACTGACCTTCAATCCCTATTTCGACTGGCAGATGCAATTGATGCTGGGCGTACTCAAGGATGCGGACGAGGGCTAATCCTGCGGCACCAGCCTCTCACGGCTGTTGCTCAGGTGGGTCCACATGGCTGCACGCGCCGCGTCCGGGTCCTTGCGACGAATGGCGCTGAGCAGCGCTTCGTGTTCCAGGTTGGCCAGATAACCCTGATGCGCCAGGTTATTGCCCGCTCGCTCGCTTGAGGCAATGCGGCTGCGCGGAATGATCGCGCTGCCCAGGTGCTGCATGATTTCCATGAAATACGGATTGCCGGTCGCTTCGGCGATCAGCATGTGAAAACGCTTGTCCGCCTCGACGCAACTGTCATCGTTGGCCAGCAGGTCCTGATAGTCGTCCAGCGCCTGACGCATGGCCGCCAGTTGCTCTTCCGTACGACGCACCGCCGCCAGCGCCACAGCCTGGGTTTCAAGGCCGATGCGCAGCTCGATGATGTCGCGCACCCGCGACACGGTTTCGACCTTCAGGCGCAACCCCGTCTGGTCGCCGCGCTCCAGCACAAAGGTGCCGATGCCATGATGGGTCACTACCAACCCCGAGGCCTGCAACTTGGAAATCGCCTCGCGCACTACCGTACGACTGACTCCGTGTTCACGGACGATCTGGTTTTCCGATGGCAGCTTCTCACCCGGCGCAATCTTGCCCAGCAGGATGCGCTGACTCAGTTCGGTGACCAGATCAGTGGCCAGACTGTGCTGGCGGCGTTTGGGGGCGGTGCTGGCGGGCTCTTGCATCAAGGTTGTCCTGACGTTGTCTGGCGCTTGTCTGATTGTGCGGCGTCTGGTGAACCCGTAACGCAGCGGCAAGGCTGACGAAGGCGCATGGGGCCTGAGTTTCAGGGTCACCAGAACTTGTCTGACTTGTATTACAAGTTGGCCGAGCTTGTCAAAACCTCTCCTGCCCTTCTGTCCGTCTTTTTATGACGTGATACTCCAGGAAAAATGATGTTCGGTAACGGCCAACGATACTCACCCTGAGCGCAAAACCCTTGAAATGCTTGGCCTCTAATCACTGAAAGCTGAATCAGCTCCACGATAAACAACTGAAACCTCTCGTCGTTGGCCGCAAAAATTAATCGTGATCCGACCGTCGTGGGGGCTTGCGCAAGCGCATCCAACTTGTATGATGACCGACAATGCAAGGGACACACCTTGCACATACCCGCATAAAAACAACGAGTGGGAGATTCAATTGTGAGCACATCCAATTCCGGGATGGCCGCCGGCGCAGATTCGGTCCTGACTTCAGCCGTATCGAAAGTCAAACGTCATGTCCTGGCGCTTTTCGTCATCATGTTTATCGTCAACTACATCGACCGGGTGAACATCGGCTTCGTGCGCTCGCACATGGAGCACGATCTGGGCATCGGTGCTGCGGCCTACGGCCTGGGCGCCGGGCTGTTCTTCATCGGCTATGCGTTGTTCGAGGTCCCTTCCAACATCCTGCTGCAGAAAGTCGGCGCACGCATCTGGCTGACGCGGATCATGCTCACCTGGGGCCTGGTCGCGGCCTGCATGGCCTTCATCCAGAACGAAACCCACTTCTATATCCTGCGCTTTCTGCTGGGCGTGGCCGAAGCAGGCTTCTTTCCAGGCGTGATCTACTACTTCACCCGCTGGCTGCCAGGCGTTGAGCGTGGCAAGGCAATCGCCATCTTCCTCAGCGGCTCGGCCATCGCTTCGCTGATTTCCGGCCCGTTGTCCGGCCTGCTGCTGCAGATCACCGGGTTCGGCCTGAAAGGCTGGCAGTGGATGTACTTCATCGAAGGCATGTTCTCGGTGGGCCTGTGCTTCTTCGTCTGGTTCTGGCTGGACTCCAAACCGCACGATGCCAAGTGGCTGACCCGTGAGGAACAGGACGCACTGGTCAACGCTATCGACGCCGAACAGGCCGCTCGCGAAGCCGCAACGCCAGTCAAGGCGTCCATTGGCAAGCTACTCAAGGACGGCCAGATCATCCTGTTCTGCCTGATCTACTTCTTCATTCAGTTGACCATCTATGCGGCGACCTTCTGGCTGCCGAGCATCATCAGAAAAATGGGCAGCCTGACCGATTTCGAAGTCGGCATGTTCAACTCGATCCCATGGCTGCTGTCGATCATCGGCATGTACGCCTTCGCCACCCTGTCGGCCAAATGGAAACGCCAGCAGGCCTGGGTTGCTGCAGCGCTGCTGATTGCCGCGGCGGGCATGTTCATGTCCACCACGGGCAGCCCGATCTTCGCGTTCGTTGCCATCTGCTTTGCGGCACTGGGCTTCAAGTCGGCCTCATCACTGTTCTGGCCGATTCCCCAGGCTTATCTGGATGCCCGAATCGCCGCTGCGGTCATCGCGCTGATCAACTCGGTCGGCAACCTCGGCGGTTTCGTGGCACCGACCACCTTCGGCCTGCTGGAAGAGCACACCGGCTCGATTCAGGGCGGCCTTTATGGCCTGACCGCCACGTCGCTGATTGCCGCGGTCATTGTCTTCGCCGCCCGCAACACGCCAAAGCCAGGCGCGACGCCGGTCGCCGCTGTGCAGACGCCTGCGACTCACTGACGCTCATTCCAACAACAATTTCGCAAAGGATTTCACCATGAACGCTCAGCACTCCAACATCACTGCCAAGGCCCCTGTCATCACCGAGATGCAGGTCGTGCCGGTAGCGGGCCATGACGACATGCTGCTCAACCTCAGCGGCGCGCACGGCCCCTACTTCACTCGCAACATTGTGATTCTCAAGGACAACGCGGGAAACACCGGCGTCGGCGAAGTGCCGGGCGGCGACCTGATCCGCCAGACCCTGGAAGACGCACGCTCGCTGGTGGTCGGCAGCAGCATCGGTACGTACCAGAAGATCCTCAATGACGTGCGCAAGGCTTTTGCCGAACGCGACTCGGGCGGCCGTGGTCAGCAGACCTTCGACCTGCGTATCACCATCCACGCCGTCACCGCGCTGGAAGCCGCCCTGCTCGACCTGCTCGGCCAGCACCTGGACGTGCCCGTTGCCGCCTTGCTGGGTGAAGGCCAGCAGCGCGATCAGGTGGAGATGCTGGGTTATCTGTTCTATGTGGGCGATCAGCACAAGACCGATCTGGCCTATCGCAGCGAACCGGATGCCGACAACGACTGGTTCCGCCTGCGCCACGAAGTCGCTTTGACCCCTGAGGCGGTAGTGCGTCTGGCTGAAGCCGCGCACCAGCGTTATGGTTTTCAGGACTTCAAACTCAAGGGCGGCGTACTGCGTGGCGACGAGGAAATCGAAGCGGTCACAGCGCTGGCAGAACGCTTCCCCGACGCTCGCATTACCCTGGACCCGAACGGCGCCTGGTCGCTCAAGGAAGCCATCCGTCTGTGCCGCGACCAGCATCATGTGCTGGCCTACGCCGAAGACCCATGCGGAGCGGAAAACGGATTCTCCGGCCGCGAAGTAATGGCCGAGTTCCGCCGCGCCACAGGCCTGAAGACGGCCACCAACATGATCGCCACTGACTGGCGCGAGATGGGTCACGCGATTCAGTTGCAGTCGGTGGACATCCCGCTGGCCGATCCGCATTTCTGGACCATGCAGGGTTCGGTGCGGGTCGCGCAGATGTGCAACGAGTGGGGCCTGACCTGGGGCTCGCATTCCAACAACCACTTCGACATCTCGCTGGCGATGTTTACCCATGTGGCCGCCGCTGCGCCGGGCAATATCACCGCCATCGACACTCACTGGATCTGGCAGGACGGCCAGCGCCTGACCAAGGCCCCGCTGCAAATCGTCGGAGGCAAGGTCGAGGTGCCGAAAAAACCGGGACTGGGTGTCGAGCTGGACATGGATCAACTGGCCAAGGCACACGAGTTGTACAAAGGCATGGGCCTTGGCGCGCGCAACGACGCTGCGGCCATGCAGTTCCTGATCAAGGGCTGGACGTTCAACAACAAGCAGCCTTGCCTGGTGCGCTGAGCCACTTTCCTCTGCTTCAAGAACACTCGCCACACCGTTGGCACACGGCGCGCAACCCCCTTGCGCGCCGTTTTTTCTCGCTTCGCACTGCCGCGTGATACTGTCTTGCAACAATCAGTAACGACTAGCCCGCATGCGCCATCTCGTTCATACCCGTCCCCGCCTGACCATCGCTGCGCTCGTAGGACTGACGTCCGGCGTCGCCTCCGTCTGGGTGCTTCCCGACACCACCGTGACCCAGAATCTGCTCATTGGCTGGGATCTGGGCGTCTGGCTCTACCTGATCCTCATATTCATCCGCACCCTGCACAGCGACGCAAGCGATGTGCAGCGCATCGCCATGATGGAAGACGAGAATGCCGGTGCGATCCTGATGACCGTGTCCATCGCCGCACTGGCCAGCCTGGCCGCGATCATCGTTGAAATCGCAGGCACCAAAGGCCTTTCGCCGCATGCCCAACTGCTCCATCACGCATTCACCGGCATCACCGTCATTGGTTCATGGCTGATGATCGGCGTCGTGTTCAGCCTGCATTACGCCCGCCTGTTCTATACCTGGAAAGGCAAGGAGCCGGCACTGTCTTTCGCCGGTGGCGAGAAAAACCCGGATTACTGGGACTTTCTGTATTTCTCGTTCACCTTGAGCGTTGCGGTCCAGACCTCCGATGTCGGCGTGGCGACGCGCCAGATGCGCCGGATCGTGCTGGCCCAGTCGCTGATCTGTTTTGTGTTCAACACGGCTATTCTGGGGTTCTCGATCAATATCGCAGCCAGCCTGTTCGATTAGCCGCTTCCCCAAACCTGCCCAGGGAGACCACTGCTCATGACCCGATTGACCATTGCTGTGCTTGATGACTGGCAGAACGTGGCCAGCGATGTGGTGGACTGGTCGCCGCTGCACTCCATCGGCGAGGTCAGCTTCCTGCATGACTTCCCTGCCGACACCGCCACCATGGTCCAGCGCCTCCAGCACTTCGACGTGATCTGCGTGATGCGCGAACGAACCCTGTTCGACGACGCCCTGCTAACCCAGCTCCCGCGGCTGAAACTGTTGACCACCGGCGGCATGCGCAATGCGGCTATCGACGTCGCAGCGGCCAAACGGCTGAATATTACGGTGTGCGGCACCGACAGCTACAAGCAGGCAGCGCCGGAGCTGACCTGGGCGCTGATCATGGGCGTCACTCGCAATCTGGTGACCGAAGCCAATGCATTGCGCGCCGGTCACTGGCAAGTCGGGTTGGGCAGCGATCTGTACGGCAAGACACTCGGCATTCTGGGGTTGGGCAGTATCGGCAAGTGGATTGCCCGCTATGGTCAGGCGTTCGGCATGGAGGTCATCGCCTGGAGCCAGAATCTGACACCGGAGGCCGCCGTTGAATGTGGCGTCACTTATGTGAGCAAGCAGGCGCTGTTCGAGCAGGCCGATGTGCTGTCGGTGCATCTGGTGCTCAGCGATCGCAGCCGAGGGCTCGTGGATGCTGAAGCGCTGGGCTGGATGAAGCCCGGCGCGTTCATCGTCAATACCTCGCGCGGACCGATCATCGACGAAGCGGCGCTGATCGAAACCCTGCAACAACGCAGAATCGCCGGAGCCGCTCTGGACGTGTTCGATACCGAGCCGCTCCCGGAAAGCCACCCGTTCCGCACGCTGGACAACGTGCTGGCGACCCCGCATATCGGCTACGTCACCGAAAACAACTACCAGACCTTCTATGGCCTGATGATCGAGAACATCCAGGCTTGGCACGCGGGGACGCCGATCAGGGTGTTCGCCTGATCGCGGCCGTTGACGCTACAGGGTGTAGGCGATTCCGACCTGCACCGTACGCGGGGCGCCCGGATAGGCATACACGTTGCCGAACGCGCCTTCTTCGTAGTCCTTGTCGAAGACGTTCTTCACATCGAGATTGAGCTTCACGTGCTCGTTGACCTTATAGAAGGCCAGCAGATCGAACACGGTGTAGCTGTCCATCGAGAACGCGGTGTTCGCAGTCTGCCCGGCACGCTGATCGACATAGCGACCGCCCGCCCCCAGGCCCAGGCCACGCAGCGCGCCGTCCTGGAATTCGTAGACGTTCAACAGGCTGAATGTCTGCTCGGGGATGTTCAGCAGACGGGTACCGGAGCGCAGGGTGTTGTCCTTGGTGACCTCGGCATCGACGTAGGCATAGCTGCCCATCACACGCCACTCCGGGGTCAGATTGCCAACCACGTTCAAATCCAGACCGCGACTGCGCACTTCGCCCGCTGCCACGCTGAAGGTGGAGTCGACCGGGTCGGTGGTCAGCACGTTCTGTTTCTCGATCTGATACAGCGCAGCGTCGACGCTCAACTGACGGTCCAGCGCTTCCCACTTGACGCCCACTTCATAGGACTTGCCCTCCTCAGCCTTGAAGCCGCCACCCAGACGGCTCGCGCCTGTGTTGGGCTTGAACGAACGAGCCGTGTTGGCGTAGACCGCCACGGTGTCGGTCAGGTCGTAGGTCAGGCCGAGACGCGGGGTCACTGCGTTGTCGCTGTTGGTGAACGGCACGCCGACGCCGAAGGTGTCGTAGTCATGCTCGAAACGCTCGAAACGCACACCGGCCAGCAGTTTCATGCGCTCGGTCAGCGCTACCTGATCCTGCACAAAGGCGGCGTAGGTCTTGAGGTTTTCCTTGTCGTTGGTGGTAGTTCGCGTCAGCGCCGGACGGGCCTGTCCGTAAACCGGATCGAAAATGTCGATGGTGTAGGCGTTCACCGCACCACTGGAGCGTCGGATGATCGACTTGTAGTCGTAATCTTCGTATTCGACGCCTGCCAGCAGCGTATGGTCGAAGCCGCCAGTGGCGAAATGTCCGGTGACGTTCAGTTGCACGTCGCGATCAGTCCATTCCAGTTTGCGGTAATTGAAGTTGCGGCCCAGCGTGCGCCCGTCGGCTGCCAGGCCGTTGGCTTCAATGGCGTCACCCTTGAGCGAGCCGTCGAGCATCTGGATGCCGCCGCCCAGTTTCCAGTCGGCGTTCAGGTCGTGGTCGAAACGGATCTGCGCCATGTTGTTGTCATTGTGCAGCTTGCCCACGTCCTTTTCACCGAAGAACGTGTCCCGCGAAGCGGTGCGGGTCTGCGCGGGATAACGCGTCAGGCCACGGTCCAGCGGCGCGTTGTTGCGCATGAAGTCGCCTTCGAAGGTAATGCGCGTAGCGTCATCGACCTGCCAGCTCAAAACAGGTGTCACACCGTAGCGTTCGGTTTCGACGTGATCGCGAAAGGTATCGCCGCCCTCGCCCACCACGTTCAGGCGATAGGCAAATCGCCCGTCGTCATCCAGAGGACCGGATGCGTCCAGCGTGCCGCGCTTCATCCCTTGATCATTGAGCTGGCTGCCCAGCGTGACCGAACGCTCGGCCAACGGCTGTTTGGACACCACGTTGAACGTGCCGCCCGGATCTCCACGCCCGTAAAGCGTGGCGGCAGGACCGCGCAGCACTTCCAGACGCTCGATGGTGTTGGCGTCCGGCATGTTCGGGTAGCCGCGATTGATCGGGAAGCCGTTGCGATAGAACTCACCCGTGGTGAAGCCGCGTACGGTGAACGTGGTGAGACCCTGACCGCCGAAGTTGTTGGCACGCCCCACGCCGCCTGCGTAATCCAAAGCATCTTGCAGGCGCGTGGCACCGATGTCTTCGACGGCCTCGCGGGTCACGACACTGATCGACTGCGGCGTTTCGTGCAAAGACGTATCGGTACGGGTGGCACTGACAGACCGGGTCGCACGATAGCCCTGGACAGGGCCCTGGGCAGTCTCGATATCCGTGGCGCTCTGGATGTCGATGTTCTGCAGTTCGATCGAGGAATTATTGGCAGTCACCTGATCGGCCCAGGCTGATTGGGAGATTGCTTGAATGACACAAAGAGACAGAAAGGTACGACGCATCGAGGTGCAGCCCTTGGCAAGAAACCAAGCCTCATGGGACCCGGCGGGATTTTTTCGCGAATAGTACACATTCTTATTAGCACTTGATACAAATTACCAAAAAAGACATTCCATCCATTCAAGTGCATAAGCGCACGGGCTCTGTGAGAACTGGCTCATACATTTGCCGATACCGCGGGCAGGCGGCGAACGACGGCGTGCGACGCCTGTCTCAAGCATCGGACCGGCGCAGCCTGCGTCCTCATCTCCAGCGCATCAGCAACGCATCAGGAAACGGTATGGACCACGAAGTAGACGGCAAGACCCCCGGCCTGTCAGCCGAAGAAGAGCGCGAGATCGATGAGAACCAGCCGCCCCGCGCGGCGGTACTGCATGAAACCATCCGCATGCAGGGCGACCATGAGCTGGAACGCAGCGTCGCCGCCCTGTGGTGGTCAGCCCTTGCGGCCGGCCTGACCATGGGCCTGTCGCTGATGGCGATGGGGTTGCTCATGTCACGCCTTGAAGGCATATCCGGCAGCCACGTGATTACCAGCCTGGGTTATTCGGCGGGCTTCCTGGCGGTCATCCTGGCTCGCCAGCAACTGTTCACCGAAAACACCATCACTGCGGTATTGCCGATCATGAGCAAACCGAACCTGGCCAATATCTGGCGGCTGTTGCGCCTGTGGGGCGTGGTGCTGGGTGGCAACCTGATGGGCACTCTGCTGGTGGCCTACGTCATGCTCAACCTGCCGATCTTCGATGCCAAGACCGACCACGCGTTTCTGGAAATCGGCCGCAAGGTCATGGAAAACGATGTCAGCCAGATGTTCTCCAAGGGAATCGTGTCCGGCTGGATGATTGCGACCATGGTCTGGATGATCGCCTCGATGGAAAATGCCAAGATCGCGATCATCGTGCTGATCACCTACCTGATGGCACTCGGCGACTTCACGCACATCGTCGTGGGCTCGGCCGAAGTGTCATACCTGGTGTTCGCAGGCGAGCTGGGCTGGAAGGATTTCTGGTTCACCTTTGCGGGTCCCACGCTGGCGGGCAACATCATTGGCGGCAGTTTTATTTTCGCCCTGATCAGCCACGCGCAGATCCGCAGCGAGAAAGATACCAGCGCCAAACTTGAACGGGACAAGAAACGTCGGTCGGAAGAAAAACGCCTGGCCGACGCACAGAAGCTCAAGGACGGCGATGCCGGAATGCCGAAAGACATATGATCCCCGTCATTAAACTTTCTTTCAGGAACTTCGCCGCCATTTAGGGGCAAACTAGGTCTTTGAACGTACTTATTCAGGCAGGGACCATGACCCGAATTCTGGCAATCGAAGATGATGCCATCACCGCAAAGGAAATCGTCGCAGAGCTCAGCAGCCACGGACTTGAAGTGGACTGGGTGGACAACGGCCGTGACGGTCTGGCGCGTGCAGTGAGTGGCGATTACGACTTGATAACCTTGGACCGCATGCTGCCGGAGATCGATGGCCTGACCATCGTCACCCAGCTACGCGCCCAGGGCATCGCCACGCCGATCCTCATGATCAGCGCGCTGTCCGACGTGGACGAGCGCGTTCGTGGCCTGCGGGCCGGAGGCGATGATTACCTGCCCAAGCCGTTTGCATCCGATGAAATGGCGGCACGCGTCGAAGTGCTGCTGCGTCGCAGCAATCCGGTCAGCGCCGCGAAAACCGTTCTGCAGGTGGCCGACCTTGAGCTCAACCTGATTACCCGTGAAGCCTGTCGGGGTGGCGAGCCGCTTGTGCTGTTGCCGACCGAATTCAAGCTGCTCGAGTTTCTGATGCGCAACAGCGGACAGATCATCACCCGCATGATGATTTTCCAGGAAGTCTGGGGTTACCACTTCGACCCCGGCACCAACCTGATCGATGTACACATCGGTCGCCTTCGCAAAAAGATCGACCAGCCTGGCATCGCACCGCTGATACAAACCGTGCGAGGTTCAGGTTATGTCATTGCCGAACCCGTCTAACGGTTGGCGCTCCTCTTCCAGCAGACTGCTGGCGCTCTACAGCACACTGTTCGTGGCCTGGAGCGCCATCCTGCTGGGGGTTCTGTACTGGGAGGTCAACGGTTACCTGGACAGTCTGGCACGTCGTTCGCTGACCCATCGCCAGCAGTTGTTCACGCGCTTCGAGGGGCAGGCGCTGATCGACGCGCTGGCCACCAGCATGACCTTCGACACTCGTTCCGTAGACGCCTACGGCCTGTTTGATGACCAGTTCCGGCACATCGCCGGGCCGATCACGCACATCCCCAAAGTGCTGCCCATAGACGGTCAGATCCATGAACTGAGCAGTTGCATCGACTCCGAAGACCCGGGACTGCCCAAGGACAGCTGCGACGCGATTGTGTCGCACACCGTCGACGGGCGCTGGCTGGTACTGGTGCGCGAGAACGGTACATTGTTCGCGGTCAGCACGCTGATTCTGCACGCCCTGCTCTGGGGCATCTCGTTGACAATCATTCCCGGAGTCGCCGGTTGGCACTTGCTGCGGCAACGGCCTCTTCGGCGTATCCGCGCCATCCAGCTCAGCGCAGAGTCGATCATCGCCGGAGACATGGCCGGACGCCTGCCCGTTTCCAGCAGACGCGACGAACTGGACATGCTGGCGGTCATCGTCAACGCGATGCTCGACCGCATCGAAAAGCTCATGAACGAGGTCAAGGGTGTCTGCGACAACATCGCCCATGACCTGCGCACGCCACTGACCCGTCTGCGTGCCCAGTTGTATCGCATCCAGCAACAGGCCAAGTACGACTCGCCCTGCGCGTTGCAGATTGCGCAGGTGATCGGTGAAGCGGATACGCTGATGGCGCGTTTCCGAGGCCTGCTGCGCATCTCGGAACTGGAAGACCGGCAGAGGCGCTCTGCCTTTGTCGAACTTGAACTGCGTCCGCTGTTGCAGGAACTCCACGACTTTTACCTGCCGTTGGCCGAAGAAGACGAGATCACCCTGCTCCTGAAGATGGAAGACACGTTGCCGACGCTCGTCGGAGATCGCGCCTTGCTGTTCGAAGCCCTGGCCAATCTGCTGAGCAATGCCATCAAGTTCACGCCAGCGGGCGGAACAGTCATGGTCAGCGCCTACGCGGACAAGGAAGGCAAGAGCCCTTGCGTCGACATACAGGATTCAGGCCCCGGAATTCCGGTGACCGAACGGGCCGCCGTGTTTCAACGCTTTTACCGCAGTGAAGCGGGCAATCAGCACAGCGGTTTCGGTCTGGGCCTGTCAGTGGTAGCGGCCATCGTCAACCTACACGGTTTTACGCTGCAGATCGGCACCAGCCCATATGGCGGCGCTAGCCTGAAACTGACCTGTCGCACGGCACGTCCCCTGGTCTAGAAAAACGGCACGAACATCCATTCGTGCCTGCTTTTTGACGAGGTTAACGCCTCTGGCACAGGCCTTTCAGACGTTTCGATGATAATCTGGCGCGAGTTGCCAAGCGCTAAAGTGTAACATTATGTTTCATAAACAGGCTGTACTGGACCGTTTCAGCCCGCACAAGTTCCCTTCAATAGTTCCGCTTTTCCGCCTTGATCTGTCTCTTTTCCCCGAATAACCCTGTTTCGCTATCAAGTATTCCCACAGCGGCCCGATAGAAGAACGTGAACCAATCGGCATTTTTGTGGCGTCAGCATCTTGTCGG
This sequence comes from Pseudomonas sp. fls2-241-TYG-175, assembly GCF_030209155.1. NCBI lineage: Bacteria > Pseudomonadati > Pseudomonadota > Gammaproteobacteria > Pseudomonadales > Pseudomonadaceae > Pseudomonas > Pseudomonas sp. fls2-241-TYG-175. The sequence goes on along the minus strand of NZ_JARVSO010000031.1, from coordinate 47,234 downwards.
TATACCGACACTGCGTTATCTATGGTCACCGCAAGACGGACTAAAGATGCACCCAAAACAAGAACTCATCGGATTTCGTCCTGAACCGGGCGGGGCTTTGGCATGGTCGCCGAAGCAGAGAATGCTGGAATAAAATTTCGTAGGATCGACATCGGCTGGGAGGCTGTTATGGGCGCACAATCAACTATTTTAAGCGTGGGCGATTACAAGGTTTACACCGAAACCTACTGGAAAGGCAGCCATGTAAAGACCATCATGCTGGTCAACGGCGCATTGTCGACCACGGGCTCTTTCGGGCAGACCGTCAAGTACCTTCAACCGCACTACAACATTGTCCTGTTTGATCTTCCGTTTTCCGGCCAGTCGCGGGCACACAATGCCGACGACATGATCGTGACCAAGGAAGACGAAGTCGGCATCCTGCTTCAGCTCATTGACCGCTTTCAGGTCAACTACCTGCTTTCCGTGTCCTGGGGCGGTGTTTCGGCCCTCCTGGCGCTCTCGGAGTGCCCGGCTTCGGTCGAAAAAGCCATTATCAGTTCGTTCTCGCCTGTGCTGAATGAGCCCATGCTCGATTACATCGACAAGGCTCAGGTGTACCTCGCCGCTCGTGAAAAACGCAAGATTGGCTCCCTGCTCAACGACACGGTCGGCAAGTACTTGCCGCGCCTGTTCAAGTTGTACAACTACAAGCATCTGATCAGTCTCGCCGAGCACGAGTATGGCCAGATCGACTTTCACATCAGCCAGATTCGCCAACTAAGCGCCAGTAACTACGTCGAGCGTTTTTCCTCGATCAAGATCCCGGTATTGTTCGTCAATGGCGAGAAAGATGAATACACCACCGTTGACGATGCGCGCACTTTCGCCGACTACATCCCTCGCAGCACGTTCGACGTAGTTCCCGATACCGGGCACTTTCTCGACCTGGAAAGTAAAGCCGCCTGGCACCACTCGCAGCGCAACGTGCTTGCCTTTCTGGGTACAGAAGCCTGCAACGAGGCATGGCCCAGCGCGACTGCGATGGCCTGAGATCGCCCGCGCCGCGCCCCGTGGCGCAGTGGTTCATGGATGAACGTTTCTTTTTCCGGGCAGTGGCGACTCATTGATGATGTTTTTCTGTGCAAAGGATGTGCGTCGGCTCGGTCATGCGTATGAAAAACGCCGACCGGCACACATTCCCCCTTTTCAGCGCTGGCTGACCCTGAGCTGCACCTTCGCACTGACACTTTCACTGGGTGCCTGCTCTGCCGGCAAAGCCCCGGAAAAAGTGCCGGTCCGCGTTACGGTCCAGACGGTTCAGTCGCAGGAGATCGCCACCCATGTGGTGCTCAGTGGCGATATCCAGGCACGCAAGATCACTGACCAGTCCTTTCGAGTGTCGGGCAAGCTGGTGAAACGGTTCGTGGACGTAGGTGACAGAGTCCACGTCAATCAGGTGCTGGCCAGACTGGACCCGCGCGAGCAGCGCACGGGCCTCGAATCGGCCAGTGCCGACGTGGCAGTGAGAGAATCCCGCCTGCGTCTTGCCGAGCAGAATTATCAACGCCAGCAGCGTTTGCTACCCAAGGGCTACACCAATCTCAGCGAATACCAGCAGGCGCGTTCCAGTCTGGAAAGCGCCCGTGGTGATCTGGCTTCGTTCAAGGCGCAGCTGGCCACCGCCCGCGAGCAGGTCGGCTACACCGAACTGGTTGCCGTCGCCAACGGCGTGATCACTGCCAGGCAGGCCGAGGAAGGTCAGGTGGTGCAGGCCGCCGCGCCGGTGTTCAGCCTGGCGCACGATGGCGAACGCGAAGCAGTGTTCGCCGCCTACGAGTCACTGCTCGGCACTGACCGGATCGGCGAGCGGGTGACGATCAGCCCGGTGGGTCGGCCCGGTGTCGAACTGATCGGCAGGATTCGCGAAATCACCCCTATCGTTTCCGCCGCCAGCGGCACGTTACGCGTGCGGGTCGCCCTGCCAGAGACTTCCGACGCTCCGGGCCTCGGATCAGTGGTGAGCGCCCGCCTCGACAATCGCGTGCAACGCGCCTTCGTCCTGCCGTGGTCGGCGCTGACACGCACACAGGGGCAAGCCGCAGTCTGGCGGGTGGATGACAAGTCCCACGTCTCACTGCAACGAGTCAGGGTATTGCGTTACGAACAGGGTCAGGTGCTCGTCGCAGAAGGACTGTCCGAAGGCGACCAGGTTGTCTCTCAGGGTCTGCAGTTTCTCTACGCAGGGCAGAAGGTCGAAGTGGCCGGGCAGGCCCGTGACAAGGATGGCCTTGCAATCGCTACCTCAGAGATCACCGCCTCGGAACGACCGCGATGAGCGTCAACTCCCCTCAGCCTCGTATCCTGGCCTGCAGTTGGCTGGTCTGCGCAGTGCTGATCGCCCTGCCTGGCTGCCGCGACAAACCGGTTCGCGAAACAGTCGAGCGGCCGGTGCTGTTCACTGAGATTGTCGAGCCGCACAACGCCTTGCATGGCCGCTTCGCGGGCAGCATTCAACCGCAGTACGAAGTGCCGCTGGGGTTTCGCGTCGCCGGACGTATCGCCACTCGTCAGGCAGAAGTCGGCAAGGCCGTGCGCAAGGGCGATCTGCTGGCCACGCTGGAGCCCAGCGAGCAGCAGAATCAGCTGCATGCGCAGCAGGCGGAACTCAGCAAGGCACAGTCTTCATGGCGGCAGGTTCGTGACGAACAGTTGCGCTACCAGCAGCTGTTCGAGCGCGGCGTAGGTTCACGGGCGCGGCTTGATCAATTGAGCAGCGACCTGCGCAATCAGGAGGCGCTGCAGCAACGGGCCGGGATTGCCTTGCAGCAAGCCCGCGATCACCTGTCCTACACACGCCTGCTGGCTGAATTCGACGGTCTGGTGACCGAATGGCGTGCCGAGGTGGGTCAGGTGATGGCCGCCGGAGAGCCGGTGGTCAGCCTGGCGCGTCCGGAAAGCCGCGAAGCGGTGGTCGATCTGCCGGTCGGTCTGGTCGCCTCACTGGCCGACTCTGTACAGATCCGGGTGTTGTCACCCTTGAACGAGCAGATTTCGGTCAGGGCCAGGATTCGTCAAATGTCCCCGCAAATCGATCCCACCACACGCACTCAGCGGGTGCGGCTGGCCCTGAACGAAACGCCGGATTTGTTTCGGCTCGGCTCGACCATCAGTGTCGAGATCAGCGGCGCGGCGCCAGCGTCCCATCAACTGCCTGGCAGTGCTGTCGTGCAACGCGGCGGCAAGGCGCAAGTGTGGGTGATCGATCCGCTGACATCGACCCTGAGTCCGCGGGAGATTCAGGTATTGGCGCGCAATGGCTCAACGGTTCAGGTCGACGGCGAGTTGCACGTCGGCGACAAGGTCGTCACGGCGGGCGTCAACACGATGCAGCCCGGACAGAAAATTCGCGTGCAACGAGAGGTCGGTTTGTGAGGGAGCGCTTCAATCTGTCGGCCTGGGGCCTCAAACATCGCACGCTGGTCTGGTACATGATGTTCGTTTCGCTGCTGATGGGCAGTTGGTCGTTCCTGAATCTGGGTCGCGAGGAAGACCCGTCTTTCGCAATCAAGACCATGGTGATTCAGGCTCGCTGGCCTGGCGCAACCCTGAACGACACGCTGCAGCAGGTGACGGATCGCCTGGAGAAGAAGCTCGAGGAAATCGACGCGCTCGACTACGTGAAAAGCTACACGCTGGCCGGTGAGTCCACCCTGTTTGTGTTTCTCAAGAGCGAAACCCGCAGCGCCGACATTCCCGAGGCCTGGTATCAGGTGCGCAAGAAGATCAGCGACGTTCGTGGCGAACTGCCCGCCGGTATTCAGGGTCCGGCGTTCAATGACGAGTTCGGTGATGTGTTCGGCAGCATCTATGCCTTCACGACCGATGGCCTGTCGTTTCGCCAGTTGCGCGATTACGTCGAGCAGGTACGGGCCGATATCCGCAGCGTACCCAATCTGGGCAAGATCGAACTGCTGGGTGCGCAGCGCGAAGTCATCTACCTGAATTTCTCCATTCGCAAGCTGGCTGCTCTGGGGATCGACCAGCGTCAGGTGCTGCAAAGCCTGCAGGCCCAGAACTCGGTCACGCCGGCAGGCGTTATGGAAGCGGGTCCTGAGCGCATTGCCGTCCGGGCCAGCGGCCAGTTCACCAGCGAGGAAGATCTTCTGGCGGTCAATCTGCGCTTCGGCGACCGCTTCTTCCGCCTCAGCGATCTGGCCACGGTCGAGCGGCGCTACGCCGACCCGCCCTCTTCCCTGTTCCGCTTCAACGGTCAGCCTGCCATCGGTCTGGCGGTGGCCATGAGACAGGGCGGAAACATTCAGGCGTTCGGCACGCAGTTGCAGCAGCGCATCGAGGAACTGACCACCGAATTGCCGCTGGGCATTGATGTGCACTTGGTGTCGAGCCAGGCCGACGTGGTCGAAAAAGCCATCGGCGGCTTCACCCGCGCCCTGTTCGAAGCGATCCTGATCGTACTGGTGGTCAGTTTCATCAGCCTGGGCGTCCGCGCCGGGCTGGTTGTCGCCTGCTCGATCCCGCTGGTGCTGGCGCTGGTCTTCGTCTTCATGGAATACAGCGGCATCACCATGCAGCGCATTTCCCTCGGTGCCCTGATCATTGCCCTGGGACTGCTGGTGGATGACGCGATGATCACAGTGGAGATGATGGTGACCCGCCTGGAGCACGGCGACAGCCGGGAACAGGCCGCCACCTTCGCCTACACCTCGACCGCCTTTCCCATGCTGACCGGTACGCTGGTCACGGTTGCGGGTTTTGTACCGATCGGTCTAAACCATAGCTCGGCGGGCGAATACGTGTTCACCATGTTCGCCGTGATCGCGGTGGCGCTGCTGCTGTCGTGGCTGGTGGCGGTGCTGTTCGCGCCACTGATCGGCGTACACCTGCTCAAGGTCTCCGCCGTGCATGCGGCACCGGGACGCTGGATGCGGGGGTTCAGCCGGGCGCTGGTCAGGGCGCTGGAACACCGCTGGTGGGTGATCGGCATCACCACGCTGATCTTCATCGGCTCGCTGTTCGCCAGCAAGCTGCTGCAGAACCAGTTCTTCCCGGACTCGGACCGCCCGGAAATTCTGGTCGACTTCTACATGCCGCAGAACGGTTCGATCGAAGGCACTCGCCAGACCATGGACCGCTTCGAGTCCACCCTCAAAGACGACCCGGACGTACTGCGCTGGAGCTCCTACGTCGGCAAGGGCGCCGTGCGTTTTTATTTGCCGCTGGACCAGCAACTGAGCAACCCGTTCTACGGCCAGATGGTCATCGTCAGCCACGGTGGCGAAGCCCGCGACCGGCTGATCGAGCGTCTGCGCCAGCGCTTTCGTGATGATTATGTGGGCGTCGGCGGTTACGTGCAGCCGCTGAACATGGGGCCGCCCGTGGGCTGGCCGATTCAATACCGGGTCAGCGGACCGGACATCGAACAGGTCCGTAGCCAGGCTATGGCGCTGGCCGCCCTGCTCGACACCAATCCCAACATCGGCCAGGTGATCTACGATTGGAACGAACCGGGCAAGGTCCTGAAAATCGACATCGCGCAAGACAAGGTGCGTCAGTTTGGCCTGTCCTCCGAGGACGTGGCGCAGATTCTAAACAGCCTGGTCAGCGGCACCACCATCACCCAGTTGCGCGACAACACTTATCTGATCGATCTGGTAGGACGCGCTGAAAGTGATGAGCGCAGCTCGATCCAGACTCTCGGCAGCCTGCAGATCCCGACGCCGAATGGCTCGACCGTACCGCTGCTGTCATTCGCCACCCTCAGCTACGAACAGGAGCAACCGCTGGTATGGCGCCGCGACCGCCTGCCCACCATCACCCTGAAAGCCAGCGTGCTCGGCAAGCTGCAACCGGCGGCATTGGTCAAACAGCTCAAACCGGACGTCGATGCGTTCAGCGCAAGTCTGCCCGTGCGCTATTCGGTGGCCACCGGCGGTGCAGTCGAGGCCAGCGCCCGTTCACAGGGACCGATTCTCAAGGTCGTGCCGCTGATGCTGCTGATGGTGGTGAGCTTTCTGATGGTCCAGTTGCACAGCGTGAAAAAACTGCTGCTGGTGGTCAGTGTGGTGCCGCTGGGGCTGATCGGCGTTGTCGCCGCGCTGCTGATTTCCGGTTATCCGCTGGGCTTTGTGGCGATTCTAGGCGTGCTCGCGCTGATCGGCATCATCATCCGCAACTCGGTGATTCTGGTGACCCAGATCGACGAGTTCATGGCCGCTGGCGAAAGCCCCTGGGCATCCGTCATCAAGGCCACCGAACACCGTTGCCGACCGATCCTGCTCACCGCAGCCGCCGCCAGCCTGGGCATGATCCCCATTGCCCGCGAAGTGTTCTGGGGACCGATGGCCATCGCCATGATCGGCGGCATTGCAGTTGCGACCTTGCTGACGCTGTTCTTTCTGCCTGCGCTTTATCTGGTTTGTTATGGGATCAGGCCTACGGGACATGATCTTAAATAAAGCTTTGGATGGCAGGCGGCGCGAGAGCAGCCTCCAATCATCACTCACAGAAATATCTTGTATCACCTCGGCGTACCTACTTAATTGCGGTCAAAACCATTAGCCTGCTCAGCATTCCATCCTGAACGGCCCGCGCACGGTAAAGCGTGCGCGAAGCCCGATTGCACGAGCGAGATCCGTGATGCCCCACTCGACCCAAACCTCCCACGGCAGCGTGACCATGACCCGTGGTCTGGTGATGCTGTTTGCGTTCTGCTGCGGCGCTATCGTCGCCAATATCTACTACGCCCAGCCGATCATCGAACTGATCGCGCCGGACATTGGCCTGTCCAGTACGGCGGCGAGTCTGATCGTGTCGCTGACGCAGATTGGTTACGCGCTGGGTCTGTTCTTTCTGGTGCCGCTGGGTGACTTGCTGGAAAACCGCAAGCTGATGCTGCTGACCACAGCAGTCGCGACGCTGAGTCTGCTGGGAGCGGCCTTTGCCGAGCAGCCGAATCTGTTTCTGCTGGTCTCGCTACTGGTGGGCTTCAGTTCGGTGTCGGTGCAGATGCTGATCCCGCTGGCGGCGCATCTGGCACCTGAGGAATCGCGGGGCCGCGTGGTCGGCGGGATCATGGGGGGTCTGCTGTTGGGCATTCTGCTGGCAAGGCCCATCTCGAGTCTGGTCGCCGATCACTTCGGCTGGCGGGCGGTGTTCGGCTCGGCGGCTGTGGTGATGATCGGCATCAGCGTCGTTCTCGCGACCACCATGCCCAAACGCGTCCCTGACCACCGAGCCACGTACGGCCAGTTGCTGTTTTCGCTGTGGACCCTGTTGCGCACCCAGCCGGTGCTGCGCCAGCGCGCGTTCTATCAGGCCTGCATGTTCGCGACATTCAGCCTGTTCTGGACGGCCGTGCCGCTTGAGCTGTCGCGCAATCACGGGCTGTCGCAAACCCAGATCGCTATTTTCGCGCTGATCGGTGCCATCGGCGCCATTGCCGCGCCCATCAGTGGCCGACTGGCCGATGCAGGCCATACCCGGATTGTTTCGCTGGCCGCTTTGTTGCTAGGCGCGCTCAGCTTCCTGCCGGGGTTGGTCCACCCTATCTACAGCGTCATCGGACTGGCAGTGACCGGCGTGGTGCTGGATTACTGCGTGCAGACCAGCATGGTGCTGGGCCAGCGCACCGTCTACGCGCTGGACGCTGCCAGCCGCAGCCGACTCAACGCCTTGTACATGACCAGCATCTTTCTCGGCGGCGCGGTCGGTTCGGCAGTAGCCAGCCCGCTGTTCGATCATGGCGGATGGACCTGGGTGATGATCGTTGGCACAGCGCTGCCACTGATCGCATTGCTGGCATTTCTGAAGGATTCATCCGGCGCACGAGCGGCGCGGGTCAGCCAGGGCTGAGTTCAGCCACAGTTCTTTTCGCGGACAGAACAGTCTGTCCGCATCTCTTCCAGCCACGCCCTTGCGCCTGAAACGCTCTATCTCGTTGATTGCGCGACGCAACGCTGCACTTTGCACGAGAATTACCGGATAATCGCGCCGCGACGGCATGGTCCGATCGCCCTTCTGTTTCTTTCCCGCATCAAAAAGTTCGCACTTCCAGCAGCGCGATTGAACACGGACTGTACAAGCGCCTCATGAACAGGCCTTTTATCTGCCATGCAGTTGATCTGTCATCGGCACGCATTTCTCGACACTCGAACAAGGCAAAACAGCAATGGACGCAGCACCACCCGTACCCGCTCCCTCACCCGCCGCGCGCAAGATTTCAGCGATTTTTGCCAGGATATCCTTAGGTATCGGCAGCATGATCGGTGTCCTGTGGAGCATCTTTACCTACCTCTTTCCAGACCCGAGCGTTCTGGGCCTGAACGTCGACTCGATCAACTGGCAGACCCTGATCACCGTCGTCGCCAGCATGACGCTGTGCGGCGGACTGGGCATCGCTATCATGGCCAGAAAACTGCCCGGTTTCCTGAAGCTGGGCGTATGGCTGTTGCTGGCGCTGATCCTTTGCGGGGTGTTCTTCAAGCTGGGCGGCGAGTACGCCAAGCCCTCGGTAGAGTTTGCCCGCAGTCAGAAACTGTTCGTTGAAAACGACAACGCCAATGTGTTCGGCAAGCGTGCCGAGACCGTCGACAACCTGACGCTGGAACTGCTGGAGTGTGATCAGAACGGTCAGGCGCCGACCTGTACACTGGAGTTGCTGAACAAGAGTCCGGACCGTGACTTTCGCTTCCTGAACCCGGTCAGCCTGTTCGACGAAACGGGCGGCGCGCTGAACATGATCCAGATGCGTGTCGGTGATACAAAATTCGATCGCTGGGATTCATTCCAGCTGATTCGTAACGTTCCGACCCGCGTGACGCTGACCTTCGAGGCAGCCAAGGGCCGACTCAAACTGTCTCCCGCGCTCAAGCTCACGTTCCGCGATCGAGAAAGCAAGGAAAACGTGCTCAAGTTCAAGGATGTGAAGGTCAACTGATCATTGGGTACTGGTTGCATCCCTTGCAGCGCGTCAGGGAGGTTGCTGTCGGTGCCCGGCAGATCGCCGGCAAGCCGCCTCTTATCAAACTACCTGTAACTTACTGAAGAAACTGGATTTTGTGGGAGCGGACCGGGCGGCGTTCCGTTTGTCCGCGAATACTGTATTTCAGGCGATGAATATTCGTCGGATGTACTGGCCTTTTCGCGGACAAGTCCGCTCCCACTGAGTTTGCTGCGCGACAGCGCTACGTCGAAGACGTGGTGGGGCCTCCCACAGTCCGGTGTTTGATGAGCGGCAGCACTACGTCAATGAGACAGCCTGTCAGCGGGCCGACCTTTCGAGCCACTCGGCGAGGTTGGCAACTTCGGCGCCACTCAGGCTGTGCCCTACCCCTTTATAGCCATGGAACTCCGGCTTCAGGCCGAGCGCTTTCAAGGCAGAATCCGCATCAGGACCACTCGCGTAGGACACTTGAGGATCTTCCTCGCCGTGACCGATGAAGACCTTCAGACGCTTGAGTGCGTCACTGGGTTTGACTTCCGATTTCACCACCGGCAACAAGCGCCCGCTCAACGCCGCAAAGCCGCCCACCAGCGCTGGCTGACGCAGAGCAACTTCGTAACTCATCATCGCGCCCTGACTGAAACCGATCAGAAAGACCTTGTCCGGTTGAGTCTTGTACGTGGCTGTCGCCTGGCGAATGAATGCCGTGAGTCGCTCGGTACTGCTTTTAAGCTCTTCGGTCACGCCGTCGTACTCGGCAGAGCCGGGCTTGCGGGTAAACCATTTGTAGCTGTCGGATTGCAGCTCGACCGGGGCTTGAACCGACAGGTAATTGTAATCGGCAGGCAGGCGATCCTTGAGGCTGAACAGGTCGGCCGCGTTACTGCCGTAGCCGTGGATGAAAATCACCAGCGGCTTGTCAGGCTTATCCGTGGTGGCCTGGGCCAAGTAATCCAGCGGCAGGTCGGTGTGTAACGTGTCTTGCGCCTGAACCAGCCCAGAACAGACAAACAGCAAAGCGGCGAAAAATTTCAGCATCAGTCAATGACCTCTGGTTGCACGCTGCCCGCAGGCAGCGTCTTCGGTGGACGATGAAACAGAAACTAACACAGCCTCAATTCTGCAGGCTGCCTCGCGAGGCTTCGGGCTTGAGCAATTGCATCTGCTGTCGGTAGTCATCGGTAACCTGACGTGCCTGGCTGCTGCTGGTGATCACGCGCGGGGTAATAAGTACGATCAACTCGGTGCGGTCCTTGGCCCTGCTGGTTCTGCCGAACAGCCATTTCAGGCCCGGAATCCGGCCCAGATAAGGCACGGAGCTGACCGACTCGGCATTGTCCTGTTTGATCAGGCCACCGAGCAGCACGGTCTGTCCACTTTGGGCGGCCACCTGAGTGGCAACCGAGCGTGTCGAAATGCGCGGGTTGCCGTTAAGGTCGGTGGAACCGGTGTCGGCGTCGCTGACCTGCTGCTGGATGTCCATGTACACCAGGCCACCCGGATTGATACGCGGTACTACGTCGAGAATCACACCGGTCTGTACGTATTCCACGCTGCTCAGCGTCGTGGCTGACGCGTTGGTGTTGACCGTGGTCTGGCTGATCGGGATATTGTCGCCGACCTGAATTTGCGCTTGCTGATTGTTCATCACCACCAGCGACGGCGCTGACAGCACCTGGGTGCGGCCGTTGGTTTCCAACGCACGCAGGGCGATCTGCAGGTTATTGCTGACGAACGAATAGAACAGCGAATCGGTGCCTGCCAGCACCGCACCGCCAGCGCCCAGAGCGCCCTGACTGCCTGCGGTGTTGGTGACGTTGCCGGAAGTCCCGGCATTGCCCGCCAGGCGACCGAGATACCACTGCACGCCCATGTCCAGGTCGCCGGTCAGTTTGACCTCAAGAATCCGTGTCTCGATCTGCACCTGAAGCGGCGGGTTGTCGAGGCGCTTGATCGCTGACTCGATTTCCTTCCACTGCGCAGGACGCGTGCGAACCAGCAACTGGTTGCTGCTCTTCTGCGCGGTGATGCGCGTGCTGGCGTCCAGGGATTTGCTATTGCCAGCCGAACCGCCCCCCTCTTCACCGGCCGAATCGGATTCTGCGCCGCCCTGCTCTTCATCGGATTCGCTGACAGTACCGTTCTGGCTGTTCATGCCCTGGCTGTTGCCGAAACCACCCCCACTGCCGTTCATGCCGTTGCCCATGCCACCGCCGCTGCTGATGCCGCCGCTGCCCATGCCATTGGAACTGCTCATGCCATTGCTGCCGGTGCCGTTGAGCGACGACAGACTGGTCGTGCGCAGGCCGGGAGCGACCTTGGCGGCCGAATCGTCCTTGATCGCGCCGGTGCCGTAGATCTGCCGCAGGTATTTGGCCAGATCGGTGGCTTTCATGTTACGCACATCATAGACGTACATCTGCGGCTCATTGCCGCCGCCTTCGTCTATCGTGTGAATCCACTCGCCGACTTCGCGCAGGTACTCAGGCTGCGAGGAGATCGCAACCACCGAATTGGTCCGCTCGATGGGCAGAAAACGCACCATGCCTGCGAGCGGCATGCCGCTGTCGGGGCCGAACATTTTCTGCAGCTCGGGCATCAGCTCGCCGACCGAGGCGCGCTGCAGGCCGAACACGCCCACCGACATGCCCTTGAGCCAGTCCACGTCGAAGGTATCGATGGTGTCCTGATAGTTGGCCAGCTCTTCCGGTGTGCCCGCCATGCTCAACACATTGCGCGCCGGATCAACCAGCAGGAAGGCATTTTCCCGGGCAAACGGCTTGAGCAGTTTCTGCATTTCGTTGGCGGAGATGTAGCGCAACGGGAACAGCCGCGCCGACATGCCGGCCGACGGCTGAGCGACGCGCATTTCCGGCACCAGCTTGCCTGCAACGGCCTGGTTGGACGGCAGGATCACGTAGCGGTTGCCCTGCTTGATCATGGCGTTGTCGGTCCAGGACAGCAGGGTTTCGAGAATCGACAATGCCTGCTGCTTGTTGACCGGCTTGGAGGTCGAGAAGCTCACCTCGCCCTTCACACCCTGGGCGATGCTGTAGTTCTCGTGCAGCAGGTCACCCATGATGCTGTTGATCACCGCCTGAATCGGCTGATTGGTGAAGTTGAAGACGATGTCGCCCGTCTCCCCGGCTTTCGCTGCGGGAGCCGCGGCAGGCTGGCGAATGAACCGCTGGTTGCCCTGAATGATCTGGCGTTGCGGCGAGGCCGTTGGCGACTGAGGCTGTGCCTGCACCGGCAGCTGTTCGCTACGCGGATCTATTGGCGGACGTTGTGAACCGGTTCCCTGGAGCGCTTCCTGCAGCATGCCATTGTCGGGGTCGAGGGTGTCCTGCCGGGACGCGCAGCCGCCAAGGGCGACAGCGGTGGCGAGACAAAGCAAGGGGGTGCGCAAGGTAGCGATGGCGGAAACTCCAGAAAAGGTACCCATCACAGGGTGGAATCGTTGGTAAGGGAAATCGGGGGTGTCGTCGACGGCGGCGGCAGACGCGGCGCAGGCAGGCGCAAGGTCTGCGTGCGGCCGTCGAGACTGAAGGTGGCCTGCATCGGATCGAGCTGTTCCAGGGTCCAGCCGTTGCCCAGCTTGTCACCCTGCTTCACTTTGAGTGCCGGACCGCTGGCCTGCTTGAGCAGCGCCACGCGCAACGTACCGTCGAGAACGACACCGGTCAGCGTCAGGCCGGAAAGGCTGGCGACCTGCACATCGCTCTTGCCCACGGCCTTGTCAGGGCTGCGGTCGGTGCTGAACAGCGGGGTTTCCCAGGTATTGGCCAGACTGTCCAGCGTCGCAGTGGGCGCGCTGTGGGTCTGAGCCGCACGGTCAACCGGGTTGCGCGGTGCCTGCTCGGGCAGCCAGCCCGGCGAATGCGCGGCGCCACTGATAATCAGGGCTGCCAGCGCGGCCAGCAAGGCGGTGATGCCGACCAGGGTCAATTCCAGAGGACGCAATGAACGAATCATTGTTCGGCCTCCCCGGCAGAAGCCGGTTGCAGGTAGCCGCGTACCAGCAGGTGCACCACCAGTTTGCCAGCACCGCCAGTGGCCGGAGCATCGGTGTCGCGACGCAGGCTCATTTCATCGACGAACAGGAACGGACGCTGGTATTCCAGTGCATGCAGAATGGCCGTCAGCGGCTCGATGGCGCAGTCCAGTGTCAGGCTGACCTTCACCTGCCGATAAGGCTCGGAGCTGTCCTGCTCCGGCGTGATCGGCATGCGCTGGGTCAACGCGCAACCACCACCGGTATCGGCCTGATCGCTGATCAGGTCGGCGACACGCTGCATCAGGTCAGCGGCGACTGCGCTTGGATCATCGCCCGGCAGCAGACTGGTGCTGCTGGCCGGGTCACTGCGGGCCTGCTCCAGTTGCTCGCGCAAGCTGTCACCCTGTTTCAGCAACCCGGCATAGCGTTGCTGCTGTTCGCGCAGTTGTTCGGTCTGTTCGCTGATGTCACGCAGAGGGCCGGCGAACCAGCTGTCGATCAGCAGCCAGTAGGCCAGATAAAGGACCAGCGCCAGAATGATCAGCGCCGCACCCCGCCGCTCACGGCTATTGAGTGGACGACGCATCGGCGCTCTCCTGCGAATCTGATTGATCGGACTGCTCGGACTGATCCTGCGGCGGGCTCTGATGCAGATGAGCACGCAACGAGTACTGGTCCTTGCCAGTCTTGCTGTCCGGCTGGATCACACCCTGAAACTGGGCGTTGTCCAGGCTGCGGCAATCCTTGACGCGGGCGATCAGCGCGCTGGCCTTGGCGCTCTGACCGGCAAAGGCCACCTCGGCGCTGTCGCTGATTTCCAGATGGTCGATCCAGGTGTCGGACGGCAGGCAGGCAGTCAGTTCGCTGAGCAGCGCCGACAGGGGCGGTTGGGCAGCCTTGCGTCGCAGCAGGTAATTGGCCGCGCCTCGGGTGTTGGTCAGTTGCTGACGCAATTGCTGCACCTCGCTGACCTGGGCTTTCTGCGCCTTGACCTCGGCCTGCATCTCTTCCAGCAATTGCTGACGGTCGTTGAGCCACAGCAGCATGGTGCCCAGCAAAAGCCCGGCGCATATCCACAGCAGCCAGCGTTGCAGGCGATGGCCTGAATGCGATTGCTGCGGACGCAGCGGTGCTGGCAACAGGTCAACACTCAGGCGTTCATCCGGCGTGCCGACATCCACGGAGTCGGGGCGCAGGCCAAGCGCGACGCATTCTTCCAGAATGGCATCCAGGCGCTTGCGCAGCACGGCCACCAGCCGGACCTGAATGAAGCCGGCATTGCGACTTTCCTGACGGGCAACAAAATACAACTGCCCGGCATCGAACGGCGTAAAACGGTCCAGCTCGTAGCCGACCACTGTCGACAGATTGCGCGCCGCTGCGACCGGCAGTTGCAGGCTCTGCACCAGCACCAGGGAAGAGGGCAACAACAGGATTTTCTGTGCATTGGCGCCGGTTGCGGCAACCGGTTCGACCAGCGGCCAGACATACATCTGTTCGACGGTTTCGCGAACCAGCCATCGACGGACACGCGGCGGCAGGCAGGCGCGCAGTTCTGCGCTCCACCATTGCCAGGCCTGTTGCCCCAGACTGCCACGCCATTGCTGGACGACCCGGTCGCGTAGCGCGATCACCGGTGCCAGACGTGCTGAAACGGATGCATTCATTCTTGCCAACGCAATACCCGATAGGGCTGTGCGCCTCCCTCCGATGGGCTCAATAACACAATGGTCTGTAACAGGGCGACTACGCCGCCCGGTCGTTCTGCGCGACTGTCGATGGCCAGTACCTCACCGGCATCGGCTCCCACCGCGCTCTGGGTCGGCAAGTTCAGCGCCCGGCGCAGCAGCGCCGAGGCAAAAGCGGGATCGGGCCGGTCCAGCCCGCTCCATAACGTCACCTCCGGCAACAGCCGGGTGTACAGCGCCTGCGTCATGCCCGGCAACTGTCGTATTTCTTCAACCACACGCAGTGGCGCCTGACCGTCATCACGTTGTGCTTCAACGGTCTGGGCAATACTGCTGGCCAGATTGCGGTTCGCGCCGCAGGCCTGCAGCAAGCGGGCGATGTCAGCCGCTGGCGCGCTGTTGAGATCCAGCTTGCCACGCTCGCTGCGAATGCTGACCAGCAACTGCGTGTCGTCCATGCGCAACGCCACTGGCCGTCCATCGGCCACCCAGCGTTTGCGCTGTGCAGGGTCCAGCAAACCCTGCACCGCCATGTTCAAGCCGCCCTCCGCTGCCAGCAGCGCGTGAGTGTTCTGGCGCAACCAGAGCGCCTGACGGCTTTCCAGTTGCACCCACCCGGCCAGTCCGCCCAGCAGCAGGCTCAACACCGCCAGGACCCACAGCACCACCAGTAACGCCACGCCCTGCTGGCGCTTGTGAAAATCCTTCACTGGCCGCCCGCCCCACCCGAAAGGTCCAGACGCAGGGCGACCACTTCGCTGACCCAGGGAATCGAGCCCTTGACCTGCGCATCGATGCGCACTGCACCCGGCAGGCGCGTCGGCCAGGGCCATTCGTTCAGCCATCCCGTGGGCTTGCCTTTCGGCGTCAGGCCACGGTAACTGAAATTCAACGACTGCACGTTGTGCAATAACACCTGAGGCTCGCCCCAGGGTTCTAGCGTGATGCCATTGGACGTGGTTCTGATCCGGGAGAACGCCACCTGCAGATCACGATCACCCTCAGGCCCTTTCAGCCCGAGGGTATGCAACTGGATGCCTCCGCCCAACTCGCCCGGCAACGTGGCCACGAACCTGAGATCCTGAGCCGTGCCCTCGAAAAAACCGCTCTTGGCGTCATCTTCGGCGGAGGTGTCCAGCGGCAGTGCCTGACTGATGGACGAGCGCAGAAACGCCTGTGCCGCGCGCATCTCATCCAGTCCCACGGTATAGCGCTCAGCCTTGAGCACCGCGCGATTGCCCCCCAGCAAGGCACCGGCCACCAACACCAGCAACACACCCAGAAGACTGATCACCAGCAGGACTTCCAGCAGGGTGAAACCTCGCTGAGCGCCCTTCAAGACCCGGCACCGGTCACGGCGCCGCGCAGCCGCAACGTACTGAACTGCACGCGCCGCTGATGCTCCAGCAACGTCAGGTCCAGACGAAACAGCCTGGCCTGTTCGTTACCGCCCGAGACCTGGCGGATTTCCAGATTCCAGTCGATACCCGCCATCCGCCCCTTGCGCGTTCCGTTTTCAAGCGGACCGCCGCTTTCCTGATCGAACACCGTACGCGCCGCGTGGCTAAGACGATCGCTGTGCGACACCTGTTGCAAGGAGCGTGCGCTCTGCCCGAAAGCGACCAGCAGCACGCCACTGCACACCGCCATCACAGTCAGCGCGGCAAGCATCTCCAGCAGAGTGAACCCGGACTGCGACGCTTTCATTAAAGGGGACGCACCTGGACGCTGCCGGTGAGCCAGCCGATGTCGATGCGCCAGCGACGATCGCCGTCGGCGACCATCAGGTTGCCGCCGCTGGAACCGCCATCCGGGTAAAACTCCACCGCCGACCCGAGATCGGACGCTGTCTGCATCGTCACCTGCAAATGCGCGGGCCAGTGCTGTTCTCGCTTGCCCGGCGCCTTGAAGGTCAGGTGACGCAGGTCGAATTCGGTGCGTGCCGGTTGACCGGTCACGATGGCCCGGACCCGCGTGGCCCGCAACGCCTCGACCATGTCACCGACCGCACGACGCTCACTGGCAGTGCTCAACCCTTGTTGCAGACCGAAACCCACGAGGCCGACAGCGATGCTCATCAACACGAGCACCACCAGCATTTCCATCAGGGTAAAACCACGGCTTGCAACAGGCGATTTCATACCGGCATCTACTCCCAGTTGCCCAGGTCGGCGCTGTAACCTTCGCCGCCGGGTTGGCCGTCCTGTCCGTAGAAGATCAGGTCGAAGCTGCCATGCTGACCGGGGAAGCGATAGCCGAACGCGTGACCGAACGGGTCTTTCAGGTCCGAAGGCTTGGCGTACGGGCCATTCCAGCCTGCGGCATTGCCGGGTTTGTCGGTTAACTGCTGCAAGGTCTTCGGTGGCGAACCGACGTCCAGCGCATAGCTTTCGATCTTCATGCCCAGGCTAGCCAGCTGCGCCTTGCCTGCGCCGTATTTGCCCTTGTCGACGTTGCCGCCCACCTGGCGCACAACGATGGTCGCCACGATGCCCAGCAGCACGATGACCGCGAGCATTTCCAGCAAGGTGAAGCCGCTTTGTCGGCGTGCAGGGGTAAAGCGTGTACGGCTAAGGTTCATCGGGATGGTTTCCTCGTTCATGAATTCAGATATTGCTGGTCAGGCTCATCAGCGGCAGCATGATCGCCAGCATGATCACAGCTACCATGCCAGCCATGACAACCGTGAGCGCCGGGACCAGTGCGGCGAGCATGCGGTCGATGCCGCGCTTGGCTTCGACGTCGAACACGTCGGCCACTTTGAGCAGCATGCTGTCCAGTTCGCCGGCCTGTTCGCCGACTTCGATCATTTGCAGGGCCAGATCAGGCAGCAGCGGTTGCGCACCAAACGCTGCGGCCAGCGTACCGCCTCCTTTTACCGACTCGGCGGCCTGCTCCACCTGGGCCTGCAGTGCGCGGTTGGTGCAGACCTGACGGGCAATCACCAGCGCCTGCAACAGGGCGACGCCGTTGCTCAACAACGTGCCCAGCGTGCGGGTCAGCCGTGCGGCCTCGATACGTTGCAGCAGCGGGCCGATGACCCGGATGCCCAGCACCCGGCGATCATGACGTTCGCGGCGCTGCGGATCACGCATGCTGATCACCAGCCCCCAGATCAGCACAATCAGACCGGCGAACACCGCCAGCCCGTAACTGCCGAGAAATTGTCCGAGGTTCAGGATCACTTCGGTGATCAACGGGATGGGCACCCCGAGATCCTTGAAAATAGGCACGAACTGCGGCACCACGTACGCCAGCAGCAAGGCCAGCGAACCGAGCACGCCGACCACCAGAAACGCCGGATAGATCAGTGCGTTGATGACTTCGCCGCGCAGCAACTGACTGCGCTCCAGATAATCGCTCAACTGCCGCAGAGTGCTTTCCAACGCGCCACCGGCCTCGCCTGCACGCACCATGCTGATATAGAGCGGCGAGAACTGACTGCCCTCTTCTTCCAGCGCAACGGACAACGGCTTGCCGGCCTTGACCTGTTCGCGAATCCGCTCGATCAACGCACGGGTCTGGGGCTGGCCGGGCTGTTTGAGCAGAATGCCAAGCGAGCGTTCCAGCGGTTGCCCTGCGCCGAGCAAGGTCGCCAGTTGCTGGGTGAAGCTGACCAGCGCTGCACCGTTGAGCATGCCGCTGCCCAGAGCACGACGCAGTCCGCCAAGACCTGCACTGTCGACCTGCAAGACCATCAGGCCGCGCTTTTGCAGGGCAGCGACTGCAGCATTCTGATCCCTGGCTTCCAGGGTGCCGTTCTGCGGCGCGCCCTGCGCGTCCAGCGCGCGGTACTTGAACAGACTCATGAGCCTTCACCCCGTGTGACGCGCAGCACTTCTTCCAGCGAGGTGACCCCGGCCACCGCCTGACGCAGGCCTTCTTCATGCAGCGTGCGCAAACCACCGCGACGGGCCGCCTCTTCCAGCGTGGACGCATCAGCATGGCGCATGAGCAGGCTGCGCAGCTCTTCATTCATGACCAGCAGTTCGGTGATCGCACTGCGGCCGCGATAGCCGCCGCCCGGCGCATCGGATCGCGGCCGGTACAGGCGGATCGGGCGTTCGTCGGTGAACCGTTCGAGGCCATGCTCGGCAATCAGCTCAGGCGGCGCTTCGAAGGCTTCGCGGGTTTCCGGGTCAAGGCGACGCACCAGACGCTGCGCCAGAATGCCGTTGACGGTTGAAGCAATCAGGTAGCTTTCGACGCCCATGTCAAGCAGGCGGGTGATACTCGCCGCCGCACTGTTGGTGTGCAGGGTGGAAAGCACCAGGTGACCGGTCAGCGACGACTGAATGGCGATGCGGCAGGTTTCCAGGTCGCGCATCTCACCAATCATGATCACGTCCGGGTCCTGACGCACGATGGAGCGTAGCGCTCCGGCAAAGTCCAGACCGATGGCCGGTTTGACCTGAATCTGATTGATGCCTTCAAGCTGGTATTCCACCGGATCTTCAACGGTGATGATCTTGCGCTCGGAGGTATTGAGCCGTGACAGCGCGGTGTAGAGCGTGGTGGTCTTGCCGGAGCCGGTGGGGCCGGTAACCAGCAGAATGCCGTGGGGCCGTTCGAGCACATCGAGAAAGTGGTCGAGGCGCTCGCCGTCGAAGCCCAGGCTGGGGAAATCGAAATCGATGGTCTGGCGATCAAGCAGACGCATGACCACGGATTCGCCAAAACTGGTCGGCACGGTCGAGACCCGCAGGTCCAGTTCCTTGCCTTGAATACGCAGCATGATCCGCCCGTCCTGCGGCAGACGGCGCTCGGCGATGTCGAGCCGGGCCATGATCTTCACGCGGGAAATCACTGCCGCAGACGAACTGGACGGCGGCGCTTCGGCTTCGTGAAGCACGCCATCGATGCGGTAACGTACCTTGAGCTGACTTTCGAACGGTTCGATATGAATGTCAGACGCACGCTGCTCGACAGCGCGTTGCAGAATCAGGTTGACCAGGCGAATGACCGGCGCTTCGGACGCCAGGTCCTTTAGGTGCTCGATGTCCTCCAGCGAGCCGCCTTCGTCGTCGAGGTTCTCGATCAGCGTGCCCATCGCCGAGCGGCCCTGGCCGTAATAACGTTCGATCAGGGTTTCCACTTCGTTGCGTGGACCGACTGCCACCTGTACCGGCACTTCACAGGCATAGGCAATTGCTTCAAACGGATACAACACGCTGGGGTTGGCGCTCAGCACTTGCACACCGTCCTCGCTCCAGCCGACCGGCACCACCTGATACTGGCGCATGAATCGTTCAGTCAGCGGTGGCAGCGGATCCAGCATCGGCGGCAGCGCTTCGGCCATTAATAAAGGCGCGTTCAACAGTGCGGCCCAGGCCCGTGCAAGCTCGAACTCGGACACCAGTCCAAGGCGTGTCAGCAATCCCAGCAGCTCAGTGCCTTCGGACTCCTGCTGCAAACGCTGTGCACGTTCCAGATCCTGAGGCTTGAGGCCGGCATTTTCCGTCAGCCAGGCACACACCTGCCCTGCATCGGGGATCAGTATTCGAGTGGCATCGACGGGAATTGGCTGCATGGGCAAGAACATCTACTACTCGGAGGGACAGGTTCACGACCCTCACCCGCCTTGAAAAGGCACCGAGAGAGTCGTGGTCAGAAGCATCAAACGGTCAGTTTGACTGTTTCTGAGGCGTTGCGTTCTGTGGACGACCACCTTTTGTGGTTTGAGTCTTCTGCTGCTGCGCCTTTTGCGCCGCTTTTGCATCGGTGGTCTGGGTCATTACGGTCGAATCAGTGGCACCCGACGCTGCATCGGTATCAGTCGCTTCGGCTGCGAAAACAGCACCACTCAATGCCAGACCCGCAATCACACCTGCTGCCATGTTGGACAACTTCATAACAATTACTCCACTGGATAAAACAATAAGCCCTCCAACAGGAAGGGCCATTAACGATAAAGGTCAGAAAGAACACCACAGTGCCACTACTGGAAACATAACAGAGACCCGAGCGCACCTGAAAAATCTTAAACCCATCGACCAGTAGGTTTAAGAAGAGTTCCTGAAGTGTAAGAAAAAAACCACAAAAGCAAGAAAAATACGCTTTTGTTTGACATTAACGCCTGAATTTCGACTTAATTGTAACGCTTTGCGAATTCAAAGTGCCATCAATGATAGCTCAATGATATCACTCGCCGCAATATAAAACATAATAACTAAAACGTGAAACTTGATTGAAAAAGTCCACGAATCGCACGCTGCAATAACAGCGTAAGTCGCGATTACGGGTCACTGTTGCCTAAAGAAAAGAACACAGCCAGACGCTTAATAGTGCGGCTGTCTGTGGGAAACTTTTAATTGAAATGTCGTTGGAGAGCTGTATGAATAAGCGAAAGATGATGGGTGCGCATTCCGCACTGGCCTTGCTGGCGCTGGCTGTGTCGCAGGTGCATGCTGCTGACGCTTCGACGCTGCAGGCACGGGAAGCCCGTGCTGAAAAAGCGGCACAGAAGACGCTGGACAAGATGACCCAGGAAGAAAAGCTGGCCTATATCGGTGGTACGGGCGGCTGGGATGTGAAACCCCTCTCCAACTACGGCGTGCCGCAGATTCACGGCGCCGACGGCGGTGTCGGTGTGCGTTACACCAGCGAAGGCAACGCGCAGGGCGTGGTTTATCCGTCCGGCCCCAACCTTGCAGCCACCTGGAACCCACGTCGCGCCATCGACCTGGGCCGTGCGCTGGGCTATGACACTGCAGTCGGCGGCTATCAGTTCGTCACCGGCCCTGGCGTCAACCTGTACCGCATGCCCTACGGCGGCCGTGCGTTCGAATACCTGTCGGGTGAAGATCCGTTCCTCGGCGCCAGCCTGGCGCCAGGCGTGATCAACGGTATCCAGTCCCGTGGTGTGTGGGCCAACGCCAAGCACTACGCGGCCAACGACCAGGAAAGCAACCGCTTCAACCTCGACCAGATCATGAGCGAGCGTGTACTGCGCGAAATGTCGCTGCCTGCGTTCGAATCGGCGTCCAAGAACGGCAACGTCGCGATGATGATGTGCGCGTTCCAGAAAGTGAACGGCGAATTCGCCTGCGAAAACGATCACCTGATCAGCCAGATCCTGAAGAAGGAATGGGGCTACAAGGGCTTCGTGCAGAGCGACTACAACGCTGTGGTTCATGGTCTGGACGCCGCTCAGGCGGGCACCGACCTGGACATGATGGGCTTCCAGATGAACAGCAATGTTCTCAAGCCTTACCTGGACAGCGGTGAGCTGAGCGCGGCAACCATCGACGACAAGGTCCGTCGCATCCTCAAGCAGATCTACCTGTACAAGTTCGACAGCAAGACCCCGTCGACCCTGCACAACATGAACAGCGCAACCAGCAACAAGGTCGCCCTGAACGCTGCCCGTGAAGGCATCGTGCTGCTCAAGAACCAGAACAACCTGCTGCCGCTGGACAAGCAGAAAGCCAAGCGCATCGCCGTGGTCGGCAACCTGGCCAAGTACGCGCCGCCTACCGGTTTCGGCAGCGCCAATGTCATGGCCAGCCATTACATCAGCGAGCTGAGCGGTCTGCAGCAGATGGCGCCAAACGCCAAGGTTGAATTCATCGACGGCCTGTCGCTGGACCCGACCACCACCACCTGGAGCAGCACTGACCAGGCGGGCAAAGACATCCAGGGCATGAAGGCCGAGTACTTCAGCAATGCCAACTGGTCCGGCGATGCTGCCGTGACCCGTACCGAGCAGCATGTCGATCTGGATTGGGCCAACGACAAGGACCTGCCGTTCGAAAGCAACCTGTCCGGTTCCGACCCGTACACCAGCAAAGGCTCGACCGCAGGCTCGCTCAACGGCGACACCTCTTCGACCTCGATCCGCTACACCGGCAAGATCACCCCGACCGAAAGCGGCGAGCAGGTCTTCAAGGTCCGTGCTGACGGCGCCGTGCGCCTGTGGGTCAACGGCAAGCTGATCATCGACAACGGTGACGGCAAGCCACTGCCGGGCAACAGCATTCCGCCAACCATCCCGGAATTCGCCAAGATCAGCCTGCAGGCGGGTCAGTCCTACGACGTGAAGCTTGAATACTCGCGCCGTGCCGGCTACCTGTCGACCATGGGCGGCCTGGTGGGCGTACAGATGAGCTGGGCGTCGCTGAACGCGCCTCAGGATCTGTCGGCCTACGACGCAGTCGTGGTGGCAGTGGGTAACAGCAGCGAATACGAAGGTGAAGGTTTCGACCACAGCTTCGATCTGCCTGAGTACCAGAGCCAGCTGATCCAGAGCATCGCCAAGGTCAACCCGAACACCGTGGTGACCATGTTCGGTGGTACCGGTCTGAAGATGAGCGACTGGATCGAACAGGTTCCGGTAGCGCTGCACGCGTTCTACCCGGGTCAGAACGGCGGCCAGGCACTGGCTGAAATTCTGTTCGGCAAGGTCAACCCGTCGGGCAAGCTGCCGATCAGTATCGAACGCAACATCGAAGACAACCCGATTTTCGAGACTTTCCCGAAATTCGACAACCAGAACTCGCTGGCCGAAATGAGCTACAAGGATGACCTGATGCTGGGTTATCGCGGCTACGAGAAGAAAGGCATCAAGCCGCTGTATCCGTTCGGCTATGGCCTGTCGTACACCACCTTCGGCTACAGCAACATCAGCGTGACGCCTGGCGTTGCGGTGGGCAACACGCCGATCAAGGTGTCGTTCGACCTGACCAACACCGGTAAGGTGGGCGGTTCGGAAGTGGCGCAGCTCTATGTCGGTCAGCAGAACCCGAAAGTCGAGCGTCCGATCAAGGAACTCAAAGGCTACAAGAAGGTGTTCCTCAAGCCGGGTGAAAGCAAGCGCGTGACCATCGAGCTCAACGATCGCTCGCTGGCCTACTTCGACACCAAGACCAACCAGTGGGTGGTCGATGCCGACACCTTCAACCTGTCGCTGGGTGCTTCGTCGCAGGACATTCGCCTGAATGCCAAGCTGACCAACTCGTTCCGTCAGGAACTCTCGACCACCACCAGCAATCCGCTGCCACGTTCGGCGCTGAACTCGGTGAACGTCGAGAAGCCACCGGTGAAGACCGGCGGCGTGTTCGATCAGACTGTCGAGTAAGCGTTAAGCAGTGACTGAGTGAATCAGGGACAGAACAAGGCTCAAGGACGAGCCCTTACTGCTGCATCGACCTGCGCAATGTAGGCATCGAACGTCTTGACCAGATCCACCCGTTCTGGAAAACGCAGCCACTGAATCTGCAACCCGTCCATCATCGACAGGATCTGCTGGATCAGCATGTCCAGATCCACATCCGCCCTCACCTCCCCACGCTCCACCAACGCCTTGAACTGCGCCAGCAGGTGCGCATGTATGCGCGCGTAACGGGTCTGGAACCACTCATAGGCAGGCTGGTTGTCCAGCAGACTTTCGGCATTGAGAATCGAGAACGCCCGCACCACGCCGGGTGCAGTCGAGTTGGATTGATTGATCGCACGCAGACCGCCCAGCAGACCGGTCAGGCTGTCGTCCGTACGCACTTGCGCGGCGATGCGCCCGTTGACTTCGTCGCGTCGTTCCAGCACGCCCATCAGCAGGGAAATCTTGCTCGGAAAGTGATGCAGCAATCCGGCAACCGAAATGCCGACGATGGCCGCCACCTTGGCCACCGACGCACCGGTGTAGCCCTCCAGCGAGAACACCTGCAAGGCGGCATCGAGCAATTCTTCGCGTCTTTTTTCTCCCTTCGGCGCACGTCGTTGCCGAGGTGCCGTGGCAACCGTTTCCCTGGGGTCATGCTGGGTCATATCAGGTTCCTTCTTGAACAGTCGCGTACCCTAACCATTCAGGCAAAAGCTGGCAACGGTATTGACCATGAAGGGTATTTCACACCGGCACGGACAGCCCGGACCGGCAGTGCCGCTGCAGAATCAGCGCCATCAGCAGCGCCACACCACTGATGCCGAGCGACAGCCATAACAGGCCGCGATCACCGGTCGCCTCCTGAACCCGGGCATAGACCCAGGGCGCCGCCGCAGAAAGAAGAAAACCGGGGGCCAGCAGGCGTCCCTGCAAGCGTGCATAGTGATGATGTGCAAAGAGCTCGAACGGCAGACTGGCCCGTAACAACGTGCCCAGCCCGTTCATGGCGCCATAGCCGAAGACAAACAGACAGGCCAGCACCGCCAGCCCCTGGCTGTGCAAGGCCATGACGAAACATAGCGCCATCCCGGCCGCGACCCAGACGTTCAGGCGCAAGGCAGACAGGTTCTGGCCCAAGACGCGGCTCATCAGCCGCGCGCAGGTCTGGCCGATGCCCCACAACGCCACCCAGGCCACCGGCACACCGAGACCTGCCAGCAAGGCCGGCAAATGGGCGGACAGCCCGGCTGACAGGAAACCGATCAACATCATGCACAGCGCGTAACCCGACTGGCGCAGCCAGCTCGCGGTCGTCGATTGCGCTTCCGACGGCTCATTGATCGGCCTGACAGCTGGAGCCGCTGCATCGGGCAGTCCGCTCATCAGCACACCCCCCAGCAGCGCGAAACATCCGTAGACCGCCACCGCGCCGCGCCAGCCGAGCGTCTCCAGCAACACATGGCCCAGCGGCCAGAACACGGCTGACGACAGACCGCCCAGCAAGGTGATCTGCACCATCAACGGACGTGAGCGCGCACCGATCAACCCGGCCAGCGCAGCAAACAGCGCGTCGTAAAGCGACAGACGCATGCCGACGCCCAGCACGGCCCAGCCGAGAAACCAGACCGGCACGGTTTCGCACAACGCCAGCACGCAGCACCCTGCAGCCGCCAGCACGCTGCCCAGTTGCAGCACCTGTCGAGCCCCGAGACGCAGGATCAGCCACGAGACTGCGGGCGATACAAAACCCATGACCAGCAACGCCACCGACAGGCCGGAAAACACCCGCTGTCCGCTCCAGCCCAGATCTGCAGCAATGGCATTACCGAACGCACCCGGCAGATAAAACGTGGTGCCCCAGATGATCAACTGCGCCAGTCCCAGCCTGAAAACGGCGAACCGGGACAGGTCGGGACTGTGCATGTCAGTCAGACCGTGCGATCAACGGGGAGCGTCGAAGCGCCATCGCCCAGCGCACACTGCATCAGTACGGTGTCCACCCAGCGCCCATGCTTGAACCCCACCGACTCGAACACGCCGACGCGGCGGAATCCGAAGCTTTCGTGCAGGCCGATGGATGCGGCGTTTTCGCTGTTGCCGATCACCGCCACCATCTGCCGCCAGCCACCCTGTTCGCAGTGCCAGATCAGATCACCCAGCAGCGCCCGGCCGATGCCCATGCCGCCCATTCCATCGCGGACATAAACAGAGTCTTCCGCGGTAAAGCGATACGCAGGACGAGGCCGGTAAGGCGTGGCATAGCCATAACCGACCACTTCCCCGGCATGCTCGGCCACCCGGTACGGCAAGCCGTTCTCAAGGACCAGCGCGCGGCGACGCATCAGCTCCTCA
This sequence comes from Pseudomonas sp. fls2-241-TYG-175, assembly GCF_030209155.1. Taxonomy (NCBI): domain Bacteria; kingdom Pseudomonadati; phylum Pseudomonadota; class Gammaproteobacteria; order Pseudomonadales; family Pseudomonadaceae; genus Pseudomonas; species Pseudomonas sp. fls2-241-TYG-175. The sequence continues at coordinate 21,156 of NZ_JARVSO010000031.1, read as the reverse complement.
ACGCTGGGCGGTTCCAGTTCGAAGCTGGAGATGCCATGCAACACGTGGTCGGCATAAATTGCCTGAATGACGGGCATGTCGTCTTCGCGGGCGTCGCGCAGTGTAAATATCAGGCTCATGGCAGGCTCTTGGCGGGTGTCTGGAGGTGGCTGTAATGATGCGTTCGTCTTAATCATTAAAAAAGCTATGATTAATCATCCACAGCATAAGAAATACTTTGCCATGCGCCGCCTCAACCTCAATCATCTGCACACCTTCTCACTGGTCATCGCTCATGGCAGCTTCTCCGCCGCCGCCGAGCGGCTTCACCTGACGCAACCTGCAGTGAGTCTGCAAGTGCGGCAATTGGAAGATCAGTTAAACCTGCGCCTGATCGAGCGGGTGGGCAAACGTTTGAAACCCACCTCGGCGGGCGAGACCCTGTTGCAGCACATTTCGCGCATCGATGCCGTGGTCGAGGACGCGCTGCTTGACCTGTCCAGCCACGCCGACGGCATCGCCGGACAAGTCGCCATCGGCACTGGCGCCACGGCGTGCATTCATTTGCTGCCGCCGTTGCTGCAGACCTTGCGCCGGCGTTTCGCACAGCTGGACGTGCGGGTCAGCACCGGCAACACCGACGGCATTCTCAAGGCCGTGGAAGAAAACCGCCTGGACCTGGGGCTCGTCACCCTGCCTGCCTCGGGCCGCAGCCTTGATGTCACCCCATTGCTGGATGACGAGTTCGTGGCCATTTTCGCCAGCAGCTATCAGCCCCTGCCCGGCGCAATGACGCCCGAGCATCTGAGTGAACTGCCGCTGGTGGTGTTCGAAGCCGGAAGCAGCACGCGCCTGCTGATCAATGAGTGGTATCTACAGGCTGGGATTCGTGTCAAGCCGGTGATGGAGCTGGGCAGCATCGAAGCGATCAAGGAAATGGTCGCGGCCGGGCTGGGCTACAGCATCGTGCCACGCATGTCGGTGGCCGCGGTGCATCATCGGCGCGGTCTACAGGTTCACGCGCTGACGCCCGGATTGAGCCGTACTCTGGGCATCGTGCTGCGTCAGGACAAGCCGGTCAGCAAGGCACTTCGTCAGGTGCTTGAAGCATTGCATGCCCTGAAAGGGTCATAAACACGGCTCATGATGACGGGAACAGGGTGCTCCTGCTTTATATACCGCCGCAGCCCTGCGGGCAGTTGTCGTACCGTCACAAACGCTGCCCGGCAGTTGCATCGGCAGCGACTCAAGTTGTACGATGACTGCCGACTTTCCAGAGACTGGATGGCTGGCCTGCTCGACGAATGCCCGCCAACCCCGAACACCGTAAAGCAACTCGGCAACCCATAAGGAGTGCAAGGCCCCGTAACCGGCGCCCGCCTCCACCTTCAAAACAACAGGAGATACCGATGCCTAACATTCTCGGCCAGAACTTCATCGCTGGCGGCCGCAGCGCTCTGGGCCAAAGCCTGCAAAAAAGTCTGGATGCCACCACCGGCGAAGAACTGCCCTACAGCTTTCATCAAGCCACCGACGGCGAGATCGACGCTGCGGCCCTGGCTGCCAAAAACGCCTTCCCTGAATACCGTCAACTGAGCCCGGCCCGCCGCGCCGAGTTCCTCGACGCCATTGCCGACGAGCTGGACAAGCTGGGTGATGATTTCGTCGCCATCGTCTGCCAGGAAACCGCCCTGCCGCAAATGCGCATCCAGGGTGAACGCGGCCGTACCAGCGGCCAGATGCGTCTGTTCGCCAAAGTCCTGCGCCATGGTGACTTCGTCGGTGCGCGCATCGACCAGGCGCTGCCGGACCGCAAGCCGCTGCCGCGTGTCGACCTGCGTCAGTACCGCATCGGCGTCGGCCCGGTCGCCGTATTCGGTGCCAGCAACTTCCCGCTGGCCTTCTCCACCGCTGGCGGCGACACCGCTGCCGCACTGGCCGCCGGTTGCCCAGTGGTGTTCAAGGCCCACAGCGGTCACATGGCCACAGCCGATCTGGTTGCCAGCGCAATCATTCGTGCCGCCGAAGCCACCGGCATGCCGAAAGGCGTGTTCAACATGATCTTCGGCAACGGCGTGGGCGAAGGCCTGGTCAAGCACCCGGCCATCCAGGCTGTCGGCTTCACCGGCTCGCTGAACGGCGGCAACGCCCTGTGCAAAATGGCTGCCGAGCGTCCACAACCGATCCCGGTCTTCGCCGAGATGTCGAGCATCAACCCGGTCATCCTGCTGCCGGGCGCTCTGACCGCGCGTGGCGAAACCGTGGCCAAGGAACTCGCGGCGTCCGTTGTGATGGGTGCCGGCCAGTTCTGCACCAACCCTGGCGTGGTCATTGGTCTGCGCTCCCCGGCCTTCTCTTCGTTCCTCGAGCAACTGACCGAACAGATGGGCAGCCAGGCACCACAGACCATGCTCAACGCGGGCGGTCTGCGCAGCTACAGCAAGGGCGTCGAGCACCTGCTGTCGCACCCGGGCGTCACCCATTTGGCCGGCAAGCCGCAGGAAGGCAAACAGGCTCAGGCACAGCTGTTCAAGGCTGACGTCAGTCTGCTGCTCAATGGCGATCAACTGTTGCAGGAAGAAGTCTTCGGTCCGACCACACTGGTCATCGAAGTCGCTGACGATGCGCAGCTGAAAGACGCGTTGCAGGCCCTGCGCGGTCAACTGACGGCCACCCTGATCGGCGAACCTGCCGACCTGAGCCAATACAGCTGGCTGCAACCGCTGCTGGAGGAGAAAGTCGGCCGTATTCTGTACAACGGCTACCCGACTGGCGTTGAGGTGTGCGAAGCAATGGTTCACGGCGGCCCATACCCGGCCACTTCGGATGCACGCGGTACGTCGGTGGGCACGCTGGCCATCGACCGTTTCCTGCGTCCGGTCTGCTACCAGAACCTGGCTGACAACCTGTTGCCGCCTGCGCTGCAGAACGCCAACCCACTGGGTCTGCGTCGCCTGGTCAACGGCGAATGGAGTGATCAGCCGATCGCCTGATCGCTGACAGCTCACTGAAACAAAAAGCGGCGCGACCCGAAAGGGTGGCGCCGTTCTTTTTCATGCGGGGTCTGCACGCCGACCATCAGCGGTGCAGACCCTTGCGTCGCTCAGCGGATCAGACAGCCTCCGAAACGTGAACCTGTACCGGCACATTGTGCGATCCGGTCAGGGGCAGCCCGAACAGCAGCACGTCCGCACGCTGCTCGCCGAAACGGGCGATGTTCGGCAGGCGCGCCCACAGGTGCGCACCAATGGCCGTCACGATCTTCTGACTCGGCAGGTTGGCTGCCATGATCCACGCCACCAGATTCTCAAGCCCCACCTGTCGCCCCAGCAGCACGGTCGCTTTGCCCAGCACCACACCGATGCCACTGCCATAGTGATCGCCGCGCACGTAGATCGCGGTCTCGCCGGTCTGAAAACACGCCTGCGTCCCCCAACTGAACCGGTTGATCGACAGCCAGCCCAGCACTTCACCCCGCCGTTCATAGACATACACCGGCAGGCCATCGCGCTTGTAGAGATTGACGTAGAACTTCACCTCTTCGTACGTCATGGGCCGGGTTACGGGAGAATTGGCACCGCTGGCCGCGGTCTCGTTGAAGATACTCATCATTGCCGGCAGATCATCGTCGGTCGATTCACGAATGCCGCGTGGCAGGCGTTGCAGTGAGTGCCGGTCGACAAAACTGTTCATCAGTGAACCTCCTTGGAATACACGCTGGACTTGAGCTGTCCCCGGGCACGCGCCAGGCGCGAGCGAATGGTGCCGATCGGGACGGCCAGGTGCCTTGCTGCGTCCTGATAACTGACGTCGGCATCGACGACCAGGTCCAGTACCGCGCGCATGTCCACCGACAGCTCCTCGATGGCCGCCAGGGTTCGTCCCAATGTGCGTTGATGGTCGCTCAGCATGCTCGGGTCATGACCGTGCTCGAAACTCTCCATTTCGGTATCGGTCAGTTCCATGCGCTGAGGCTGGTTGTAGAACGTCTTGAAGTGGTTCCTGACCAGGTTCGCTGCAATGCCGAACAGCCAGGTTTCAGGTCGTGAGGTGCCCATGAACTTGTGCTGATTGCGCCAGGCTTCCAGATACGTCATCTGCATCAGGTCATCCACGTCGGCCTGATTGAACACGCGTTTGCCGATGAATCCCCTGAGTTTCTTCTCGCTTGTCCTCGCGAGCCCACCCAGATCCAGCGCAATTACTCCAATAACAGTTCCGTCTCGCTGAATGTCTTTCCCTTCCACGTTTATCTCCTGATACGCAGTTGTGATGCCACCAATGGCCACTAAGGGAGAGCAGCGAACGTACCAACCTTTTAGTATTTTTAAATTATTGATAAATAACGTTTTTATCTCGGCGAAAACCCCGTTTTGTGCCAGATATGGCATTCCCGACATAAATGCTGTGCCAGTTGTTGCACAACTTTTTACGGTTCCGCTGCGCAGGAACCAGTTGCCCGCAATCGCCACTCAGGACACACCTGTTCCGAGGCGATTGCGCTGCCCATGAAGATCAATTCCTATATCGACATCCGCCCCGAGCCTGACCTGATCCCGCGCCCGCCGGTGCCTGAAACCAAATCGCTGGTTCCGAAAAATCCTTTGCAGGACTCAATGGAAGAAGTGGCGATGAAATTCAGCGAAAGCGTGGAACGCCACAGCAAGGGGCTCGATGAGCGGCATGTGCGTGAAAGCACGAGTTCTCAGCGGGTCGAGCGGGTCGAAAAACTCGCCGAGCTCTACCGCCTGCTCGACAACGCCGACCAGCCCAGCCTGGAACAACAGGCCAGGCGTCTGCAGGGTCAGTTGCAGCAGCAGGGTTCGCTCAAGGACGTGCTTGCCCAGGCCGGCGGTGACCCGACGCGGGCCGACTTGCTGTTGCAACAGGTGGTGCGCATGTCCGCCACCGAAGGCAAGGAGGACACTCACGATCAGGCCATGGCGCTGATCGACGAACTGCGCCTGAGCCACGGCGACAAGATCCGTGCGGGCCTTAACACCGCCAGCGCCATCGCCCTGTTCAGCAGCGATCCCCAGCAACGCAGCGCCATGCGCCTGTTGTATTACAAGGCCATCGTCGGTCAGCAACCGCTGGCCAGCCTGCTGGAGTCGCTGCTGGAGCGCTTCAACGAGGATCAGTTCGCACGCGGCCTGCGCACCCTGCAAAGGGCGCTGGCCGATGACATCGCCGCCCTCGCCCCGTCGATACCCGGCGCCGCATTGCGCGCCATGCTGCGCGGGCTGGGCGCCAGCGGTCAGTTGAACAACCTGATCAAGACATGTCTGGCGCTGTTGCAGCGTCTGGCGCACAAGGCGCCCGACAGCAACATGACCCCGCTGGCCATGAGCAAGCGGGTGCTGCGTTTCTGCGGCAACGGTTTCTTCGCCCGCGACCTGACGCTGCTGGCCGAGGAAACCATCGGCCGCACGCCTACGCTGCAGCCGCTGTTCTTCAACGGCTTGTACCCATTGCTGCAAAACCTGCCGCTAACACTGTGGAAAGACCTCAAGACCCGGCAGAACGGGCTGCGTCTGCTGCAGGGCCTGATGGATGAAATGGCGCGCCACGAACGCAAGGCGCTGGGCATGGACGATGTCGGGAGAGTGTCAGGATGAACGGCATTATTCACCTGCTCAACCGCATGGCACTGGCGGTGATGGGCCGCACTGAAATCGTCGGCGCAGTGATGGTCATGGCCATCGTCTTCATGATGATTCTGCCCCTGCCGACCTGGCTGGTGGACGTGCTGATCGCACTGAACATCTGCATTTCGTCGTTGCTGATCGTGCTGGCCATGTACCTGCCGCGTCCGCTGGCCTTCTCGACCTTTCCGGCAGTGCTGCTGCTGACCACGATGTTTCGTCTTTCGCTGTCGATCGCCACGACCCGTCTGATCCTGCTGCAACAGGACGCCGGACACATCGTCGAAGCCTTCGGCAGCTTCGTGGTGGGCGGCAACCTGGCGGTCGGTCTGGTGATCTTTCTGATTCTGACCATCGTCAACTTTCTGGTCATCACCAAGGGCTCGGAACGGGTGGCCGAGGTGGCTGCGCGCTTCACGCTGGACGCCATGCCGGGCAAACAGATGTCCATCGACAGCGACCTGCGGGCCAACCTGATCAACGTGCGCGAAGCCCGGCACCGACGTGAACAGTTGTCCAAGGAAAGCCAACTGTTCGGTGCCATGGACGGCGCGATGAAGTTCGTCAAGGGCGACGCTATTGCCGGTCTGGTCATCGTGTTCATCAACCTGATCGGCGGCTTCTCGATCGGCGTGCTGCAGAACGGCATGGAGGCCGGTGACGCGATGCACCTGTATTCGGTGCTGACCATCGGCGACGGTCTGATTGCACAGATTCCGGCCCTGCTGATCTCGCTGACAGCGGGCATGATCATTACCCGCGTAGCGCCCGACAGCCAGACGGCCGACGCCAACATCGGTCATGAAATTGCCGAGCAGCTCACCAGCCAGCCCAAGGCATGGGTCTTTTCATCCATCGGCATGATGGGGTTCGGGCTGATTCCAGGCATGCCGACGCTGGTTTTTGCCTGTATCGCCCTGCTGTGCCTGTTCAGCGGCCTGATCCAGCTCTGGCGCATCCGCCAGAAAGAGCTGCATCAGGACAGCATCGGCGCAGCCAGCAAAGGCGCGCCGGAACTGAACGGGCGCGAAGACATTCGCCGTTTCAATCCGTCACGGGCCTACCTGCTGCAATGCCATTCCAGCCATCAGGGCACGGCGGAGCTCGACAGGCTGATACAGGGCATTCGCCAGCGTCGCAACACGCTGGTGCACAACTTCGGCCTGACGCTGCCCTCGTTCGACATGGAGTTCGCCGATCACTTCGAACCCGATGAATTCCGCTTCTGCGTCTACGAAGTGCCGTTCATTCGCGCCACCTTCACCAACGCGCGCCTGGCGGTCGATCATCGGGAAATCGATGAGGACGCCGGTGAGCCGGGCCGTGTCGAACGCGATGAGACTCGCTGGGTCTGGGTGGACATCGATGATCCGTTGCTCAAGGAAGAGGAGCACGCCGGCGTGTCTTCGCTGGAACTGATCCTGGAACGCATGAGCCGAGCCTTTCAGGCCACCGGACCGCAATTCATAGGCCTGCAGGAGAGCAAGGCCATCCTCAGCTGGCTGGAAAGCGAGCAGCCGGAACTGGCGCAGGAGCTGCAGCGCACCTTGCCGCTGGCGCGTTTCGCCGCCGTTCTGCAACGCCTGTCCGCCGAACTGGTGTCCTTGCGTTCGGTCAGGCCAATAGCCGAAACCCTGATCGAGCAGGGCCAGCACGAACGTGATCTCAACGCCCTGACCGATCACGTGCGCATCGCCCTCAAGGCCCAGATCTGCCACCAGCACTGTGAGGAGAACACCCTGCACACCTGGCTGGTGACGCCGGAAACCGAAGTGCTGCTGCGCGACTCCCTGCGCCAGACCCAGAACGAATCCTACTTTGCCCTGGAACCGGAGCTGGGCAACGCGCTGGTTGAGCAACTGCGCGAAGCCTTTCCGCTGCAAGCCAGCCCCCGACCGGTCCTGCTGGTGGCGCAGGACCTGCGCAGCCCTCTGCGCAGCCTGCTGACCGACCAGTTTCACCATGTTCCCGTGCTGTCCTTCGCCGAGCTGATCCCCACGGTTCAGGTCCAGGTGCTGGGGCGGATCGACCTGCAAGAAACCTACGACCTGATGGCCTGACGGAGCACCCATGGAAACCGACAAACTCTACGAATTGCGGGTCCTGACCGGGCTGCATCGCGGCGCAGCACTGCCCCTCAACGGCGAGCAGTGGAGCATTGGCTCGTCCAGCGGTGCAGACCTTGCACTCTATGATCCGGGCATCAAGAACCGGCACTGCACGCTGCGACTGGTCGACGAAACCTGGTCGCTGGCCAGCAGTGAGGGGCCGGTGACCGACAGCGAAGGCCACAAGGTCGAGGCCATCAGTCAACTGGAGCCCGGCACGCCGTTCGCCGTCAACGGCGTGTGGCTGTCGGTGATCAGCGCCAACACCGAATGGCCCGCCGAAGACGACGAAGAAACGTCTCCGGCGACAGAAGACGCAGAACCGCAGCCCGCGATGCTCAGCGCCGAACGCGACGCACAACCGGTCAAAGCGCCACGCTCGCTGCTGGGCCCGATGCTGCTGGTCGCGTCATTGCTGGTGTTCGTGGGCGCCTTGATGTGGCTGCTCAAGCGAGAAGACCCGGCGCCACCCGCGCCGCAGAAACCGTCCCGGGTCGTGCTCAAGGACGCCACCGAGGTCAAGAACGTACTGCTCAAAATGCTCACCGAGCGCGAGCTGCAAAAGCGGGTCACGGTTGCGGAAGAACAGGGCAAGCTCTTTCTGCACGGCGACTTTGACGAGGACGATCTGCTGCAGTCCACCTCGCGCATGCTGCTGCGTTTCGAGCGTCAGTACAGCAGCCCGATCCAGGTGCTGAATGCCCTGCCCACGGCGACCGCCGAGCTGCCGTTCACCATCATCCAGATCAGCAATACCCGGCTGGCAAGCATCCTGACCAGCGATGGCCGACGGTTGTTTCTGGGCGACGAAGTCGATGGCGTGCGCTTTGTGGACATCAACGAGCACAAGCTGGTGTTCGAAGGCGAGCGTCGCGTCGAGGTGAGCTGGTGATGGACGCAGCGCTGGCACGTCTCGACGCCTGGCGACAGGCCCAGAGCGAGCGCTTGTCGCACTGCGCGCCGGTGCAGATCCGCGGCCGGATCGCTGGCGTCAACGGCATTCTGCTCAACAGCTACATGCCCAGGGCGAGGATCGGCGATCTGTGTGAAATCAGCCGGGCCGATGGCAGCGAGGTGATGGCTGAAATCGTCGGTTTCGACCGGCAGCACACCTTGCTGGCTGCGCTGGGACCACTGGACGGCATCGCCATCGGCGCACCGGTCAGGCCGCTGTTTCAGCCGCACAGTCTGGTGGTCGGCGAGTTTCTGCTGGGCGCAGTCCTCGATGGCTTCGGGCGTTCGCTCAGTGGCGACGGCCCGTCGGCGTTTGCCCTGTCCGGTGCCGTGGGTGCACAACCAGTGATCCGCGATGCCCCGCCCGCCACCGAACGGCCCAGAATCGATACACCACTGTCCACCGGGCTGCGCTCCATTGACGGCTTGCTGACACTGGGCGAAGGACAACGTGTTGGCATCTTTGCCGGTGCCGGATGCGGCAAGACCACCCTGCTGGCCGAGATGGCGCGTAACACGCCGTGCGAGGCCATCGTGTTCGGCCTGATCGGTGAACGGGGTCGTGAGCTGCGCGAATTCCTCGACCATGAGCTGGACGAAGAGCTACGCCAGCGCACCGTGCTGGTGTGCTCCACCTCGGACCGCAGCAGCATGGAACGCGCCCGCGCAGCGTTCACTGCCACGGCGATTGCCGAAGGCTTTCGCCAGCAGGGCAAATCCACCCTGCTGATCATCGACTCCCTGACCCGTTTCGCCCGGGCACAACGCGAGATCGGTCTGGCCAGTGGCGAACCGGCCGGACGCGGCGGCCTGCCGCCCTCGGTCTACAGCCTGCTGCCACGCTTGGTGGAGCGCGCCGGCCGCACCCACGATGCGGCGATCACGGCGCTGTATTCGGTCCTGATCGAACAGGACTCGATGAACGACCCCATCGCCGACGAAGTGCGCTCGCTGCTCGACGGCCACATCGTGCTTTCGCGCAAGCTGGCCGAGCGCGGCCACTACCCGGCGGTGGACATTCTCACCAGTCTCAGCCGGACCATGAGCAATGTGGTGGGAACCGAACAGGTCCACGGTGCCACACAGGTACGCAGACTGATGGCGGCTTATCAGCAGGTAGAAATGCTGATCAAGCTGGGCGAGTACCAGCCGGGTAACGACCCGCTGACCGATTTTGCCGTGCAGTCCCGTGACCGGATCATGGGCTTTCTTCAGCAGTCGCTGCGTGACCCGGTGTCGCTCGATGAAACCCTGGACCACCTCATACAGGTAACTGCCGATGTCCCACGATGAACATGATTCGCAGGATTCAGCCAACGACGCGCAACTCAATGGCCTTGGCGAAACGCTGGACGTCCTGGCGCCGATTCGCCGCCACAGGCTGACCCTGGCCGAACAGGCCTGGCGACGCCAGAGTCAGGTGCTCGCGGCCCTGCATGCCCGCCTGCTGAGCATGACTGACGCGCTTGAGGCGCTGCGTGAGGCGCACCGCCACTCTCGCATCGAACAGCGCGAACGGCATGCGCACCGCGCACTGCCGCTCAGTGAAATGAACGATTGGCTGGCCGCCGAGCGTCAGGCGATCCGGCAGATCGAACGCAGTGAAAAGCAACTGAGCGACCTGCAGCATGAGCATCAGCAGCAAAAGCTCTGGGCCGAAGACAGCCAGCGCGAATTGCGCAAACGTCAGCGCGATGTGGAGAAGCTGGACTTCCTCGTCGATCTGGCGCGGGAGGCGTCATGACCGCAAAGCCTGCCCTTCACAAACCGGTGCCGCCGCGCCCACCAGAGCCCAAGCCTCGCCCGACCGGCAGCTCCGGCAACGAGACAGCCCAGCCAACGACCCGCTTCGAACGTCGCGAGCATGAACCCAGCGAAACCCGTCACGAAGGTGAATTGTTCGAAGCCATGATGAGCGCGCCGAACGATATCGGTTTCTGGGGCGGTGCCGACCTGCCACAGACGCTGCCCGATCCCTGGCGCGACGGTGAGCGACAGGGCGGACATGCAGGGACACCGCCCTCCCCGGTAACACCCTTGTGGGACCCGCTGATCGAACCGATCGAAGAGCACCTCAACGCCGACGACCAGATGCCCATGGAAGCGACCTTTGAACTGCCCGAACTGGGCAAGGTGATCGTGCAGGTGGTGCCGCGTGCCGACGGGCTGGACATCGCACTGCGCTTTGCAAGAGACGTTGCCTTGCAGCGTTGCCAGGAATATCGCGAGGCTAGCCGTGAGTGGCTCAGCCAGCGACTCGGCCGCCGCATACGCCTCACCCTCGGACAGGCAGACCAGTGACATGAATGCACATGCACTTGATTTACGCGCCATCAGCAACGCCGAGGCCAGCGCCCGGCAAAGGATCGGCAGCGGCCTGAGCCTGCCGTTCGAACTGGATCAGCAGCAAGGCTGGCTGGACCTGCGCCTGAGCGCGTCACCGAACCCGGCACGCCATGAAAGCCAGCTGGACAGCGCGGCCGGGGCCTTGCGACTGACCGAGGCTGAAGCTCTGCTGGGACTGTTGTCCAGTTGCCCGGCCCTGATGCCGCACGCGGATTCGGCCAACGATGAACATCATTGGTACTGGCAGTTGTACAACCACTACCTGAGCCCGGAACTGCAGGACCTGTTCGGCGACCTGCAACCCCTTGATGCACCGCCAGCGCAGGGACTGGACTGCCTGCTGCAGGCAAGGATCAACGGCCTGCGGGTCAGCGCACGCCTGTCTGCGGCTCCCGCGACGCTGCTTGACCTGCTCGACCGGGGCCAATGGCAGGCCGAATCTGCCGCCATGCCGTGGCAATGGCCGATCAGCGTACCGCTGCTGCTGGGTCATCTGAACCTGAGCCCTTCGCAACTGGCCAGCCTGCGCCCGGGCGATGTGCTGTTGCCTGATCACTCGCTGTTCACACCGGACGGCCAGGGCACCCTGCAACTGGGCGGGTGCCGCTTGAGTCTGGCCCAGACCAGCGCCGACGCACTGTGCTTCACCCTCACCGAACTGGAGCAAATCCCCATGAACGCCACGATCGACCACTTCTCTGCCGCCGACGATCATCCGCTGCACCTGGATGATATCGACGAGCACGAGCACCACCCGGAAGCAGACAGCACCGACGCCAACGAAGACGGCCTGCAGCGCTTCAATGACCTGAGCATGGCGCTGACAGTGCGGGCCGGCAACCTCTCCCTGAGTCTGGGGCAATTGCGCTCGCTGGCTGTGGGTTCTGTGCTGACCTTCAACGGCTGCACGCCCGGCCACGCCATGCTTCACCATGGCGAACGGGTTCTGGCGCACGGCGAACTGGTCGACGTCGAAGGCCGCCTGGGTCTTCAGATCACCCGCATGGAAGCGCTGCGGTGAACCTGCAGGATGCCAATCCACTGACGCTGGCGCTGTTTCTCGGTGCCCTGTCACTGGCGCCCCTGCTGATGATCATCTGCACCGCGTTCCTGAAAATCGCCATGGTGCTGCTGATCACGCGCAACGCCATCGGCGTCCAGCAGGCGCCGCCCAACATGGCCCTGTACGGCATCGCTCTGGCCGCCACGCTGTTCATCATGGCGCCGGTGTTCAGTGAAATGGGTGACCGGGTCAAAAAGCTGCCCGAGCACCTGGACACGTTCGCGGCCATGGAAAGCGCCGGCAAGCATGTGGTGGAGCCCTTGCGCACCTTCATGACGCGCAATCTGGACCCTGACATCCAGACCCACCTGCTGGAAAACACCCAGCGCATGTGGCCCAAGGAAATGGCCGACAAGGCCAGCCGCGACGACCTTCTGCTCGTGGTCCCGGCCTTTGTGCTGTCCGAGCTGCAGGCCGGTTTCCAGATCGGCTTTCTGATCTACATCCCGTTCATCGTCATCGACCTGATTGTCTCGAACATTCTGCTGGCGCTGGGCATGCAGATGGTTGCCCCCATGACCATTTCGCTGCCGTTGAAAATTCTGCTGTTCGTGCTGGTGGATGGCTGGACGCGCCTGCTCGACGGACTCTTCTACAGCTACATGTGATCGCGCGAGGCACTATGGAAACCCTGACGCTGTTCAAGCAGGCGATGATGCTGGTCGTGGTGCTGTCTGCGCCGCCGCTGATCGTGGCCGTCGTGGTCGGCGTCATCACCTCGCTGCTCCAGGCGGTGATGCAGTTGCAGGATCAGACCCTGCCGTTCGCCATCAAGCTGGTCGCCGTCGGGCTGGCGCTGGCGCTGACCGGGCGCTGGATCGGCATCGAGTTGATGCAACTGGCCTATCTGTCATTCAGCATGATCAGCCAGACGAGGGCCTGACATGTTCGAGCCCGCGTTCAAGGAACTCAGTGAAACGATCATTGCACTGACCATCGGCATGGCGCGTCTGTACCCCTGTCTGTTTCTGATTCCGGCGTTTGCGTTCACCGAGCTCAAAGGCATGCTGCGCCACGCCATCGTGCTGGCACTGGCGCTGATTCCGATGCCTGCCATTCGCATGGGATTGACCGGGCATGAGCTCGACTGGCTGGATCTCTGCGCCCTGCTGCTCAAGGAAAGCGTAATCGGCCTGCTGCTGGGCCTGTTGCTGGCCATGCCGTTCTGGCTGTTCGAATCGATCGGCTGCCTGTTCGACAACCAGCGCGGTGCGCTGGTCGGCGGGCAGATCAACCCGGCATTGGGCGACAACACATCGGAACTGGGCCACATGCTCAAGCAGGTGCTGATCCTGCTGATGATCCTCGGCGGTGGCTATGCAAGCCTGACGCAGATCATGTGGGACAGCTACCTCGTATGGCCTGCCACGCAATGGGTGCCGGTGACCGGAGCAGCCGGTTTCGAGGTGTACCTCAAGCTGGTGGCCAGTACCTTCCGCTTCATGGTGCTGTATGCCGCGCCGCTGGTGGGTCTGCTGCTGATGATCGAATTCGGCATGGCGATTCTCAGCCTGTACAGCCCGCAGCTTCAGGTGTCGACCCTGGCAATGCCTGCCAAGAGCCTGGCCGGTCTGTTTTTTCTGGTGCTGTACATGCCCATGCTGACGCTGCTCGGCGAAGGCCGCCTGGCCGATCTGAGCGACTTGCGGCATCTGCTGCCGCTGATGCTGCACACCCCCTGAAGCCCTGCCTGCCGGACCTTGAGCCATGAGCGAAAAAACCGAAGAACCCACCCAGAAAAAGCTCGACGACGCGCGCAAGAAGGGTCAGGTCGGACAAAGCCAGGATGTACCCAAGCTGTTCATTTTCGCGGCGCTGATGGAGATGATTCTGGGGCTGGTGGATGGCGGCATGTCGCGCCTCAAGGCCTTGATCGCCCTGCCCCTGACCGAGCTGGACCGGCCGTTCAATGCGGCGCTTGGCGAAGTGCTGACCAAGGCGGGCTGGGAGCTGTTGCTGTTCATGCTGCCGGTGCTGGGGATTGCCGCCGCCATGCGACTGGCGGGCGGCTGGGTGCAGTTCGGCCCCCTGTTCGCAACCGACTCGCTGAAGCTGGATTTCGAGCGCCTGAACCCGATCAACCAGTTCAAGCAGATGTTCTCCTCCAGGCAGCTGTTCAACCTGTTCAACAGCCTGTGCAAGGCCGTGATGATCACCTGCGTGCTCTACGTGCTGCTGCCTCCGGCGCTGGGCGATCTGATCGGTCTTGCCCGCACCGACCTGGACAGTTACTGGATGGCGCTGGTCGAGCTGTTCACTCACCTGTCGCGGACCTGCCTGGGGTTGCTGCTGGTGCTGGCAGGATTGGACTTCGCACTGCAGAAGTACTTCTTCGTCAAGGGCCAGCGAATGAGCCACGAGGACATCCGCAAGGAATACAAGGAGTCCGAAGGCGACCCGCACATGAAATCCCATCGCAAGGCGCTGGCCCGTGAAATCACTGACCAGCCCGGCAGCGCAGCACCCGCCAGGGCACCGGTGGAGGATGCCGACATGTTGCTGGTCAACCCGACGCACTTTGCCGTGGCCCTGTTCTACCGTCCGGATCAGACGCCGCTGCCACGCATCATCTGCAAGGGCCGCGATGCCGAAGCCCGCGAACTGATCGAGCGCGCCCGCGAGGCCGGTGTGCCGGTGGTGCGTTTTGTCTGGCTGGCGCGAACGCTGTACCGCGAGAACGTCGGCCAGTTCATCCCGCGCGCCACCCTGCAGGCAGTGGCTCAGGTGTACCGCCTGCTGCGGGAAATGGACGAGCAACTCAAGGGCGATGTGATCGAAATGCCGCATTACTGAGGACGCGGAACCAGTTCGGCGCGCACTCCACTCAGGCAAAGGAATCCTTCCTTTTACAGCCCGGACATCCATCGCGAGGTTGTCCTGGCCAGCCATGACATTGGAGAACCTCGATGCTTCCAATCAACAACGCGCCCATGACCGGACAGGTTCAGGGCACAACCTCCCAGGGTCACAATCCACACGGGCTGGAGCAGCGCCCCGAGCCGCCGACCCAGCGCGCCTCAGTGTCGGTCGTTCAGTTGGGCAAGCAGCCCGTACAAGTCCCGGTGACGCAACAGTCCGATATCCCCCCGCGCACGTTCGGTTCGACGCCGGGCGCTTCGACGTCGGCGGCAGTGCCCGAGCAGACCGCGCCGCAACTGGACGCCGACGATATCGCTCATATCAGCTCGGCTCGACGCCCGCCGGTCACGCGTTCGTCCTCCACAAGCAGCGAGCGTCCGACAACAGCGCTGCAACGGGAGCTGTCTTTCAAGGATTGGCTACCCAGCCAGGAAAGCTCACCGGCACGCTCCGACCATCCCTCTAGCCCGCCTCGATCAGGCGGCAGCACACCGGCACAGAGCCATGCTTCGGGCAGCACGCAAGACGCGTCTCCAAGACCTCAGTTGACCCGCAGTGCCGCAGGCAATGCTGGAACCTTCCGTATGGAGAACGGCAACCTGGAGCGCAACACACCCTCCATCAACATCATTTCCCTGGACGCCAAAGGTCGACCGGATTTCGATCACTTCATTCCATCCGCACTGGGTAACCTGCTCAAGGACCGGCTGGGCCAACCGGGCAAGAGCTATCTGGCCACAAACTCGGCGAGTGACCGCGATCAAGTGCTGCTCGAGCCCAAAGGTCATCTGGTACAGATAGCCCAGACCGACGCTGCTCTGGCCTTGCTTCGCAGCAGCAAACCGCTGAGTGTTCCGCCTGGCAGCAAACCCGACAGCCTGAAACTGCAACGCGAAGACAACTCGGCAAGCATCGCCGGCCACGACAGTGGCGCCCAGTCATTGCCGGACAGCGCCCACATCGCTCATTTGAGCGGTGCCCATCTGGACAGCAGCGGAAAGCATCTGCGGCTGCAGGACGAGAAGCTCTACGAACTGCATCCGGCAACCGCGACCTGGTCTCCCAGCGAAGACAGCAAGGAGACCACGTTCAGCCACCTTGCGACCCAGGGCGATGGCAAGGTTTACGGCCGGACGGGCGATACGCTGGTCAACCTCTCCAGTAGCGAAAAAAACAAGCCGGAGATGAAACTTGAAGGCCTGACGGCGCATTCGGTCTCTCCGGATGGCACCGTGGCGATGCTCGCCGGTAAAGACACCCAGACCTTGCAGTTGGGCGAAATGGGCAAGGTGCCAGACAAGCACCTGACGCTTGAACTCAACGATGGCAAATCCGAAGCCAAACATGTCGGCCTGACCCGTGACCGCCTGTTCGTGGCCGACGCCGAAGGCCAGCTCTACAGCGCCGCGCGAAAGGACCTGAAAAGCGAAGACGGCATACTGCACCTGCAACCCGAGAAAAATTTTCAGCCTGAAGACTCGACTCTGGGCAAGCGCCAGCAGGTCACAGGCTTCCTGAGCGGTGAAAACGGTCAGTTGCACGCGCTGATCAAAAACGATGTCGGCGACATCCACAGCCACACCCTCGACGAGGCGAATTCCAGCCTGCGCAACGGCTGGAACCTGACCGATGTGGTGGTCGTCGAGAACAGGCGCGGCCTGCCGGAGGGTAAGGTGCCGACCCCGGAAAACACGTTCGATCTGGACCGCAACGGTCGGGTGGGCATCGTAGACAACCGTGTACAGAAATGGGATGCAACCACGGAAGGCTGGAAGGACACCGGCGTCAAGGACATCGACCGGTTGCAGCGCGGCAACAACAGCAGCGCTTACGTGCTCAAGGACGGCAAGATCTCCGAACTGAAGGTCAGCCCCGAATACACCAAGACCTCGTTGAGCGGCACCCACAACCTCAACCAGCCGACCCGCTCGACCAAAGTTGAAATGGGCGATGCCATCGAAGGCCTCGATGACCGCGTCATCAAGGCGTTTGCCATGCTCAACGACAAGCAGTTTGCCGCCGTCGATGATCAGGGCCGCCTGACGGCCCATCACAAGACCGGCGAGCCTACCGAGCTGACCCGCAAGGACCTGTCCGGCGAAGTCGCCTCGCTGACCCTGGACGAGAACCACAACCTGCACGCCACGACCACCACGGGCGAGTTGTACTTCATGTCCAAGGACGACTGGCAGGCACCGGAATCGGACCCCAAGCCTGACGCGAAATGGCAGAAAATCGACACGCCCGGCAATCGTCCGGTCGACAGTATCCGCAAGGAGGGCAACAACACTGTCAGTGTGAAACTCAAGGATGGGGCGCCTGACGAGGGCTCCTTCGTCCTCAAGGACAAGCAGTTCCAGCCGATGGAGCCGCGCAAGGAGCCGGAAAACGGGTTGAACAATCTGTTCGGGCGACTGGATGATGGCTCGAAAAACGTCAAGATTTTCGGCACAGGCAACACGTTGAAAATCAGCAGCACCCTGGCGGGTCGCAGTGACACCTCGCTCAGTCACAAGTCGAGCGTAAAGGAGTTCATTCCGGCTCACATCGTGAAACCCGACCTGAATATTCCTCGGCCGATCATGAACGGGTTCTACCACATCCAGCATCGGATCAAGGGCCGCGAAGGGCTGCAGGAGGTGTATCAGGCAGAGGCACCCGTGTTCAAGGAACTGACCGAGATCAAGAACTCCTCCAGCCCCGCACCTCAGCCTGGTAACACCTTGAAGGAGCGTATATCCCGCCTGGATCTGGGCCCGGAAGGCAAACAGCTGGTCGAGGATCTGGAAACGCTGCGCGATGACCTGGAGAACCACAGCCACGGTGTGGTGCAGCAATTGGGACAGAAGACGGGCGTGCTCAACCTGCACGGCGAATTCATCAAACCCGAGCGCAAACCGACGCAAGCCCAGATCGCAAAAGCGGAACACGCCAAGCCGATCAAGAATGATCTGGCTGCCGATGTACAGGGCGCGTTGAGCAAGGTTGCCCCCTCCTCCGAAAACCCGGCCGGTGCTCTGCTCAAACGACTCAATGACAACGGCATGAAGCTCAAGCACCTGGACGGTGATACGTCTCCCGATCACCGGCGCAGTCAGAGTGACAAGCTCGCCTTGAGCAAGGCGCGTCTGGCGCTGGACGTCGTGACACTGGACAAGGTAGGCAAGCTGCTCGACAAGGCCGAGACGCGCAGCCCTGAAGTGGATAACGCCACCCATGTGAAAACGCTCAAGACCGAGCTGAACGCACTCAACAAGCAGTACAACGACAACCCCGTCAAGGTCGTGACCGAAATGGGCTTCAGCGGACATAAGCAACTGGAAGACGGCTACGACAGCATCAAGTCGTTTCTCAACGGCTTCAAGGACCCGACTCACGCCACCAGTGTGAACATGCGCGCGGCGATGGGTGCGACCAGCCAGGCGGATCTGGCCGACAAGATGAAAAGCGCGCTCAAACACCTTGAGCACCCTGACGATGAAATCGCCATGTCACGCAGCTATGGTGTCACTGCGACCACCCCGTTCTTCAGCCTTGCCAACCTGGGTGCAGGACCCTGGCCCAGCGCGTCGGTCGGCGTGGCACGCAACTACGCGTTCAATGCCGAGCGCGGTGACAAGGGTGTGACGGTCTACATGTTCCACGAAGGCGGTGTCAGCGGCAGCGCGGGCGTGGGCGGCGGTCAGAGACTGGTGCCCAACTTCGGTGAGTACAACATCAATGATCAACGGGGTTTTATGGCCCTTCGACTCGGCGGCGACGGCACCTTACAGGGAACCGGTATGTCGCGCAGTGGCACAGCCTTCACCGTGCCTGACGAAAAAATCGACCAGTTTGTCGACGATCTGTTTGGCGGCAAGGTTACCGCGCTGGACGTGCTCAAGAACGGCACTGCCCACGAAGCGCACTCGATGAAGCGCTTCAATGGCGATGTGACCGGGGGCGTAGGTGTCGAGCTTCGCGTCGAGCTGGGACTGAGCGATCCCAATGAAAAAGAATGGACCGCAGGCGCCCGGGCAGGCATCGGCGCCAACATAAACCTGAACCTGGCCACATTTACCAAGTACTCGGCGACCCAGGAAAACGACAAGGGGCTGCTGGACGAAAAATCCAACAATCGGGTCCGTTTTGCCAACACCGCCGGCGCCACCGCCTATGCACGCGCCCAGATCAACCTAGGCCACACCGACCAGACCGCTGCCGCTCAGCCGGCAACGACGACACAGCCTTCAGCAGCAGCCCCGACGCCTGCTGCAGTGGCACAACCGGGCGCACAGGCCTCTGCATTCGGCCCTAATGCGACGATCACTGCGTCAATCGATTCAAAGACCACCAAACGCACCAAGTTCCAGACCAAGGAAGGGGTGGCCATGACGACCGCTGAGCTGACGAAGCTGAGCAAGCAGCTGGACGGTGCCTTCAAGGACAAGCCTGCACAGAAAGAGCTGACGCGACTGGCCGATGCCAAACAATCCGAATACGCGAACAAGACGCCGAAAGAGAAAATCCAGGCGCACCTGGATGGCCTCAACAAGCTCTTCGAGGACCGTTCTCCGAATAACAGTGCGCAAAAAGCTGCGCTACTGAGCCTGAGCCGCGCAACAACCAAACACGATGCAGCCGTCGATAAACATTCGGTGCTCGACAACGCCCGTCATGAAAGCAACTACACCAACCTCTCGCGTCTGGATGAGCAAAGTGTCGCCTCGAAAATCATGAGCATGCTCGGCAGTCTGCACTCGCCGAGCAACGCCGAGAACATTGCCAAACTGATCGCCGAGGAGCCCAACCTGAAGTCGCTGATCGGCCAGATGAAAGCCAGCCCGGGCACGATGGCACGGGTTCGCCTGGAGCCTAAGGACGAGATGATGCAAAAAATCGACAAGGGTACCCGCGAGGGCCGCATCACCCAGAGTGACATCATCGGCATGCTCAATGACCGCGACAACCTACGGATCAAGGCCATTACGGTGTTCAAGCTGGCGGGCCAGTCCGACGGTTTCACGACCCCGACGCCTCTGCTGAGCGCCAGCAGCTCGGCGGCAGTCAACGTCAACAAGACGCTGGCCAAGATCAACTTCAACTACGGGGAAGATCAGAACAGGCCGAGCAGCTTCAGCGTCGACGGTGAGATGTCTCGCCCGACCAAAGAGGTTATCGCCACGGCGCAAGCCTTGAAAAAGGACGGGATGGAATTCAGGGCCTGACGCGCCTGCGTTTTGTCCAGTGCCTGTTGAATACGCTCGTGGTGCAGCGCTGACTGCACCACGAGCTCTTTTTAGCGTTCTCAAGGAATACCGAAAATGACCACGGCCTTTTATTCGCTCGACGACTTTCCCGCACTCGCTCATCTGGTTGCCAATTGCTCCGTGATTCAGCAAGAGGTCGCCGCAATGGACGCGCCGTTGCTCGACATTGATCGTACCGACAAGTCCCATCAGCAGGTCCACACCGAAATCAGCGAACACCTGCAGCAAGGGGGTGATTACGGCTGGCTCAAGGGTTGGGGGGCAGAAGGCGGCAACCGGGACTGGACGCAATACGCGCTGCTGTTCAGGGACACGCCCATAGGCCCGGCCCAGGCGACCCTGCCGCGCACCCTGGCGCTGTTCGCACCGCTCAAGGGCATCAAGGTGCTGGCGCTGGCCCGTCTGGCACCGCACAGCCTGTTGAGCATTCATCGCCACCCCGAACTGACCGACGAAGGCCTGCTGCAGATGCACATCACCCTGAGCGCAGCAGGCGAAGCGAACTTCTCGTACCTGAATGTGGCGGGCGAGTTCTATCACCAGCAACCGGGAACAGGCGCGATCTTTGACGGCGCGCTGGATCACTTCGCGGTCAACGCAACGCCGGTCCCGCGAACGATCATCTACATGGAGTTCGAAAAAGAGCGCTTCATGAAGCCCGCCACCCACTGACACCTCTCCCGAAGCACCGCTTAACGTTATACACAAATCTGCCTCAACACTGATCGTGCCCATCGCTCTGAAGTGGGCATGCATCCCACGAAGCTCTGCGCCACGTTCGACAGCGGACGCGGAGCGTCTTGAGAGGCGTTGCCACGCGGAGCGTGGTAACGATCAGCGTGCGGTAGCGGATACCGATCGTACCCACGCTCCAGCGCTCATCGTTATACACAAGCCCGCCTCGACACTGATCGTGCCCATCGCTCCGCGTGGGCATGCATCCCGTGACGCTC
>NZ_JARVSO010000033.1:0-77173 GCF_030209155.1 Pseudomonas sp. fls2-241-TYG-175 | reverse complement strand
TCCCCATGTGAGAGTAGGTCATCGTCAAGATTGAATTCCGAAACCCCTCATCGCTTACGCGATGAGGGGTTTTGTTTTTGGACGCTGAAAATATCTTTGACGCCTCTATATTCAGGGCAAAAAAAACCACCTGTTCAAGGTGGTTTTGATATCACTCTCCGCGGTACTCACACCCGCTTGTGCAGGTTTCGTGAATACGAACCGCCGAGAGTTCAGGTAGAAGAGGCTTCAATTCATTCCAGATCCATTTCGCCAGATTCTCGCTGGTCGGATTTTCAAGGCCCGGGATGTCATTGAGGTAGTTGTGATCGAGGCGCTCGTACAAAGGCTTGAAGATCGCCTTGATTTCAGAGAAGTCCCGTATCCATCCCGTGTGCGGATCTACCTTACCTGCCAGGTGAATGCCCACGCGAAAGGAATGCCCATGCAAGCGTCCACACTTGTGGCCTTCCGGTACGTGTGGGAGGCGGTGGGCTGACTCAAATGTAAACTCTTTAAAGATTTCCAAAATGTATTAGCTCTAGGAAAATGGCGATCGCTGATGCGACAAATGCAGTACGCGAGTTTAACAGCAATGGTTTGAAACTCCATGATCGCACAGAGGGAAGGGCGGTTTGAACGCCTCAAGGTGATGGCTCCTAGCCATAAGTGTTCAGTTTGAATTAAGTTCCCGGCGTTATGATGGTTGCCATAAAAGCATCGGCCGCCATGGAGCCTTCCAATAATGAAAATGCCGATCACATTCTTGACTGCTTTAGCGCTTTCAATGACTGCCTGTATGATCCACGCACGCAACATTGATCCCGACGAGGTCTTGCGACTGAGCAGTGCGGGGACGCTTCAGCCTTACGAACATCTTGATGCCCAGGCACTGTCCACGCATCCAGGCGCCAGGATCATCGACACAGAGCTGAAGAACCAGTACGGCAGGTATGTTTACAAAGTCGAGCTGCTGGACGCTAAAAACGTTGAGTGGGACGTCGAAATAGATGCCGTCACAGGTCACGTCTTCCGGAATCATCAGGATAATTAATGAATGTCGACAAGCCTCTCTGCGCAATCCTTGGTTTGAGCCTGGTTTGTTCCTTTGCGTATGCCAGAGATCTGAATCAGGATGAAGCCCTAAGGCTGAGACAGCAGGGCGTCATCTTGCCTCTTGAGCAGTTCATCGAGCATGCATTGGGCCTTCACCCGGGCTCCAAGCTGCTCGAGGCCGAGCTTGAAGAAAAGCATGATGTATACGTGTACGAATTCGAATTGCTGACCCCGCAGGGCGTTGTTCGTGAGCTGAAATTTGACGCTCGCGATAGCCGACTGCTGAAAGACGAGGAAGATTGATGCGGCTGTTACTGGTTGAAGACCACGTACCCCTGGCGGATGAACTCATCGCCGCACTCGGGCGGCAAGGCTACGCGGTTGACTGGTTGGCCGATGGACGTGATGCGGTCTATCAGGGGGCCAGCGAGCCTTATGATCTCATCGTTCTTGATTTGGGTTTGCCCGGCATGCCTGGCCTTGAGGTACTTGAGCAATGGCGAAGCGGTGGACTTGCCATTCCGGTGCTCATACTCACTGCTCGTGGATCCTGGTCCGAGCGCATCGAGGGGCTTAAAGCCGGCGCAGATGACTACCTGACCAAGCCCTTCCATCCTGAAGAACTTCAGCTGCGCATTCAGGCGCTGTTGCGCCGTTCTCACGGGCTTGCCAACCATTCCACGCTGGAATCGGCAGGCCTGAAGCTGGACGAGGGGCGGCAATCCGTATCTCTTGGCGGCGCTGATATCCAGCTAACGTCGGCCGAGTTTCGTTTGCTGCGTTACTTCATGCTTCATCCCGAGCAGATCCTCTCCAAGAGCCATCTTTCCGAGCACTTGTACGATGGTGAAAACGAACGCGATTCCAATGTGATCGAGGTGCACGTCAACCACCTGCGTCGCAAGCTGGGACGAGGCGTGATCGAAACGCGACGTGGTCAGGGCTATGTATATGGTGGGGCAGGCGGTTGAAGTCCATACAGCGGCGGTTGAGCCTGGGCCTGATCGCCGTCATGGTCGTCGTGGGACTGGTCATGGCGCAAACCAGCCTCTGGCTCTTCGAACTGGGCCTGCAGCGCTATCTGGAATCGGGTCTGCGTAACGAAAGCGAGAATCTGCTCGTCGCGCTGGTTCGCGGACCTGCAGGTCTGCAACTGGATGATCATCGTCTTTCAGGGGCCTATCAGCGTCCATTGTCTGGACACTACTTCCGTATGGATCTGCCGCAAGGCCATTGGCGGTCTCGTTCGCTGTGGGATTTCGAATTGCCCGAGTCAGGCCCTGTCGGTTTGCATGCCAATTTTGAACTGGGCCAGACAGGTCAGTCGTTGCTGATGCTGACCGCGGAATACCGAAAGTTCGGCAAGAAGATCACGATCACCGTGGCTCAGGACTACACGCCGGTCAAAGCCAGTTTCCGCCGGATGCAGCAGATCGGTCTGGGGCTGGGGCTTGCCGCATTGATACTGGTTCTGGTGCTGCAGCGTGTGACTGTCTTCAGAGCGTTAAGGCCGCTGGAAACCGTTCGTGAACAGATTTCGCAACTTCAGCAAGGTCAGCGTTCGCAGCTGGACGAACATGTGCCGCTGGAGCTTGAGCCGCTGGTTGCCCAGATCAACCATCTGCTCGCCCACACCGAAGACAGCCTCAAACGCTCGCGCAATGCGCTGGGTAACCTGGGCCATGCGCTCAAGACCCCTTTGGCGGTGCTGCTCAGTCTTGCGTTGAGTGAGCAGCTCGACCACAACCCGGCGCTGCGCAAAACCCTTCAGGAACAGCTCGAAAACATTCGACTGCGTCTGGAACGCGAGCTCAACCGCGCCCGGCTTTCCGGTGACGCGCTGCCTGGTGCGCGCTTTGATTGCGACGCCGAGTTGCCCGGCCTTTTCTCCACGCTAGGCATGATCCACGGCGGTCATCTGGACCTGGTCAACAAGGTGCAAGGCGGCATGTATCTGCCTTGGGACCGGGAAGACATTCTCGAGTTGCTGGGTAACCTGTTGGATAACGCCTGCAAGTGGGCGGACAGCGAGGTGCAACTGGACATCCTGCGTCAGGATCAGGGCTTCCGTTTGCTGATTGACGATGATGGTCCCGGCATCCCGGAGTCTCTACGCGCAGAGGTGTTCAGCCGGGGCGCCCGTCTGGATGAACAGATCACCGGGCACGGTCTCGGTCTGGGTATCGTTCGTGACATCGTGGAAGCCTGGGGTGGCCAGTTGCAGTTGCTCGACAGTCCCCTGCACGGTCTGCGGGTACAGATCGATCTTCCCGAGCGAACCGCTCCCTGAGGCATCTCGGTTCAGCCTGACAGAAAATCAGGACAGGTCTTAATGTTCAGACACGGCCGCCGATAACAGAGGGGTACAACTGACTTTATAAAAATAACCATAAGGCCAATCCTATGCGTCTTAGTCTGAAAGCCAAGGTGCTGTCACTGGCGACACTGCCGGTTCTGATGTTCGGGCTGGTGATCAGTGCGACCACCGTGTTCATGTTGCACCAGCAGGCTGACCGAGAAGTCAGCGACACACGAGAGCGACTGCTCTCCGAGGCCAAGACCACCCTGCAAAACTACGTCGCCATTGCGATGACTGCCATCAAACCCCTTTACGAGGCGTCCGCTCCCGGTGACGAAACCGCGAGGGCCACGGCTATCAAGCTGCTCTCCGCCGTCTCCTACGGCAAGGATGGCTATCTCTTCGGGTACGACTCCCAGGTCATCCGTATTTTCAGAAGTACCAATCCCGACGGTCTGGGCAAGAGCTTCAATGACGTGCGCGATCCGAATGGGGTCTACCTCAATCGCGAACTGGTTGCCGTCGGCAAGGCGGGTACCCATTACGTGATGTATTCCTCGGCGCTGCCCGGCAAGACCGAACCAGTGCCCAAGATCGGTTACACCGAGTACCTGCCCAAATGGGACCTGGTGGTAGGCTCTGCGGTCAATCTGGACGGCATCGATGCTCAGGTTGCCGTCGTCAGGCAGAACGTTGAAGCGCGCTTGCAGGAGATGCTCTACAGCATCCTCGGCATCACGTTGCTGGTCCTGGTGGTCATCAGTGTCGCCGGCATGCTGCTGACCGGCACGTTGTTGCGTCCGTTGCGCCTGATGAAGGACAACCTTGATGACATCGCCGCAGGTGAAGGTGACCTGACACGTCGTCTGGCGGTGACCAGCAACGATGAGCTGGGTGAGCTTGCTACGTCTTTCAACCGTTTCGTGGACAAAATCCATGGGATGGTTCGGCAGGTCACTGAAATGACCGGGCAGTTGAATGAGCTGGTGAGTGAAGTGTCGTCGCAGGCGCAGCGTTCAGAGAGCGCAATGGAGCGTCAGCGCCACGAGACCGATCAAGTGGCCACCGCCATCAACGAGATGTCAGCCGCCGCACAAGAGGTCGCCAAGAGCGCGCAGGGCGCTTCGGTGGCCGCTCAGCAGACCGATGAGCAGGGGCGCACCGCCAAGCGTGTCGTCGATGGCAGCATTCGGCAGATTCATGCACTGGTGGACGACATCCGCAAGAGCGGTACATCGCTGGACAGCCTGCAGCAGGACGTTTCCTCGATTGTCAGCGTGCTCGGTGTGATTCGCTCCATTGCCGAGCAGACCAATCTGCTGGCCCTCAATGCCGCCATCGAGGCTGCAAGAGCAGGGGAAGCCGGTCGTGGCTTTGCCGTGGTGGCAGATGAGGTGCGAGCGCTTGCCAGCCGCACTCAGCAGAGCACGCAGGAAATCCAGGGGATGATCGACCGTCTGCAGCACGGTACACAGGAAGCCGTCTCGGCCATGCGCCGCTCCAGCGAAGCCGGTGACGGCACGTCGACCCAGGCCAACGAGGCCGGGCTATCGCTGAGCACGATAGGCGAACTGATTGCGACCATCAATTCGATGAATGCTCAAATCGCCAGTGCGGCTGAAGAGCAGACGGCCGTGGCGGAAGAAATCAATCGCAGTGTCCACCAGATCGCCGGAGCGGTCGAAAGCGTGGCGGACGAAACCCGGCAAAGTGCGCAGACGTCGCGCAGTCTTGCTGAACTGGGTTCACGTCTGGGTGGACTGGTGGGCCAATTTCGGGTTTGACCCGGCTGTCATCGTTTCCCATGGCACTCGTACGTTTGTCCGCTGACTAACAGCTAGACCGCGCGCAATGCGCGGTCTAATGACATGGACTGGACATGAACGAAACCGTACAGCAATACAAGACACTACTTCTGCTACTGGTGGGGGTGACCATCGCCTTCATCTGGATTCTGCTGCCGTTCTACGGCGCGGTATTCTGGGCCGTTATCCTCGGCATCATCTTTGCGCCGCTTCAGCGCAGGCTGTTGCTTCGATTTGGCTGGTCACGCAACCTGACATCCCTGTGCACGCTGATGATCTGTCTGGTCATCGCGATTCTGCCGGTGATCATCATCAGTGCGTTGCTGGTTCAGGAAGGCACCACGCTCTATAAAAATGTCGAGACCGGGCAACTGGATATCGCGGGCTATCTGGCTGAATTCAAGACCCTGTTGCCTCACTCGCTGCAGGCGTTGCTTGACCGGCTTGGCATGGGCGACCTTGAGGGATTGCGTGACAAGATCGCCAAAGGCGCGATGCAGGGCAGCCAGTATCTGGCGACTCAGGCCTTCAGTTTCGGTCAGGGAACCTTCGATTTCGTGGTGAGCTTTTTCATCATGCTCTACCTGCTCTACTTCTTTCTGCGCGACGGCCACGAGCTGGTCCGCAAGATGCGCAACGCGGTTCCGCTGGCCGAACAGCAGAAGCGTCGTCTGCAGCTCAAATTCACCCGTGTCGTGCGTGCCACAGTCAAAGGCAACGTGGTCGTGGCGGTGACGCAGGGCGCGCTGGGCGGGTTCATCTTCTGGGCGCTGGATATCCCGAGCGCGTTGCTCTGGGCTGTCATCATGGCCTTTCTGTCCTTGCTGCCAGCGGTGGGGGCGGGGATCGTCTGGGCGCCTGTTGCGTTGTACTTCCTGCTCAGTGGCATGATCTGGCAGGGCGTTGTACTGGGTCTTTTCGGCGTGTTTGTCATTGGCCTGGTAGACAACGTGCTGCGTCCGATTCTGGTCGGCAAGGACACCAAGATGCCGGACTATCTGATTCTGATCTCTACGCTGGGCGGGATGTCGGTATTCGGTCTGAATGGCTTTGTGATCGGTCCGTTGATTGCAGCGCTGTTCATCTCTACCTGGGGCCTGTTCAGCGGTGCGAAAAAACCGGTTCGATTGCCAGGCTAGGTTTATTGGAGGCGAAAAAAAACCCTGCTCGATAGCAGGGTTTTTTATGTTCAGGCAATCAGCCCGGCATGTGAATGCCCGCGTTGACCACCAGATCCAGCAACGGTTGCGGGTAGACACCGAGCACGAAGGTCAGGATCGCCACCGCCAGCAGCATGACGCCACCGGTGCGCTGCGCCCAGTTGAAGGCTGCGTCGTGACGCGGCAGCTTGGCATCGACCAGGTACATCGTGACCATGACGCGCAGGTAGTAGAACAGGCCGATGGCGCTGCCCAGTACCAGTGCACCGACCAGCCACCACAGTTGGGACTCGACACCCGTCGCGATCATGTAGAACTTGCCGATGAAGCCAGCCGTCAGCGGAATACCCGCCAGCGACAACAGCATCAGGGTCATGACAGCAGTCAGGTACGGACGACGCCAGAACAGACCACGGTATTCGAACATCGCATCGGCATCACGACCGCTGTAAGGCGACGACATCATGGTGATCACACCGAAGCTGCCCAGGGAGGTCAGCACATAGGTCGCCAGATAAACACCGATGGCTTCGACCGCCATGCCTTTGCTGGCAACCAAGGCGATCATCAGGTAACCGAAGTGTGCGATGGATGAATAACCCAGCAGACGCTTGAGGTTGGTCTGAGTCAGTGCCAGCAGGTTACCGACCAGAATCGAGGCCACTGCGATGACTGCCAGCACGTCCTGCAGAACGCCACTGCTCGCGGCCGGCGAGATCTGGAACAGACGCACCAGTACGGCGAACACCGCTACCTTGCTGGCGGTGGCCAGGAAAGCAGCAACCGGAGCCGGAGCACCTTCGTAGACGTCTGGCGTCCAGAGGTGGAAGGGCACGAGCGACAGCTTGAATGCCAGGCCGACCAGCATCATCGCCAGACCCAGGCTGGCAATCGGGCTCGGCATGCCGGTCGCAGCGATGGCCTTGCCGATACCTTCGAAGCTCAGCGAGCCTGCTTCTGCGTACAGCAACGCCATACCGAACAGCAGGAAGGCCGAACCCGCAGCCGACAGCACCATGTACTTGATGCCGCCTTCCAGCGAGCGCTTGTTGAAGAAGGCATAGGCCACCAGACCGTAGACCGGCACCGACAACAGCTCCAGACCGATGAACAGGCCAGCCAGATGCTGAGCGCTTACCAGAACCAGGCCGCCAGCGGCTGCCAGCAGGATCAGCAGGTAGAGTTCTTCGCGGTTGCCCGGATACCCGACCTTGGCGTCGCCCAGATAGGCGTGCGCCATGGTGACGCAGGCCAGGGTAGAAGCGAGGATGATCGCCATGTACAGGCAGGCGAAGTTGTCGATCTGCAGCAGCGGTGTAACCGCCAGTGGGGCGACTTTCAAGGCCGGGTAAATGGAAAGCAGGGCCAGGTTCAGACCCGCTACCGAAAGCAGAAAGGTTTGCGAGTGA
Organism: Pseudomonas sp. fls2-241-TYG-175; assembly: GCF_030209155.1. Taxonomy (NCBI): domain Bacteria; kingdom Pseudomonadati; phylum Pseudomonadota; class Gammaproteobacteria; order Pseudomonadales; family Pseudomonadaceae; genus Pseudomonas; species Pseudomonas sp. fls2-241-TYG-175. Next base: position 69,465 of record NZ_JARVSO010000033.1, on the reverse strand, counting down.
TTGCGGCGCCACGCGATTGCCAGCATCACCACAACGATGGTGAGGCTGGTAATCAGCAGCGGCGCAAGCGCAATAAAGTGTTGAATCGTCAGGTCCATAGCGCTCTTACCGGGCCGAAGCGAGTTGAGTGAAGGCAGTGCCTAGCCATTGCTGCACGCCGTGCATGGTCGCTGCCGAGGTGTCGAGGATCGGCTGCGGGAAGACCCCGAGCACGATCAGCAACACGGCAAGGCCCAGCACCATGATCATTTCCCGTCCATCCATGCCCTTGAGAATCTCGTCCGATTTGGACGGGCCGAAATAGGCGCGGTGGATCATGATCAGCGAGTAGACAGAACCGAATACCAGACCGGAAGTGGCAATGGCCGTGACCCATGGCGAGCTGACAAAACTGCCCAGCAGGATCAGGAACTCACCGACGAAGTTACCGGTGCCCGGCAGACCCAGAGAGGCGGCTGCAAAAAACAGGCTGATGGCCGGCAGGTAGGCGATGCGCGACCAGAGGCCACCCATCTCGCGCATGTCACGCGTGTGCAGGCGCTCGTACAACTGACCACTGAGGATAAACAGCGCAGCGGCCGACAGACCATGCGCCAGCATCTGTACGACGACGCCTTGCAGCGCCTGCTGGCTGCCGGAGTAGATGCCGATCAGCACGAAACCCATGTGCGAGACGCTGGAAAACGCGATCAGACGCTTGATGTCGGTCTGTGCAAAAGCCAGGAAGGCACCGTAGAAGATGCCGACCAGACCGAGCGTCATTGCGATCGGCGCGAACTCTGCCGAGGCATTCGGGAACAGAGGCAGCGCGAAACGCAGCAGGCCGTAGGCAGCGGTCTTCAGCAGGATGCCCGCCAGATCGACGGAACCCGCTGTCGGCGCCTGGGCGTGTGCATCCGGCAGCCAGGAATGGAACGGCACGACCGGCAGCTTCACCGCGAACGCGATGAAGAAGCCCAGCATCAGAATGTACTCGGTACCCGGTGCCAGCTTGGTTTTCAACAGGTCGGCGTAGGCGAAGGTGATCACGCCGGTCTGATTGAAGTGCACCAGCACCAGACCCAGAATCGCCACCAGCATGATCAGACCGCTGGCCTGAGTGAAGATGAAGAACTTGGTCGCAGCGTAAATACGGGTCTTCTTGCCGTCTGCCGAGCTGTGACCCCAGAGCGCGATGAGGAAGTACATCGGCACCAGCATCATTTCCCAGAAGAAGAAGAACATGAACAGGTCGATGGCGAGGAACACGCCAACCACACCGCCCAGGATCCACATCAGGTTCAGGTGGAAGAAGCCCACCTTGCGCTGAATCTCTTTCCAGGAGCAGAGCACCGACAGCACGCCAAGCAGGCCGGTCAGCAGAATCATCAGCAACGACAGGCCATCAAGCGCCAGGTGTACGTCGATGCCGAAACGTGTGATCCACGGCTGGTGGAATTCCAGGGTCCAGGTCGGATCCGCGCCGGGCACCGGCGCGTAGCCGAAGTTGCCGGTGGCCCAGAGCCAGAGGCCCAGGGCCAGTTCGAGGGTCATGGTCAGCAGCGCGATCCAGCGCGGCAGGGTAGGGCCGAAGCGCTCACCCAGCCAGCACAGCAGGCCGCCGATAAAGGGGATCAGGATTAGCCAAGGCAGAATCATGACGGGCTCAATTCCTTTCGCAAATTCGCAAGGTTCATGTCAGACCGCAACCAGAATGACGGCGCCGAGTACCAGAACGGCACCCACGGCAATCGAGGCAGCATACCAACGCAGCTGGCCGGTCTCGGTACGGCTCATGGTGTCATGACCGCCTTTGACCAGACGTGGGATCAAGCCGATGGTGCGGTCGAACGGATCGCTACGCAGCAGATGACTGATCGCCAGATAAGGTTTGACGAAAAGCTTGTCGTAGATCCAGTCGAAGCCCCAGGCGGCGAACCACCAGGCTGACAGGAAACGGCCCGGGCCGCTGTTGGCAATGGCCGTCACCAGACGACGCTTGCCCAGGAACAGCAGTGCCGCCAGCAGGATGCCCGCCAGTGCGATGGCACCCGAGGCAATTTCCAGGCTGTGCTTGGCTTCGCCACCGGCATGGCCAACGCTTTGCGGCAGTACACCGGCCAGCGGAGGCGTGATCAGCGCGCCGATGAAGGTCGACAGCACGATCAGCACCGACAGAGGCAGCCAGTGAGCGATGCCGTGACCCGCGTGCGCCTCGGTCTTGGCTTCACCATGGAACGCGATGAAGATCAGGCGGAAGGTGTACAGCGAGGTCATGAACGCACCGACCAGACCGGCGTACAACAGACCGTTGTTGCCGCTGGCGAACGCTTCCCAGAGGATTTCGTCCTTGGAGTAGAAACCGGCGGTCAGCAGCGGCAGGGCAGACAGAGCGGCACCACCGACGATGAAGCTGGCGTAGGCCAGTGGCAGTTTCTTCCACAGGCCGCCCATCTTGAAGATGTTCTGCTCGTGGTGGCAGGCAACGATCACGGCACCCGATGCGAGGAACAGCAGCGCCTTGAAGAACGCGTGCGTCATCAGGTGGAAGATCGCACCTTCCCATGCGCCGACGCCCAGTGCCAGGAACATGTAGCCGATCTGGCTCATGGTCGAGTAGGCGAGGATGCGTTTGATATCGGTCTGCACCAGCGCTGCAAAACCCGCCAGTACCAGTGTCACGCCACCGACGATGCCCACCAGATGCAGAATATCCGGAGCCAGAGCAAACAGGCCGTGGGTACGTGCGATCAGGTAGACACCGGCCGTTACCATGGTTGCGGCGTGGATCAGTGCCGAAACCGGGGTAGGACCGGCCATCGCGTCCGCCAGCCAGGTCTGCAGTGGCAGCTGTGCGGACTTACCGACAGCACCACCGAGCAGCATCAGCGTCGCCAGTACGATCCAGAAGTCACCAACCTTGAAGTGCTCCGGCGCCCTTACCAGCAGCTCCTGAACGTTCAGCGTACCCAGTTGCTGGAACAGGATGAACAGGCCGATGGCCATGAACACGTCGCCGATACGGGTCACGATGAACGCTTTGAGGGCTGCGTTGCCGTTGTTGCGGTTGCTGTAATAGAAACCGATCAACAGGTAACTGCACAGGCCAACGCCTTCCCAACCGAAGTAGATGAACAGCAGGTTGTCGCCCAGGATCAGGAACAACATGCTGGCAATGAACAGGTTGGTGTAGGAGAAGAAACGCGAGTAGCCCGCCTCACCGCGCATGTACCAGGACGCGAACAGGTGGATCAGGAAACCTACGCCGACCACGACACCCAGCATCGTGACGGACAGGCCGTCCAGATACAGCGCGAAGTTGGGCTGGAAGCCATCCACGTCCATCCAGCGCCACAGCACCTGGGTGTAATGACCACCCTCCGGCGGTGCGACGTTGAACTGCCAGATGACCCAGGCTGCAACGATGGCCGAGAGCCCGATGGAGCCGACGCCGATGAGCGCTGCCAGGTTTTCCGAAATGCGGCCGCGTGAAAACGAAAGCAGCAGGAAACCGATGAGGGGAAATACAAAAGTCAGAAAGAGAAGATTCATCCGCGCATCTCACTGGCAGCGTCGATATCGAGCGTGTGGAAGCGGCGATACAGTTGCATCAGGATCGCCAGGCCAATACTGGCCTCGGCGGCTGCAAGGCTGATCACCAGGATGAACATGACCTGTCCATCCGGCTGCGCCCAGCGGCTGCCGGCAACGACGAACGCCAGAGCGGAGGCGTTCATCATGATCTCGAGGCTCATCAACACGAAGAGAATGTTACGTCGCACCATCAGGCCGACCAGGCCGAGGCAGAACAGGACACCGGCAACCGCCAGACCGTGTTCCAGAGGGATAGCATTCATTGGCTTGGCTCCTTCGCCTCGTTGCGGCCCAGGTGGAATGCCGTGACTGCAGCTGCAAGCAGCAGCATCGAGGCAAGTTCCACGACGAGCAGATAAGGCCCGAACAGGCTGATACCGACCGCCTTGGCGTCGACCGTGGTGTGACCGATGGCAGCGCCGGTCTGGTTGGCGAACAGCACATACAGCAGCTCTGCCAGCAACAACACGCCGAGGATGACCGGACCGAGCCAGATACCCGGCTTCAGCCAGGTACGTTCCTGCTCGACCGAGGCCGGGCCCAGGTTGAGCATCATGACCACGAACACGAACAGCACCATGATCGCGCCTGCGTAGGCGATGACTTCCAGAACACCGGCGAACGGTGCGCCAAGACTGAAGAACGTCATGGCGACGGCGATCAGCGAAATGATCAGGTAGAGCAGGGCGTGCACCGGATTCGTGTTCGTGATCACCCGCAGGGTGGACACGACAGCGATACCGGATGCGAAATAGAAAGCGAATTCCATCTTTACTTCCTTAAGGCAGCAAGCTCTTGACGTTGATCGGCTCGGCTTCGTTCTGCGCGGAGCCCTTGGGCTTGCCGGCAACGGCCATGCCCGCAACGCGGTAGAAGTTGTAGTCGGGGTTCTTGCCGGGGCCGGAGATCAGCAGATCTTCCTTCTCGTACACCAGATCCTGACGTTTGAAGTCGGCCATCTCGAAGTCCGGCGTAAGCTGGATTGCGGTGGTCGGGCAGGCTTCTTCACACAGACCGCAGAAAATGCAGCGTGAGAAGTTGATGCGGAAGAAGTCCGGATACCAGCGGCCGTCCTCTTTCTCCGCCTTCTGCAACGAAATGCAGCCCACCGGGCAGGCCACGGCGCACAGGTTGCAGGCCACGCAGCGCTCTTCACCATCGGGGTCGCGCGTCAGGACAATACGGCCACGGTAGCGGGGCGGCAGGTAAACCTGCTCCTCGGGGTATTGCAGGGTGTCGCGTTTGCGGAAGCCGTGACCGAACACCATCACCAGGCTGCGCAATTGGGTACCAGTACCCTTAACGATGTCGCCAATATATTTGAACATGGGTCAAATCCTCACTGAACCGAGCCTGCCGGTGTGTTCAACAACACAATCGCAGCAGTCACCAGCAAATTGATCAGGGTCAGCGGCAGACAGAATTTCCAGCTGAAGTCCATGACCTGGTCATAACGTGGGCGCGGAATGGAAGCGCGCAACAGAATGAACAGCATGATGAAGAACGCGGTTTTCAAGGCGAACCAGAAGAAGGCCAGCGATGGCAGGATATCGAACGGGCCGTGCCAGCCGCCGAAGAACAGGGTCACCAGCAACGCCGAGATCAGAATGATGCCGATGTATTCGCCAACGAAGAACATGCCCCATTTCATGCCGGCATATTCGATGTGGTAACCGTCGGCCAGTTCCTGCTCGGCTTCCGGCTGGTCGAATGGGTGACGGTGAGTCACTGCCACGCCTGCGATGAAAAACGTACAGAAGCCGAAGAACTGCGGAATGATGAACCACAGGTTTTGCGCCTGATATTCGACGATGTCGCGCATATTGAACGAGCCGACCTGTACCACGATGCCCATCAGCGCCAGGCCCATGAACACTTCGTACGACACGGTCTGCGCCGAGGCACGCAAGCTGCCCAGCAGGGCGAACTTGTTGTTGCTCGACCAGCCTGCGAACAGCACCGCATAGACCGAGAGACCGGCCATTGCGAAGAAGAACAGCAGGCCGATGTTCAGATCCGCCACGCCCCAGGTGGGGGTGATCGGGATCACGGCGAACGCGATCAGCAGGGCGCTCATGGCCACGACCGGTGCCAGGGTGAAGATCACCTTGTCGGCAAACGGTGGCGTCCAGTCTTCCTTGAAGAACATTTTCAGCATGTCGGCAGCGATCTGGAACATGCCGAACGGGCCGACGCGGTTCGGACCGTAACGGTCCTGCCACCAGCCCAGCAGGCGACGTTCCACGAAACTGAGCAACGCACCGCAGACAACGACGGCCAGCAACACCACGATGGCCTTGACGACCGCGATGATTGCGTCAATCACTTCAGGGGTGAACCAGGTCATTGCGCTGCCTCCTGCAGACCGTCAACGGATTTGCCGAACACTGCCGGAGGAATGCCCGGCAGACCTGCCGGCAGTGCAACCAGACCGGCGCCGAGTTCTTCGTTGATGCGCAGCGGCAACTTCAGAGTCTGACCCGCGACATTGAGCGAGATCAGCGCACCTTCGTTGACGCCCAGACGATCCGCTTCCGACTTGGCCAGTGCCACGTAGGCCTGTGGAATGCGCTCTTGAACCGGTGCCGCCAGAGACGAGGTTTCGTCGCTGCCGAACAGGTGGAAGAACGGCACAACCTGCCAGGTGCCACGCTCTGGTGCAAAAGCACGAGGAACGCTGGCGAACCAGGACAGACCATCGCCCTTGCTTTCGATCAGGCGAGTGCCCGGGTCGCCAGCACGCAGATGACCACCGACTTCGTCCTGGAACTTGTTCCAGGCCTGTGGCGAGTTCCAGCCCGGAGACCAGGCGAACGGCACTTGCTGGCGCGGCTCGGCAGAACCCGAATAACCTTCCATGGAGAAGGCAAACGCGGTGTCCTTGTCTTGCGAGGTACGCGGTTCATGAACGCTGATGTTGGCGCGCATGGAGGTACGACCGCTGTAACGCAAAGGCTCGCGAGCCAGTTTCAGGCCCTTGATGCGGAACGAAGCCGATGGCGCAGCGTTGACGATACCGGCCAGTTGCGCGGAGCTGCTGGCGCAGGCTTCGGTGACATGGTCGAGTTGTGTCCAGTCCACCGGCTTGTTGAGCAGGGTCGCACGCAGGGCATGCAGCCAGCGCCAGCCTTCATGGATCATGATGCTGGCATCCAGGTAGGTCGGATCGAACACCTGGAAGAAGCGCTGGGCACGTCCTTCCTGGCTGACCAGCGTACCGTCGCCTTCGGCGAAGCTGGCAGCGGGCAGAACCAGATGGGCACGATCGGAAGTCGGCGTTTTCTGATGATCGGCAACGATCACCACTTTCGCGGCGCTCAGTGCAGCGTCAACCAACGAGGCATCGACGCGGCGATACAGGTCGTTTTCCAGCACCACGATCGCGTCGGCCTTGCCGGAAATGACAGCTTGCAGCGCAGCATCAACGGACTCACCACCGAACATGGCCAGACCCATGCTGTTGGCTTCCGGCACGATCAGACTGATGGAGCCTTGCTTGTCACGCAGCTTCAAGGCCTTGGCGATGTTCGCGGCGGCTTCGATCAGTGCGGTCGAACCCAGCGAGCTGCCGGAAATGATCAGTGGACGCTTGGCAGCGAGCAGCGCGTCGGCAATGCGTTGTGCCAGTTCCAGTGCTTCGCTGTCCAGGCCTTCGACGGCCGGCGCGCTGGCATCCAGTGCGTGGGCAACAGCGAAACCGATACGGGCCATATCATCCGGCGCAGCATGCACACACTCTTCGGCCACATCGTCCAGACGGGTTTCAGCCAGGCTGGCGATAAACAGCGGGTTCAGCTCGTGCTGACCAATGTTCTTCACGGCAGCGTCGAGCCATGGCTGGACTTTCATGGCCGCAGCCATGTCTTCGGCCTTGCCCTTGACGGCCTGACGCAGACCCAGTGCCATACGGGCAGCAGTCTGAGTCAGGTCTTCGCCCAGGACGAAGATGGCGTCGTGATCTTCGATGTCACGCAGGGTAGGAACCGGCAGCGGGCTGTCGTTCAGAACCTTGAGGATCAGACGGATACGCTCCAGCTCACCGGCCTCGATGCCGCTGTAGTAGTGCTCGGCACCCACCAGTTCGCGCAGGGCATGGTTGCTTTCCAGGCTGGCGCGTGGCGAGCCGATGCCCACGATGTTGCGCCCGCGCAGCAGATCGGCCGCCTTGTCCAGTGCTTCGTCCAGGCTCAGTTTGACCTGACCGTTGGCGAGCAGTGGCTGGCGAGGACGATCCTTGCGGTTGACGTAGCCATAGCCGAAGCGGCCACGGTCGCACAGGAAATACTGGTTCACGGAACCGTTGTAGCGGTTCTCGATGCGGCGCAGTTCGCCATAACGCTCGCCCGGGCTGATGTTGCAACCGCTGGAGCAGCCATGGCAGATGCTTGGCGAGAACTGCATGTCCCACTTGCGGTTGTAGCGCTCGGAGTGGGTCTTGTCGGTGAAAACACCGGTCGGGCAGACCTCGGTGAGGTTGCCGGAGAATTCACTTTCCAGCGTGCCGTCTTCAACGCGACCGAAGTAGACGTTGTCATGCGCGCCGTAAACCCCCAGATCCGTGCCGCCCGCGTAGTCCTTGTAGAAACGGACGCAGCGATAGCAGGCGATGCAGCGGTTCATCTCGTGCGCGATGAACGGCCCCAGCTCCTGATTCTGGTGGGTGCGTTTGGTGAAGCGATAGCGGCGCTCGTTGTGGCCGGTCATCACCGTCATGTCTTGCAGGTGGCAGTGACCGCCTTCTTCGCAGACCGGGCAGTCGTGCGGGTGGTTGGTCATCAGCCATTCGACGACACTGGCGCGGAACGCCTTGGATTCATCGTCTTCGATGGAAATCCAGGTGTTGTCGGTGGCTGGCGTCATGCAGGACATCACGATACGACCACGCGTGTCGTTCTCGTCGGTGTACTGCTTGACCGCACATTGGCGACAGGCGCCAACGCTGCCCAGGGCAGGGTGCCAGCAGAAATAGGGAATATCGAGGCCCAGCGACAGGCAAGCCTGTAACAGGTTGTCTGCGCCATCGACTTCGAGGGCTTTGCCGTCTACGTGGATAGTAGCCATGGTTCAAAGATCTTCGTTGGCCCGTTGTCAGCAGGCGTGGCTAATGGAATCTCGGTAGTACCTGCAGCGTTCAGCCCGTCAGGGCGTCAGCAGGTACGAGGACGGCGGCCTTGAAAAGTCCGCCGTCCGGTGTGTCTTGTTATGCGCCGACCATGGTCGGACTTTTGCCGGGTGTCAGCGTGTCAGGTCGTGCGGGTGCGATACCGGCTTCGAACTCGGAACGGAAGTATTTGATCGCACTGCCCAGCGGCTCGACGGCTCCTGGTGCGTGTGCACAGAAGGTCTTGCCAGGGCCGAGGAAATTGACCAGACCCAGCAGGGTTTCGATATCGCCCGGCTGGCCCTGACCGTTCTCGATCGCACGCAGCATCTTCACGCTCCATGGCAAACCGTCGCGGCATGGCGTACAGAACCCGCAGGATTCCTGAGCGAAAAACTCTTCCATGTTGCGCAGCAGCGAAACCATGTTCACCGAGTCATCGACTGCCATCGCCAGACCGGTACCCATCCGCGTACCGACCTTGGCAATGCCACCGGCGTACATCTGGGCGTCAAGGTGTTCAGGCAGCAGGAAACCGGTACCGGCGCCGCCTGGTTGCCAGCACTTGAGCTTGAAGCCGTCGCGCATGCCACCGGCGTAGTCTTCGAACAGCTCGCGGGCCTGTACGCCGAATGGCAGCTCCCACAGGCCAGGATTCTTGACCTTGCCGGAGAAGCCCATCAGCTTGGTGCCGTGGTCTTCGCTGCCTTCGCGGGCGAGCGATTTGTACCAGTCGTTGCCGTTGTTGACGATGGCCGGCACGTTGCACAGGGTTTCAACGTTGTTCACGCAGGTCGGCTTGCCCCAGACACCCACGGCAGCGGGGAAGGGCGGCTTGGAACGCGGGTTGGCGCGACGACCTTCCAGGGAGTTGATCAGTGCTGTTTCTTCACCACAGATGTAGCGACCGGCACCGGTGTGCACGAAGAGCTCGAAATCAAAGCCCGTGCCCAGAATGTTCTTGCCCAGCAGACCCGCTGCCTTGGCTTCGGCCACGGCGCGGTTCAGGTGCTTGGCCGCAGTAACGTATTCGCCGCGCAGGAAGATGTAACCGCGATAGGCTTTCAAGGCCTTGGCGCTGATCAGCATGCCTTCCACCAGCAGATGGGGCAGTTGCTCCATCAGCATGCGGTCCTTCCAGGTGTTGGGTTCCATTTCGTCCGCGTTGCACAGCAGGTAGCGGATGTTCATGGATTCGTCTTTGGGCATCAGGCCCCACTTCACGCCAGTGGGGAAGCCTGCGCCGCCGCGACCCTTGAGGCCGGAGTCCTTGACGGACTGGACGATTTCGTCGGCTGACTGCTGCAGCAGCGCCTTGCGCGCCGCTGCGTAGCCGTCTTTGGTCTGGTACTCGTCAAGCCACACGGGCTCGCCGTCGTCGCGCAGACGCCAGGTCAACGGGTGAGTTTCTGCGGTTCGCGCAATGCGGTTCGCAGGGCCGAAGGACGTGATGGTCATAGGTAACCCTCCAGCATCTTGGCAACGCCAGCAGGCTGTACGTCGCCGAAAGTATCGTCATCGACCATCACGGCCGGGGCCTTGTCGCAGTTGCCCAGGCAGCAGACGGGCAGCAGGGTGAAGCGGCCGTCTTCGGTGGTTTGACCCAGACCGATGCCGAGCGAAGTCTTGATCTCGTCGACCACTGACTCGTGGCCGCCGATGAAGCACACCATGCTGTTGCAGACACGAATGATGTGGCGTCCGACCGGCTGACGGAAAATCTGGCTGTAGAAAGTGGCCACGCCTTCGACGTCGCTGGCAGGAATGCCCAGCAGATCGCCAATGGCGTAGATCGCACCGTCCGGCACCCAGCCACGTTCCTTCTGAACGATCTTCAGGGCTTCGATGGACGCCGCGCGCGGGTCCTCGTAGTGATGCATTTCGTGCTCGATGGCCGAGCGCTCTGTTTCGCTCAGCGCGAAACGGTCTGTCTGGATAAGCGGGCTGTTCATGCTTAGCGGTCCACGTCGGCCATAACGAAATCGATACTACCCAGGTACGCGATCAAGTCCGCGACCATGCTGCCTTTGATCACCGAAGGGATCTGCTGCAGGTGCGGGAAGCTTGGGGTGCGGATCCGGGTACGGTAGCTCATGGTGCCGCCGTCGCTCGTCAGGTAATAACTGTTGATACCCTTGGTCGCTTCGATCATCTGGAAGGATTCGTTGGCCGGCATCACCGGGCCCCACGAAACCTGCAGGAAGTGCGTGATCAGGGTTTCGATGTGCTGCAGGGTGCGCTCTTTGGGCGGCGGCGTGGTCAGCGGATGATCAGCCTTGTACGGGCCGGCCGGCATGTTGCGCATGCACTGGTCGATGATCTTGATGCTCTGGCGCATTTCTTCCACGCGCACCATGCAACGGTCGTAGGCATCACCATGGACAGCCAGCGGGACTTCGAACTCGAAGTTCTCGTAGCCCGAATAAGGACGGGCCTTGCGCAGGTCGAAGTCCAGGCCGGTGGCACGCAGGCTTGGGCCGGTAACGCCCCAGTCCAGCGCTTCTTTGGTGTTGTAGGCAGCGACGCCAACGGTACGGCCCTTGAGGATGCTGTTCTGCAATGCCGCCTTGGTGTATTCGTCGAGGCGCTTTGGCAGCCAGTCCACGAAGTCCTTGACCAGTTTTTCCCAGCCGCGTGGCAGGTCGTGTGCAACACCGCCGATGCGATACCAGGCCGGGTGCAGACGGAAACCGGTAATGGCTTCGATCACCGTGTACGCCTTCTGACGGTCGGTGAAGGTGAAGAACACCGGGGTCATCGCGCCCACGTCCTGGATATAGGTACCCAGGAACAGCAAGTGGCTGGTGATACGGAAGAATTCGGCCATCATGATACGAATCACGTTGACGCGATCTGGCACGGTGATCCCGGCCAGTTTCTCGACCGAAAGCACGTACGGCAGGTTGTTCATCACCCCGCCCAGATAATCGATGCGGTCGGTGTAAGGGATGTAGCTGTGCCAGGACTGGCGTTCGCCCATTTTCTCGGCACCACGGTGGTGATAGCCGATGTCCGGGACGCAGTCGACGATTTCTTCGCCGTCCAGCTGCAGGATGATACGGAACGCACCGTGGGCCGAAGGGTGGTTCGGGCCCAGGTTGAGGAACATATAGTCCTCGTTCTTGCCGGAACGCTTCATGCCCCAGGCTTCCGGATTGAAGCGCGCGGCTTCTTCTTCCAGTTGCTGTTTGGCGAGCGTCAGGCTGTAGGGATCGAATTCGGTCGCGCGCGCGGGGAAATCCTTGCGCAGCGGGTGACCTTCCCAGGTCGGCGGCATCATGATGCGGGTCAGGTGCGGGTGGCCCGGGAAATCGATCCCGAACATGTCCCACACTTCACGCTCGTACCAGTTGGCGTTTGGCCAGATACCGGTGACGGTCGGCACGCTCAGGTCGCCTTCCGACAGCGCTACCTTGAGCATGACGTCGCTGTTACGTTCTATCGACATCAGGTGATAGAACACAGTGAAGTCGGCGCCCGGCAGTCCGCGGCGGTGAGTGCGCAGGCGCTCGTCCACGCCATGCAGGTCGTAGAGCATGGAATAGGGCTTGGACACCTGACGCAGGAACGTCAGGATTTCCACCAGTCGGGCGCGCTCGACCCACAGCACAGGCATGCCGGTGCGGGTCGTCTGGGCCGTGAAGGCCTCGGCGCCAAAACGGTTATTCAGTTCAACGACGACGTCTTGGTCGTCAGCCTTGTAAGGCGGGATGTACAGAGCGTTGTCTGCAGTCATAGGTCTCAATCACTTCGGTCAACGTACAGAATCAACCCCGGTTCCTGTCTTTTTTATAAGAAGAACGGGCTGGATCAGACTTCGTCGGGGCTGCGCAGGTTGGTGACCTGAATACGCTGTTCGCGGCGCTGTTCCTTTTGCGACGGCATGTCGGCGCGATAGACGCCTTGATCACCGACGACCCAGGAAAGTGGGCGACGCTCCTGGCCGATGGATTCCTGCAGCAGCATCAGGCCTTGCAGGAATGCCTCGGGGCGGGGCGGGCAGCCGGGCACGTAGACATCCACGGGGAGGAACTTGTCCACACCTTGAACCACGGAATAGATGTCGTACATGCCACCGGAGTTGGCACAGGCGCCCATGGAAATGACCCATTTCGGTTCAAGCATCTGTTCGTACAGACGCTGAATGATAGGAGCCATCTTCAGGAAAGGCGTACCGGCGATTACCATGAAATCCGCCTGACGTGGCGAAGCCCGGATAACCTCGGCGCCAAAGCGCGCGATGTCGTGAGGAGCCGTGAAGGCGGTGGTCATTTCCACGTAGCAGCACGACAGGCCGAAGTTGTAGGGCCAAAGAGAGTTCTTGCGCCCCCAGTTGACCGCACCGTTCAGCACGTCTTCAAGCTTGCCCATGAAAATGTTTTTGTGGACTTGATCTTCTAACGGATCGGAAACGGTTTCCCGTTTGCCGATGGGGTACTGCTCGTTAGGAGCGTCCGGGTCGATCCTTGTAAGGTTGTATTGCATCGCCAAAGCCTCATTGTTTCAGCTTCGCTTGCCGGTTACGGCGACCTTCAGGAGCCCAATCAAGTGCTCCAACCCGCCATAGGTAGACAAGACCTGCCAACAGAATTGCTATGAAAACGAGAGCTTCGACGAATCCGGTCCAGCCGCTTTCGCGGACGGACACAGACCAGGCAAAGAGAAAAAGGGCTTCAATGTCAAAGATCACGAAAAGCATCGCGACCAGATAGAATTTTGCGGAGAGACGCAGACGCGCGCTGCCGGTAGGCAACATGCCGGATTCGAAAGGTTCGTTCTTGCTGCGGCCCCACGCCTTGCTTCCGAGCAGGCTGGAGAGACCGAGCATGAAGGCGCAAAGGCCGACAACACCCAAAAGGAAAATGGCGAAGCCCCAGTTGTGGGCAATCAATCCTGTCGATTCGGGCATGCTGGCAGTCCTTGTTAGAGAGCAAAGGTCTCTGTGCTTGATAAAGAGTCGAGGCAGTGACGAAATGTCGCAGAGCAGTCAACGCGATGATTTTATGTGCAAACAGTTGGCAAGTAAATTTTCTACATCAAATTTATTCAACGAATCAATCGGCTATAAGCCCTTTGAGAGGCTGCAGGGCCTGCCAGGCGGGCGTTACAGGGCTTTTCATCCATTATGTATCAACCGGTCGAAAATGAATGAAACGCAATTTGAATGATAATTGATATCATTTGAGGGGTGCTGTAAGTTCTGCTTGCCATAGTTACGCCATGAGTTGATTAAACGCCTGCAGATTTATCGCATTACGTGCAGCGGCTTACATTGTCCCGGATCAATACCGCGCATCGATGCTCTGGAATAAAAAAACCGCCCCTTGGGGCGGTTTTTTCATCGAGCGCGTTGCCGGGTGGATCAGTGGAACTGTTCTTCTTCTGTCGAGCCGGTCAGGGCGGTGACCGATGACACGCCGCCCTGGATCACGGTGGTCATGTCGTCGAAGTAGCCGGTGCCCACTTCCTGCTGGTGGGCCACGAAGGTGTAGCCCTTGGCGGCGTCAGCGAACTCCTGCTCCTGCAGTTTTACGTAGGCGGTCATGTCGTTGCGGGCGTAGTCATGCGCCAGGTTGAACATGCTGTGCCACATATTGTGGATGCCCGCCAGCGTGATGAACTGGTGCTTGTAGCCCATCGCCGACAGCTCGCGCTGGAATTTCGCGATGGTCGAGTCGTCCAGGTTCTTCTTCCAGTTGAAGGAAGGCGAGCAGTTATAGGACAGCAACTGGTCCGGGTATTCCTTCTTGATCGCCTCGGCGAAGCGACGTGCTTCGTCCAGATCCGGTTTGGCAGTCTCGCACCAGATCAGATCGGCGTATGGCGCGTAGGCCAGGCCGCGTGAGATCGCCTGATCCAGGCCGGCACGTACCTTGTAGAAACCTTCCGGCGTGCGCTGGCCGGTCACGAACTGCTCGTCGTAAGGGTCGCAGTCCGAGGTCAGCAGGTCTGCCGCGTTGGCATCCGTACGAGCCAGAATGATGGTCGGCACGCCAGCGACGTCGGCAGCCAGGCGGGCAGCCACCAGCTTCTGAATGGCTTCCTGGGTGGGCACCAATACCTTGCCGCCCATGTGGCCGCATTTTTTCACCGAGGCCAACTGATCTTCGAAGTGCACGCCGGCAGCACCGGCCTCGATCATGCTTTTCATCAGCTCGTAGGCGTTCAGTACGCCGCCGAAACCGGCTTCGGCGTCTGCCACGATGGGCGCGAAGTAGTCGATATAGCCTTCGTCACCCGGGTTCTTGCCGGCTTTCCACTGGATCTGGTCGGCACGGCGGAACGAGTTATTGATGCGCTTGACCACGGTCGGGACTGAGTCAACCGGGTATAGCGACTGGTCCGGGTACATGGATTCGGCGGAGTTGTTGTCGGCGGCAACCTGCCAGCCGGAGAGGTAGATCGCCTGAATGCCGGCCTTGACCTGTTGAACCGCCTGACCGCCGGTCAGCGCGCCCATGCAGTTGACGAAGTCCTTGTCAGGCCGGAAGGATGGCCTGGCACCTTGCGTGACCAGATTCCAGAGCTTGTCAGCGCCCATTTTTGCGAGGGTGTGTTCCGGTTGAACCGAGCCACGCAAGCGGACCACATCGGCGGCGGAATAGGTACGGGTCACGTGTTTCCAGCGCGGATTTTCAGCCCAGTCTTTCTCGAGAGCCGCTATTTGTTGTTCGCGTGTCAGTGCCATGGAGATAAACCTCTAGAAGTAGGTCTTGTTGGAAAGTCCTGCTCCGCCAAAACGCCTTGTTTATCGAAGGCACGGTAGATGGCTGCTCGCTGACAGGAAACCCTGGATCGGGCCGCCGGTTAACGGATGGCGATGGGTGAACGATGGCTCGAGGAGAGAGAGCAGGGTGCCGGGCATGACTCAGTCAAGTGGACAGTCTGGCTCGTGGATGCCGTTATGCGTCACCAAAAAGCCTTGCCGGGTTACCGTTTACGCTTCCGTCCCTCGGGACAACTTCGTTCCAGTCGCAACCTCGTCAAACTGCCTTGTGGGCGGTGCGGACACGAATCGGCTCTAGTGGGTGAGTCAGAGCGGCGATTCGAAGGCCTGTTCAGGACCTCTGATCAGCGGGAGCGAGGCAATCATGCCTCGCGATTTTTGACCCGTCAAACAATTTGTAGTGCTTTTTAAAAATCACTACATATCTGTTTGAAAGCGACCGGCTGGTCATTAAAAGCCCCGCAGGTGCTGGGCTTCAGGCATGCGCACGCTATTCGAGGGTTTGCACCATCACGCGCAGTACCATGTCGTCCCGACCCTGGGTCGAATAGCGTTGAGCGACGCCGTTCTGATCGGCCATCGACTGGTCGCTGCTGCTGGCCAGCGTGATCCATTCGCCGAGGCGACCGCTGACCTGGCTGTCAGTGCTTTGTACCTTGATGGCGTCAGGCCGCTCCTGGCTCATCCGGTCGCGGTTGGTGCTGATATTCAGGTGCACCGTCTCGCCTGTGACGCTGGCGGTGACGTAAAACCCCTGAGTCACGTTGCGGTATTCGGTATTGCTCTGCGCGTAGCCATAGGAGTCGGTTGACGAGGTGGTCAGGGGCACGCTTTGTCCGACCTGAATGAGCGCTGGCGCACCCTCGGTGGCCTGTATCTGTTGCACCCCGCCTTCGCGACTGACTGTGCCATAGTTGATGACCCGGGACCCATTGGCGCTGCGCGAGGCGTTCTCACTGGTGTCCACGCTGATCAGCAAGCGCTTCGGCGCTGTGTCGAGCTGCGAAATCAAGGTGCGAAGTTCTTCGATCTTGCGCGAATCCGCGTTGACGACAAGCTGGTTTCCATAGGCGCTGACCGTGCCGTCCTGGCCCAGAAAAGACTTGGCAACGGGCAGCAGATCGGCGCTGGTCCGGTAATTGAGCGGCACGACTTCCGTCGCCGCGAGTGTGCAGGTGCTGAATAGGATCAGCAGCGAGGCGAGCAGGGTACGTCCTGACATGTCCAGTCTCCGCAATGATTGCGTAAAGCATGAGTGTGCCATGTTGTCGGCCTGTGGAGGGCAAGCTGAATGTCCGGATGGCAAAACGCCCCGACATTTGTGTTCCAGCATAGTCCGGCTGGAACAGGAAAATCGGGGCGTCATGTTTTTGTAGTGCGCTTTTTAACGCCTACATACCTTGGTGCTCAGGCCTGGCGTACCATGTTCACGTGTGGCAGTCCTGCTTCGAGAAACTCGTCACTGACCACGGTGAAGCCAAAGCGCTCGTAAAACGCGATGGCCTGAACCTGAGCGCTGAGTTTCTGCTCCTTCAGGCCGCGCTTCTCGGCCTCATTGATCGCAGCGGTCAGCAACGCTTCGCCGACTTTCAGCCCTCGCCAGTCCTTGAGCACAGACAGTCGACCAATTTCACCATCCTGCAGCAGGCGGGCAGTGCCGATCGGGTAATCGCCCTCTGATGCCAGGAAGTGCACGGCGTCCATGTCTTCCGAGTCCCACTCGAGTTCCGGCGGAACCGATTGCTCGGCGATGAAGACCGCATCGCGGATGCGCCTGATATCGGCGTTTTTTCTCTGCCAGTCTGCAACAGATACGGTGACTTTATTCATCGGCAAATCCCAGGCTTCCTTGTTTTACGAGTTCGCAAAGCAGATTGCGTCCTTCGTCATCGGCCAACCATTGGCCAAGGTTTTCGCTGTGCAGCGCATCGGCAGCGCAGATCAGTTTGAGCAGTTCGCGCAGGTTGCCCGGCAACAGGCGGCTCTGGCCACTGGCAAACAGTAGCAGATCATCGTCCACTTCCGACCAGGCCAGGCGTGCGCTCGGGTTGCGAATGAGCACTGCGCCCTGTTCCAGGCTGTCGAGCAGGTCTTCTTCGGCCAGTTCCGGGCCGGTCACCAGTTCCGGGTAGCGTGGCTCGGTCATGAACTGGCCGAACCAGGTCAGCAGCAGGCGCTCGTCGCCCATGTGCTCGGCCAGCAAAGCCTTGAGGCGGTCGAGTGCGTCATGCTGGATCTGGTGAGGATCACTAACCGGCTGTGCGTCGGCGTCGGTATAGCGCTCTTCATCAGTGATGAATTGGCTGAGGAAGTCGGTGAAATGGGTCAGCACTTCGGCTGCCCCAGGGGCGCGGAAGCCGACCGAGTAGGTCAGGCAGTCGTCCACGGCCACGCCGCAGTGGGCCAGACGCGGCGGCAGGTAAAGCATGTCGCCCGGCTCCAGCGTCCATTCTTCGGTCGCTTCGAAGTCGGCAAGAATGCGCAGGTCTGCATGCTGCAGGAGAGGGCTGTCGGAGTCGCACATCTGGCCGATCTGCCAGTGCCGCTTGCCGTGGCCCTGAAGCAGGAACACGTCGTAATTGTCGAAATGCGGGCCGACGCTGCCGCCGGGTGCGGCGTAGCTGATCATCACATCGTCGATACGCCAGCTTGGCAGGAACCGGAAGTGCTCCAGCAGTTCGCTGACTTCCGGAACGAACTGATCCACTGCCTGGACCAGCAGCGTCCACTCGCGCTCAGGCAGTTTGCTGAATTCGTCTTCGGCGAACGGGCCGCGACGCAGCTCCCAGGGACGCTCGCCTTTTTCGATGACCAGTCGCGACTCGACCTCTTCTTCCAGGGCCAGACCAGCCAGCTCGTCTGCATCGATCGGACTCTGGAAGTCCGGCAATGCCTGACGGATCAGCAATGGCTTTTTCTGCCAGTAATCACGCATGAAGACGCGCGCGCTGATGCCGCCCAGAAGTTGAAGAGGAATATCAGGATTCATGTGTAAGCCCTTGAAATGAAAACGCCCGGCACAGCCGGGCGTGTGCAAATTGTCTTGCGTGTCAGATGCGCTTGGCTTGAGCTGCCGCGTTGCCGATGTAATTGGCGGGGGTGAGCTTTTTCAGCTCGGCCTTCGCTTCGGCAGGCATGTCCAGGCCGTCGATGAAAGTTTGCAACGCTTCTGGGCTGATGCCCTTGCCGCGTGTCAGTTCTTTCAGCTTTTCGTACGGGTTTTCGATGTTATAGCGACGCATGACCGTCTGGATCGGCTCGGCCAGGACTTCCCAGCAGGCGTCCAGATCAGCCGCGATGCGCTGTTCGTTCAGTTCCAGCTTGCCAATGCCCTTGAGGCTGGCTTCGTAGGCAATCACGCTGTGGGCAAAACCTACGCCCAGATTGCGCAGCACGGTGGAGTCGGTCAGGTCGCGCTGCCAGCGGGAGATTGGCAATTTGCTAGCCAGATGCTGGAACAATGCGTTGGCGATGCCCAGGTTGCCTTCGGAGTTCTCGAAGTCGATCGGGTTGACCTTGTGCGGCATGGTCGAAGAGCCGATCTCGCCCGCGATGGTGCGCTGCTTGAAATAACCCAGGGAGATGTAGCCCCAGATGTCGCGGTCGAAGTCGATCAGAATGGTGTTGAAGCGTGCAACGGCATCGAACAGCTCGGCTATGTAGTCGTGCGGCTCGATCTGAGTGGTGTAGGGGTTGAAGCCCAGACCCAGTTCGTCTTCGATGAACGCGCGCGCGTTCGCTTCCCAATCGATATCGGCATAGGCCGACAGGTGAGCGTTGTAGTTGCCCACTGCACCGTTGATCTTGCCCAGCAGGGGCACTGCCGCGATCTGTGCGATCTGGCGTTCCAGTCGGTAAACGACGTTGGCCAGTTCCTTGCCCAGCGTAGTGGGGGAGGCTGGCTGGCCGTGGGTGCGCGACAGCATTGGCACGTCGGCGAAACGGATGGCCAGTTCACGGATGGAATCGGCGATCTGGCGCATCAGCGGCAGCATGACGGTGTCGCGGCCTTCGCGCAGCATCAGGGCGTGGGACAGGTTGTTGATGTCCTCGCTGGTGCAGGCGAAATGGATGAACTCGCTGACGTTTTCCAGTTCGGGCAGCTTTGCGGCCTGTTCCTTGAGCAGGTATTCCACGGCTTTCACGTCGTGGTTGGTGGTGCGCTCGATCTCTTTCACGCGCTCGGCGTGTTCCACGGAGAAGTCTTCGGCCAGCGTGTTGAGGATGGCGTTGGCCTGCGCGGAGAATGCCGGCACTTCAGTGACCTGCGGATGAGCCGCCAGACGCTGAAGCCAGCGCACTTCGACCATCACGCGAAAACGGATCAGGCCGTATTCGCTGAAAATAGGGCGTAGGGCCTGGGTTTTGCCGGCGTAGCGGCCATCAACAGGGGAAACCGCGGTGAGCGAAGAAAGCTGCATGGGGTGCTCTCGGACAGTCGGGCAACGAAAAGGGCGCGTATCATACATGAAAAATCAGTCCGACTGAGGCGGACTGACCAGCGTAGATCGCACCGTGCCTGTGGTGGTGGGGATCATTGCGGCGCGGCGGTCAGCCGTGCAGCAATGGGTAAAGTTCTTTCAATAGCTTGCGTCGATTGAAGACCAGCTGCCAGCGATGACCGCCAACCTGCCGCCACAGCCGCGCCGAGCGAATCCCGGCCAGCAGCAGGGCGCGAATCTTCGATGCATTGTTGGGTTGCTGCAGGTTGCGCATATCGCCATGTACCTGAATACGCTGGCGCAATGTGCTCAGCGTGTCCTGATACAGGGCGCCGGTAGCAGCGATCACGTTCTCGTGGGCCACGCCAAAGTGCTCGGCCTGGGACTGAATCACCGGAATCCGCTTGCCGATCACTTCCAGCATGTCGTCACGCTTGGCCAGTTGGCGTTCCAGGCCCAGCATGGCCAAGGCGTAGCGCAACGGCTCGCGTTGCAGTGTCGCGGGGTCGCGTTCCAGAGCGCTGACCATTGCGCGATAGCCTTCATGCAGGTTCAGATCGTCGCCGCCGTACACGTCCAGCGTGTCCTTGGGGTCGATCACCAGCAGGCTACCGATCATGCAGCTCATCGCCGCTTCGCTGACCTGACCGGTCTTGGCGATCCGGTCGACCAGTACGGCGGCCTGGAACACGCCACCCAGGGCGGTCAGTTGTTCCTGAGTCGGGGTCATCAACGCTTGTCCTTGCTGGTCCAGGGTTCGGCGACTTCGATTACGCCACCGCCCAGACAGATTTCACCCTCGTAGAACACGACGGACTGGCCGGGTGTGACCGCACGTTGCGGCTCGTCGAACGTGGCGCGATAGCCATCAGCGGTCTTTTCCAGCGTGCAATGCTGGTCGCCCTGGCGATAGCGGACCTTGGCGGTCAGCTTGCGCGGGCTGCTCAGGTCGATGGGATTGACCCAATAGATCTCCGAGGAGACCAGCGCCCGGGAGAACAGCCATGGATGATCATTGCCCTGGCCCACGATCAGCTCGTTATGTTCCAGGTCCTTGACCAGCACGTACCACGGATCATCGCTGGCGTCTTTCAGGCCGCCGATGCCCAGGCCCTGGCGCTGGCCGATGGTGTGGTACATCAGGCCGCTGTGGCGACCGATCACTTCACCGTCGGTGGTCTTGATCTCGCCGGGCTGGGCGGGCAGGTACTGGCGCAGGAAATCCGTGAAGCGACGCTCGCCGATGAAGCAGATCCCGGTGGAATCCTTTTTCTTGGCGGTCGCCAGGCCATGCTTTTCAGCAATGGCGCGCACTTCCGGCTTTTCCAGTTCGCCGACCGGGAACAGTGTTCTGGCGATCTGTTCGCCACCCACGGCATGCAGGAAATAGCTCTGGTCCTTGTTCGGGTCCAGACCCTTGAGCAGTTCGGTGCGGCCATCGATATCGCGGCGACGCACATAATGGCCGGTGGCAATCAGGTCGGCACCCAGCATCAGGGCGTAGTCGAGGAAGGCCTTGAACTTGATTTCCCGGTTGCAGAGGATGTCCGGGTTGGGGGTGCGCCCGGCCTTGTATTCTTCCAGGAAGTGTTCGAACACATTGTCCCAGTACTCGGCGGCGAAGTTGGCGGTGTGCAGCTTGATGCCGATCTTGTCGCACACAGCCTGGGCGTCGGCCAGGTCTTCGCGGGCGGTGCAATATTCCGTTCCGTCGTCTTCTTCCCAGTTCTTCATGAACAAGCCTTCCACCTGATAACCCTGCTCCATGAGCAGTACGGCGGAAACGGAAGAGTCCACGCCGCCGGACATGCCGACGATCACGCGCTTCATTTCTGAGTTGGAGGGAGCTGGATCACGCATAGGGATTCAATGGGTGGCCTTGAAAAGGACGCGATTCTATCAGGCTGAGGGCGTCCAGTCTCACGCCTTGTCGCGCAGCAGGTCGAGACTGAATCGTTCGGCATTCAAATAGTCGTCCACGCAGCGCAGTACCAGTTCGCTGCGCCAGCGGTCCTGCTCGGCAAGCAGTTCGTCGCGAGTGAGCCAGATCGGGCCGACGATGCCGTCATCGAGTGCGTAGTCGGGATGATGGCGCAAAGCCTTGGCGGCAAAGCAGATACGCTGATAGGTCACGCCGTTGCTGGGCGCTGTATAGAGGTAAATCCCCACCACGCTGCTCAGTTCGACATCCCAGCCGGTCTCTTCCAGCGTTTCGCGAACAGCCGCGCGCTGCAGGCTTTCGTTCGGGTCAAGATGGCCTGCGGGCTGATTCAGCACCTTGCGACCGCCCTTGATCTCTTCGACGAACAGAAATCGCCCCTGATCCTCGACAATCGTGGCGACGGTAACGTGGGCTTGCCAATCCATAAAGGGCTCCTTCAAGAGAGGAATGAAGCGCGAAGTATAGGGGCTGGAGCCTGCTCTTCGCTTGAACGAAAAAGCCCCGGCGCATGGTCGGGGCTTTCAGGGAGCGACGCTGGATGGCGTCGCCCGGGTTGCCTCTTACAACGCGGCGATGGCTGCGTTCAAGGTTGCGCTTGGACGCATGGCTTTGCTGGTCTTCTCGGCGTTGGCGTAGTAGTAGCCACCGATTTCCACTGGCTTGCCTTGAACCGCATTGAGCTCGGCAACGATTTTTTCTTCGTTGTCGGTCAGGGTCTTGGCCAGCGGAGCGAACTGCGCCTTGAGGGCTGCATCGTCATTCTGAGCTGCCAGCGCCTGTGCCCAGAACAGGGTCAGGTAGAAGTGGCTGCCACGGTTGTCGATGCCGCCGACCTTGCGCGAAGGCGACTTGTTGCGGTCCAGGAACTCGCCAGTGGCCTGGTCGAGGGTCTTGGACAGAACCAGTGCTTTCGGGTTGTTGTAGGCGTTGCCCAGATGCTCCAGGGAAGCAGCCAGGGCGAGGAACTCACCCAGCGAATCCCAGCGCAGGAAGTTTTCTTCCACGAACTGCTGAACGTGCTTCGGTGCCGAGCCGCCAGCGCCGGTTTCGAACAGGCCGCCGCCATTCATCAGCGGGACGATAGACAGCATCTTGGCGCTGGTGCCCAGTTCCATGATCGGGAACAGGTCGGTCAGGTAGTCGCGCAATACGTTACCGGTTACCGAAATGGTGTCCTTGCCGGCGCGGGTGCGTTCCAGGGTCAGCTTCATGGCTTCGACCGGCGACAGGATCTGGATGTCCAGGCCTGAAGTGTCGTGGTCACGCAGGTACTGACGTACTTTCTCGATCATCACGCTGTCGTGCGCACGGGAGGCGTCGAGCCAGAAAATGGCTGGAGTGTTGCTTGCGCGAGCGCGGTTGACGGCCAGTTTGACCCAGTCCTGGATCGGTGCGTCCTTGGCCTGACACATGCGCCAGATATCGCCGGTCTCGACCTTCTGCTCCATGAGCAGATTGCCCTGGCTGTCGGTCACGCGGACCACGCCGTCGGTATTGATCTGGAAGGTCTTGTCGTGCGAACCGTACTCTTCGGCTTTCTGAGCCATCAGGCCG
This sequence comes from Pseudomonas sp. fls2-241-TYG-175, assembly GCF_030209155.1. Lineage (NCBI taxonomy): Bacteria > Pseudomonadati > Pseudomonadota > Gammaproteobacteria > Pseudomonadales > Pseudomonadaceae > Pseudomonas > Pseudomonas sp. fls2-241-TYG-175. Next base: position 46,126 of record NZ_JARVSO010000033.1, on the reverse strand, counting down.
ACGTTCGGTACGCTGCCCATGGTGGTCGGATCGAATGCGCCGTTCTTCTTGCAGTCTTCGATGACTGCCTGATAGATGGTGGCGTAGCAGCGGTCCGGGATCACGGCCTTGGCATCGTGCAACTGGCCATCGGTGCCCCACATCTTGCCGGAGTCACGGATCATGGCAGGCATGGACGCATCGACGATCACGTCGCTCGGTACGTGCAGGTTGGTGATGCCCTTGTCGGAGTTGACCATCGCCAGTTGCGGACGAACGGCGTAGACCGCAGCGATGTCAGCCTTGATTTCGGCCTGCTTGTCGGCGGGCAGGGCGCTGATGCGGTCGTACAGGTCGCCGATGCCGTTGTTCAGGTTGAAGCCGATCTGCTTCAGCGTGTCAGCGTGCTTGGTCAGCGCATCCTTGTAGAACTCGTCGACGATCTGGCCGAACATGATCGGATCGGAGATCTTCATCATGGTGGCTTTCAGGTGCACCGAGAACAGTACGCCCTGCTTCTTGGCGTCTTCGATTTCAGCGGCGATGAAGCTGCGCAGTGCCTTGGCGCTCATGACCGAGCAATCGACGATCTCGCCCGCTTTCACGGCGGTTTTTTCTTTCAGGACGGTGGTGGTGCCATCCTGAGCGACCAATTCGATCTTGACGGTGTTGTCCGCTTCGATCTGGGCGGCTTTTTCGCTGCCGTAGAAGTCGCCGTTGCTCATGTGGGCAACGTGGGCCTTGGAGTCGGAAGACCAGGTGCCCATCTTGTGCGGGTGCTTGCGAGCGTAGTTCTTGACCGACAGTGGCGCGCGACGGTCGGAGTTGCCTTCACGCAGAACCGGGTTTACAGCGCTGCCCTTGACCTTGTCGTAGCGGGCGCGGGTTTCTTTTTCTGCGTCAGTGGTCGGTGCTTCAGGGTAGTCGGGAATCTTGAAACCCTGATCCTGAAGCTCCTTGATGGTCGCTTTCAACTGCGGAACCGAAGCACTGATGTTGGGCAATTTGATGATGTTGGCTTCTGGCGTGGTGGCCAGTTTGCCGAGCTCGGCGAGATGATCCGGCACTTGTTGATCGGCGCCAAGCGACTCCGGGAAGCTGGAAAGAACGCGGCCTGCCAGGGAGATATCACGTGTTTCCACGTCGATATCGGAGGAGGCGGTGAACGCTTCGATAATGGGCAGCAGCGAATAGGTGGCGAGGGCCGGAGCTTCGTCGGTGAAGGTATAGATGATCTTCGAGCGGTTGGACATTCGTATTAACTCTCTGTTTTGCTGAGCATGCACAAAATCTCGATACGCGCAGGGTATGCACTCTGCTCACAGTTCAGTCATGAGCCTGGGTCGAGGTTTATTCGCGGTGATGTTGGGTGCATCAGTCGAGCGTCAAGCTGCCGGGCCGAGCTCCGGTCCGGCGCATCTGTAAGGCTGAGAGGTCTGGTTCAGACGGGTCAGCCTTTATGACTCTGCGGTCACGGCGCGCAGTATATCAAACCCTTGGCGCCAAGCATTAATGCTATGCGTGCTATCGAATAATGAATATTCGCCGTTGGTCGAACGAGACCGCTCTGGGTCAATGTTTTCGGGTGTTTTATGGTGTTCACACAGGGCGCTTCGGTTGGCGGTTGACAGTGGACGTGGCTACGCTGAATGCCTGTCACGCAGTCCAATCAGACCCGAAAGCGGAGTCAGTCATTGAATACCAGAGAATAAGCATTCCAGATGGTGGGTGAAAAGATAACGGTCAACCCCGATCACTCCCTGAGCGTACCCGACACACCGATCATTCCCTATATAGAAGATGACGGAACCGGTGTCGACATCAGCCCGGTGATGATCAAGGTCTTGGATGCGGCTGTTGAAAAGGCGTACGGCGGTCAGCGCAGGATTTCCTGGATGGAGGTCTATGCGGGAGAGAAGGCGACCCAAGTCTATGGCCCCGACACCTGGCTGTCTGATGAAGCCCTCGACACGGTCAGGGAATACGTTGTGTCCACAAGGGATCGCTGACCACGCTTGTCGGCGGCATACGCTCGCTCAATGTTGAGTTGCGCCGGGCACCAGGCTGTCGGACACCGTTGCGATGTTCGAGGTCGCGCGGGGTACTGCTCCCGGGCAGGAGGGCAAGGACCAGGTCAATCCGGGGTCGGTGGTTCTATCGGCCGAAATATGGATGTGTGGAGGCGGGGGGATCATCAAAGGCACCAACGGCGCAATCTCCGCTAAAACGGTGACCTATGACTTTGAGCAGTTGATGGAGGGCGCAACGTTGTTGTCCTCCTCAGCGTTCGGCGATGCGCTCATTGAGCACATGTAAACCGCCCCAGCTATCAGAAACGGCCGGTTCAATCACTTCAGAACCGGCTGCCTCCTATGGCTGGCGTTTGTGGTGGTTCGCCCTAGGCTGGCACATTTGAAGCTTTCTGGGTTGCATTCGAACCCTCGGTCGCAGCGCTGACGCCTGCCGTGACCGTGGTTATATTGACTGCATGCAAACCCTTCGGGCCCTGGATAATCTCGAAGCTGACCGGCTGGCCCGCCTTGAGTGTTTTGTATCCATCCATGTGGATAGCCGAATAATGAGCGAACAGATCTTCATCATTGCCGTCGGCAAGGATAAATCCATAGCCTTTTGCATTATTGAACCACTTGACTTTACCACTGAGCATAGCCATATCCCTCTGCAAAGGACTCCGTCTGGAGTATCATCCACCTCAATCCGCCTGACCTAAAAAATTTTGGTTGACTGCGCGGACCCTTTTTACCCAATGTGGGCTCTATTGTTTGTAACACCGTTTAGCTGATAGTCAAGGTCATGCGGCAGTCCAATTCAAAACTGGTCAGATCGCGACTCAGGCTCAATCCGCCCTTTACCACGAACGTTTCTTTCCATGCATGCATTCAGCAAGATTCGACTAACATTCAATCAGGATGGTCCGCAATCACACGAGGACGACTCGGCTGGCATCGCAGTGCAGGACGCCAAGCCGACCCTGCAGGCGCCACCGATGTACAAGGTGGTTTTATTTAACGATGACTACACCCCGATGGATTTCGTCGTTGAAGTGCTCGAGGTGTTTTTTAACCTGAATCGTGAGCTGGCTACCAAGGTCATGCTGGCCGTCCATACAGAGGGACGGGCAGTCTGCGGATTGTTTACCCGCGACATCGCCGAGACCAAGGCAATGCAGGTCAATCAATACGCCAGGGAGAGCCAGCATCCACTACTCTGTGAGATCGAGAAGGACGGTTAATCGCCGACCACTTGGGTATGAGGTGAAGCTATGTTAAACCGTGAGCTCGAAGTCACCCTCAATCTGGCCTTCAAGGAAGCTCGTTCAAAACGTCATGAGTTCATGACGGTCGAGCACCTCCTGCTGGCCTTATTGGATAATGAGGCTGCAGCCACTGTCTTGCGTGCCTGCGGCGCAAACCTCGATAAGCTCAAGCATGATCTGCAGGAGTTTATCGACTCCACCACTCCACTGATCCCCGTCCACGACGAGGATCGCGAAACCCAGCCGACGCTGGGTTTCCAGCGCGTCCTGCAGCGCGCAGTCTTCCACGTACAGAGCTCCGGCAAACGTGAAGTGACCGGTGCCAATGTGCTGGTTGCGATTTTCAGCGAGCAGGAAAGCCAGGCCGTGTTTCTGCTCAAGCAGCAGAGCGTTGCCCGGATTGATGTCGTCAATTACATCGCCCACGGGATCTCCAAGGTTCCAGGGCATGGCGAACACTCTTCTGAAGGTGAGCAAGATATGCAGGACGACGAGGGCGGTGAAGCATCTTCCTCTGGCAATCCTCTGGATGCCTATGCCAGCAATCTGAACGAACTGGCCCGTCAGGGACGCATCGATCCGCTGGTCGGCCGCGAAAGCGAAGTCGAGCGTGTCGCACAGATCCTGGCGCGTCGTCGCAAAAACAACCCTTTGCTGGTCGGTGAGGCGGGTGTCGGCAAGACAGCGATCGCCGAGGGTCTGGCCAAGCGCATTGTGGACAATCAGGTCCCTGACCTGCTTGCCAGCAGTGTCGTCTACTCGCTCGACCTCGGTGCGCTGCTGGCCGGTACCAAATACCGTGGCGATTTCGAGAAGCGCTTCAAGGCGCTGCTCAATGAACTGCGCAAGCGTCCGCATGCGATTCTGTTCATCGATGAGATCCACACGATCATTGGTGCGGGTGCTGCGTCCGGCGGCGTCATGGACGCTTCGAATCTGCTCAAGCCATTACTGTCTTCGGGTGATATTCGTTGCATCGGCTCGACCACCTTCCAGGAATTCCGCGGGATTTTCGAGAAGGACCGAGCGCTTGCACGCCGCTTCCAGAAAGTCGATGTGTCCGAGCCTTCGGTCGAGGACACCATTGGCATCCTGAGAGGCCTCAAGGGGCGTTTCGAGCAGCATCACAGCATCGAGTACAGTGATGAGGCGCTGCGCGCCGCAGCCGAACTTGCATCACGCTACATCAATGATCGTCACATGCCTGACAAGGCAATCGACGTGATCGATGAGGCGGGCGCCTACCAGCGTCTGCAGCCGGTGGAGCAGCGAGTGAAGCGGATCGACGTGCCTCAGGTCGAGGACATCGTCGCCAAGATCGCGCGTATTCCCCCGAAACACGTCAACAGTTCCGACAAGGAACTGCTGCGTAATCTGGAGCGCGACCTCAAGCTCACGGTGTTCGGTCAGGATGCAGCAATCGATTCGCTGTCCACTGCGATCAAGCTGTCCCGTGCAGGCCTCAAGTCGCCGGACAAGCCAGTCGGCTCGTTCCTGTTCGCAGGTCCGACCGGTGTCGGCAAGACCGAGGCGGCTCGTCAGCTGGCCAAGGCGCTGGGCGTCGAGCTGATTCGTTTCGACATGTCCGAGTATATGGAGCGGCACACCGTTTCACGTCTCATCGGCGCGCCTCCGGGTTACGTCGGGTTCGATCAGGGCGGTCTGCTGACCGAGGCCATCACGCGTCAGCCGCATTGCGTGCTGTTGCTCGATGAAATCGAGAAGGCGCATCCGGAAGTCTTCAACCTGCTGCTGCAGGTCATGGACCACGGTACGCTGACTGACAACAACGGGCGCAAGGCCGATTTCCGCAACGTGATCGTGATCATGACCACCAACGCCGGTGCTGAATCGGCTGCGAGGGCCTCGATCGGTTTCACTCATCAGGATCACTCTTCCGATGCAATGGAAGTGATCAAGAAGAGCTTCACGCCGGAATTCCGCAACCGTCTCGACACGATCATCCAGTTTGGCCGTCTCAGCCACGAAGTCATCAAGAGCGTGGTGGACAAGTTCCTCACCGAGCTTCAGGCGCAGCTGGAAGACAAGCGTGTACTGCTCGAAGTCTCCGACGCGGCCAGAAGCTGGCTGGCGCAGGGTGGCTACGATGCGGCGATGGGCGCTCGACCAATGGCTCGTCTGATTCAGGACAAGATCAAGCGGCCACTGGCTGAAGAGATCCTGTTCGGCGAATTGTCAGAGCACGGCGGTGTGGTCCACATCGACATCAAGGACGGCGAGATCACGTTCGACTACGAAACCACGGCAGAGATGGCGTGATGGAGTAGGGGATGCGCCCGGAAACGGGCGCGGTCCCGGATCTGTTCGGATTGTCCTCAATTGTTAGAAACAAAAACGCCCGGCATATGCCGGGCGTTTTTGTTGATGCCTGATTAACGAGCGCGGTAGGTGATACGCCCTTTGCTCAAGTCATAGGGCGTCAACTCTACACGCACCTTGTCACCGGTCAGAATACGGATGTAATTCTTGCGCATCTTGCCGGAGATATGCGCGGTTACGACGTGCCCGTTTTCCAACTCCACGCGAAACATGGTGTTGGGCAGGGTGTCGACGACAGTGCCTTCCATTTCGAAGCTGTCTTCTTTCGACATGCAGTAAAGCCCTCGGTATACAAATGAGTGGCCCGGTGCAAGTGGCGCCAGGCAAAAGCGGCGTGCATTGTGCCCGAAAAAACCTGTTTAAGCCAAGGGGTTCAATACAGAGTGACCCATCTTTGATTGGTAAGCAGCTCGATGGGGCGATATTGGGTCTTGTAATTCATCTTTTTGCAGTTCTTTATCCAGTAGCCCAGGTACACCGCATGCAACTGCAACCTCGCGGCTTCAGCGATCTGCCACAAGATTGCATAACGGCCCAGGCTTCGGCGTTCTTCTTCGGGCTCGTAAAAGGTATAGACCGCAGAAAGACCGTTGGGCAGCAGGTCAGTCACCGCCACTGCGAGAAGACGACCCTCGAGACGGAACTCATAAAAGCGTGAAAACGGTAGGTCGCGCACCAGAAACGTCGAAAACTGATCGCGACTCGGTGGAAACATGTCGCCATCGGCATGCCGCTGTTCGATGTAGCGCTGGTAGAGATCGAAGTATTCCTGAGTAAAAACCGGCTTGGTACTGCGCACCTGAATGTCGGCGTTGCGCTTGAGAATGCGTTTTTGCTGGCGGTCGGGCACGAACAGATTCACGGGGATGCGTGCAGGCACGCAGGCACTGCAGTTCTGGCAGTGAGGGCGGTAAAGGTGATCGCCGCTACGCCGAAAACCCATATCGGACAGGTCGGCATAAACCTGAACATCCATAGGTTGGCTGGGGTCCAGAAACAGCGTCGTCGCCTGCTCTTCAGGCAAGTAACTGCAGGTATGGGGTTGAGTGGCATAAAACTTAAGCCGCGCCAGCTCCGTCATGATCGCCCCCTTGTCGAAAAACCTTTAATCATGAGTGTATGCCAGCCTGTCAAACTCGCCTAGGCAACCAGTCTGCGTTAGTCGGTTGATCCAGATGACGGTTCAAATAATCGGCAAAGGCCTGCCGTGGAATCGAACGGGCGCCGAAGCTGTGCAAGTGCTGAGTCGGCATCTGGCAGTCGATCAGAACGAAGCCCCAGGCTTGCAGGCGTTCCACCAGCGTGGCGAATCCGACCTTGGAAGCGTTGTCTGCGCGGCTGAACATGGACTCCCCGAAAAACAGTTGCCCCATCGCCAGGCCATAAAGGCCACCGACCAGAACATCGTTTTCCCAGACCTCGACGCTGTGGGCGTGTCCACGGCGATGCAGCTCAAGGTAGGCGTCCTGCATCGAACGGGTTATCCAGGTTTCATTGGCGTAACTGCGAGGCGCAGCGCAGGCTTGTATGACGGCGGCGAAGTCCTGATCGAAGGTGACGGTGTAGCGAGCCTGGCGCAGAACCTTGCCGAGACTGCGCGAGACGTGCAGTTCTTCTGGCAGCAGCACGGTTCTCGGGTCGGGCGACCACCACAGGATGGGCTGGCCGTCCTGAAACCAGGGAAAGCAGCCGTGACGGTAGGCGCGAATCAGGCGGTCGGCAGAAAGGTCTCCACCCGCAGCGAGCAATCCGTTTGGCTCGCGAAGGGCCTTGTCCAGTGGCGGAAAATCGAGGCTGTTGCGTTGTAACCAGGTCAGCATGGGCATCACGACTTTGCGGAAGGGGAGGGCGCATGCGATGCGTGTGTGCAACTCCGTGCGGCAAACGCGGTCACAAGCGGTCGTCATTATGGCGCTTGTCGGCTGCTTGCGGTAGGGCGCGCAAAGGATCGCGGGGTCATGGGCGCCGTGTTGCGGGCTGTTGGCAGAATCCTGCCATAAGCCTTTGTCACAAAAGAAAATGCGTGCTCAAATTGAACGCTGTCGACGATGCATGAGGATGGTCGACCTCTACGCAGGCTTTTTTATCAGGCATGAAACCGTTCAAGCGAGTTTTCGTACAGACCTCAAGGCCTCTAAGGCCTTACAATGCCGGCTTTGCGCATTATCATTCAAACGGTTCTCGATCAGGCCTCACAGCGGGCTGTGGCCTTTTTTATCAGGGCGCAGCCGGTGCCGGCGACAGCCGTTCAACGTCAATCAACGAGATGTTCGCGCTCCAGCGCAGGAAATAAAGCGTTTTGAAGAAATCCACACCAGCACCCAGCGCTGTTCCGCTTTGGCGACAGCAACTGCATTACCGGCTCAAGGAAGGTGCCTTGATCGCCTTCGGCGCCCTGTGCCTGTACCTGATGATGGCGTTATTGACCTACGATCAGAGCGATCCGGGCTGGAGCCATACCAGCAGCGCCGCTCAAGTGCAGAATGCTGCCGGGCGTGCCGGTGCGTTCTGTGCCGACATCCTGTTCATGGTGCTGGGTTACTTCGCCTATATCTTTCCGCTGCTGCTGGCCATCAAGGCCTGGCAGGTGTTCCGTCATCGTCACGAACCCTGGCAGTGGAGCGGCTGGCTGTTCTCCTGGCGCCTGATCGGTCTGGTGTTTCTGGTGCTGGCAGGTGCTGCGCTGGCGCACATCCATTTTCACTTCGCAGCAGGCTTTCCGGGTTCTGCCGGTGGCGTGCTGGGTGAAGTCCTAGGCGATTTGGCCAAGAAAGCATTGAACATCCAGGGCAGCACCTTGCTGTTCATTGCGCTGTTCCTGTTTGGTCTGACCGTATTCACCGACCTGTCCTGGTTCAAGGTCATGGACGTGACCGGCAAGATCACCCTGGACCTGTTCGAGCTGTTCCAGGGTGCCGCCAACCGCTGGTGGGCTGCCCGTGTCGAGCGCAGGCAGATGGTCGCGCAATTGCGTGAAGTCGATATGCAGGTCAACGACGTGGTCGCGCCTGCGGCGTCCGATCGCCGTGAGCAGGCCAAGGCCCGCGAGCGGATCATCGAGCGTGAAGTGTCCCTCAGCAAGCACATGACCGAGCGTGAAAAGCATGTGCCTGCGGTCATTGCTCCTGCACCTTCGCGTCCGCCCGAGCCCAGCAAGCGCGTGCAGAAGGAAAAGCAGGCCCCGCTGTTCGTTGACAGCGCAGTCGAAGGCACCCTGCCACCGATCTCGATTCTTGATCCGGCGGAGAAGAAGCAGCTCAATTATTCCCCCGAGTCCCTGGCGGCTGTGGGGCATCTGCTGGAAATCAAGCTCAAGGAGTTCGGTGTCGAGGTCACGGTGGATTCCATTCATCCGGGTCCTGTGATTACTCGCTACGAAATCCAGCCGGCGGCGGGCGTCAAGGTCAGCCGTATTTCCAACCTGGCCAAGGACCTTGCGCGTTCGCTGGCAGTGACCAGCGTACGTGTGGTCGAGGTCATTCCCGGCAAGACCACTGTGGGTATCGAGATTCCCAACGAGGACCGCCAGATCGTGCGTTTCTCCGAGGTTCTTTCGACGCCGGAATATGACAACGCCAAGTCTCCGGTGACGCTGGCGCTCGGTCACGACATCGGCGGCAAACCGGTGATTACCGATCTGGCCAAGATGCCGCACCTGCTGGTGGCGGGTACCACCGGTTCCGGTAAGTCGGTGGGTGTGAACGCGATGATCCTGTCGATCCTGTTCAAGTCCGGGCCGGATGATGCCAAGCTGATCATGATCGACCCGAAGATGCTGGAACTGTCGATCTACGAAGGCATTCCGCACCTGCTGTGTCCGGTGGTGACCGACATGAAGGACGCTGCCAACGCGTTGCGCTGGAGCGTGGCCGAGATGGAGCGTCGCTACAAGCTGATGGCCAAGATGGGCGTGCGTAACCTGTCGGGCTTCAACCAGAAGGTCAAGGACGCCCAGGACGCCGGCGAGCCGCTGGCAGATCCGCTCTACAAGCGTGAAAGCATCCATGACGAAGCGCCGCTGCTGACCAAGTTGCCAACCATCGTGGTCGTGGTGGACGAATTCGCCGACATGATGATGATCGTCGGCAAGAAGGTTGAAGAACTCATTGCCCGTATCGCCCAGAAGGCTCGTGCTGCGGGTATTCACCTGATCCTCGCGACCCAGCGGCCGTCGGTCGATGTGATCACCGGTCTGATCAAGGCCAACATCCCGACGCGCATGGCGTTCCAGGTGTCGAGCAAGATCGACTCACGGACCATCATCGATCAGGGCGGTGCCGAGCAACTGCTGGGCCACGGTGACATGCTGTACATGCCTCCGGGCACCAGCCTGCCGATTCGTGTGCACGGTGCGTTCGTTTCCGACGAAGAGGTGCACCGCGTGGTGGAGGCCTGGAAACTGCGCGGCACCCCGGACTACAACGACGATATTCTGGCTGGCGTCGAAGAGGCCGGCAGCGGCTTCGATGGCGGTGGCGGTGAAGGCGGTGAGGACAGCGAAAGCGATGCGCTCTACGACGAAGCCGTCAAATTTGTACTCGAGAGTCGTCGTGCGTCGATTTCCGCTGTACAGCGCAAGCTCAAGATTGGCTACAACCGCGCGGCGCGCATGATCGAGGCGATGGAGATGGCGGGTGTCGTGACCTCCATGAACACCAACGGCTCCCGCGAAGTCATTGCCCCCGGCCCGATGCGTGACTGATTGCAAAACTGCGTCGACAGCGGGTTCTGCCCGCTGTCGTGACATCCAATGACTGCAAAGAGGAATTCCATGCGTCTTATCCGCATGCTGCTGGCAACCGCACTGACTTTTTCCGTGATCCCCGCCCATGCAGACAGCAAGGACGTGACACGCCTGACCCAGTTGCTGGAAAACTCCCGCACCCTGACCGCACGCTTCTCCCAGTTGACGCTGGATGGTGGCGGCACCCAATTGCAGGAAACCACGGGTGAAATGGCGCTGCAACGCCCCGGCCTGTTCAACTGGCACACTGACGCACCTCAGGAACAACTGATGGTGTCCGACGGCAAAAAAGTCTCGCTCTGGGACCCGGATCTCGAGCAGGTCACCATCAAGACCCTCGATCAACGCCTGACCCAGACCCCGGCGCTGCTGCTCTCCGGTGACGTGTCGAAGATCAGCGAAAGCTTTGATATCACCGCCAAGGAAGCGGGTGGCGTGATTGACTTCGTGCTCAAGCCCAAGACCAAGGACACGCTGTTCGACAGCCTGCGCCTGTCGTTCCGTAACGGCATCATCAACGACATGCAGTTGGTCGACAGCGTCGGCCAGCGCACCAATATCCTGTTCACCGGCGTCAAGGCCAACGAGCCTATCGCTGCCAGCAAGTTTCAGTTCCAGATTCCCAAGGGTGCTGATGTCATTCAAGAGTAAGAAGGCCTGATCCCGAACCATGGACCTGTTTAGCCGTGAACCCATCGCCCAGCCACTGGCCGCACGTCTGCGTGCGACCAATCTGGACGAATACGTCGGTCAGGAGCACGTGCTGGCTCATGGCAAGCCTCTGCGCGAGGCGCTGGAGCAGGGCGCGCTGCACTCCATGATCTTCTGGGGGCCGCCGGGCGTGGGCAAGACCACGCTCGCCCGGCTGCTGGCCAAGGTGTCGGATGCCCACTTCGAAACGGTTTCTGCCGTATTGGCCGGGGTAAAGGAAATTCGCCAGGCCGTCGAGGTCGCCAAGCAGCAGGCAGGCCAGTACGGTCGACGCACGATCCTGTTCGTTGACGAAGTGCACCGTTTCAACAAGTCGCAGCAGGATGCGTTTCTGCCGTATGTCGAAGACGGGACCCTGATTTTCATCGGTGCGACCACCGAGAACCCGTCCTTCGAACTGAACAACGCCTTGCTGTCCCGGGCACGGGTCTATGTGCTCAAGAGCCTCGACGAAACCGCACTGCGCAAGCTGGTTCATCGTGCACTGACCGAGGATCGCGGTCTGGGACAGCGCCAGCTGACCTTGAACGATGAAGGCTTTGCGATTCTCATGGCGGCCGCCGACGGTGACGGGCGTCGCATGCTCAACCTGCTCGAGAACGCTTCCGATCTTGCCGAAGATGGCAGTGAGATCGGCACCGAACTGCTGCAAAGCCTGCTGGGCGATAGCCGACGTCGTTTCGACAAGGGCGGTGAAGCGTTCTACGACCAGATATCCGCGCTGCACAAGTCGATTCGCGGGTCCAACCCGGATGCTGCCCTGTACTGGTTCGCGCGTATGATCGACGGCGGCTGTGACCCGTTGTACCTGGCGCGCCGTGTCGTGCGCATGGCCAGTGAGGATATCGGCAACGCCGATCCGCGCGCTTTGCCGCTGTGCATGTCGGCCTGGGATGTTCAGGAGCGCCTCGGCAGTCCGGAAGGCGAGTTGGCGGTCGCTCAGGCCATTGTCTATCTGGCCTGCGCGCCTAAAAGCAACGCGGTGTACATGGCGTTCAAGAGCGCCATGCGCGAAGCGTCCGAGCACGGGTCGCTCGAGGTTCCACTGCACCTGCGCAATGCACCGACCAAGCTGATGAAGCAACTCGGCTATGGCGAAGAATACCGCTACGCCCATGACGAGCCCGATGCCTATGCGGCAGGCGAAGATTACTTCCCTGACGAACTTGAACCGCGCCAGTATTATCAGCCGGTTCCTCGTGGGCTCGAACTCAAGATCGGCGAAAAGCTCAGGCACCTGAACGCGCTGGATGAAGCCAGCCCCCGCAAGCGGAGAAAGTAGTGATTCAGACCATTCTTGCGGTGTCGATCGCCGGTATCGCTGGTACATTATTGCGCTTCGCGGCAGGTACCTGGGTCAGTGCCCACTGGCCGCGCTATTTTTATACGGCGACGCTGGCGGTCAACATCGTCGGCTGCCTGATCATCGGCGTACTGTACGGGCTGTTTCTGCTGCGCCCTGAAGTGCCCATCGAAATTCGAGCCGGCCTGATCGTCGGTTTTGTAGGGGGTCTGACGACCTTTTCATCCTTTTCACTGGATACGCTGCGCCTGCTGGAAAGCGGGCAACTGCCGCTGGCCCTGGGCTATGCCGGTATCAGCGTGTTCGGCGGGCTGCTCGCAACCTGGGTTGGCCTGTCCCTGACCAGACTTTGATAGACGAGAGAACGATATGCTCGATTCCAAACTGTTACGTACTCAACTTCAGGACGTAGCGGATCGCCTGGCTTCCCGTGGCTTTACACTGGACGTGGCCCGTATTGAAGCGCTGGAAGCTCAGCGCAAGGTTGTGCAGACCCGCACCGAACAGTTGCAGGCCGAGCGTAACGCCCGTTCCAAATCCATCGGTCAGGCCAAGCAACGCGGCGAAGACATTGCGCCACTGATGGCGGACGTCGAGCGCATGGGCACCGAACTGAGCGAAGGCAAGGTCGAGCTGGACGGCATTCAGGCCGAGCTGGACGCGCTGGTACTCAATATCCCGAACCTGCCACACGAATCGGTTCCGGTAGGCGCCGATGAAGACGGCAACGTCGAGGTGAGCACCTGGGGCACGCCAACCCGCTTCGATTTCGAGGTCAAGGACCACGTCGCGCTGGGCGAACAATACGGCTGGCTGGATTTCGAAACCGCCGCCAAGCTGTCTGGCGCGCGTTTTGCCCTGCTGCGTGGCCCTATCGCACGTCTGCATCGTGCGCTGGCCCAGTTCATGATCAACCTGCACATCAACGAGCATGGCTACGAAGAGGCTTACACGCCTTATCTGGTTCAGGCGCCTGCGCTGCAGGGCACCGGTCAATTGCCGAAGTTCGAAGAAGACCTGTTCAAGATTTCCCGTGAAGGCGAAGCGGATCTGTACCTGATCCCGACCGCCGAAGTGTCGCTGACCAACATCGTGTCTGGGGAGATTCTGGACGCCAAGCAGCTGCCGATGAAGTTCGTCGCCCACACGCCATGCTTCCGCAGCGAAGCGGGCGCGTCGGGTCGTGACACTCGCGGCATGATTCGCCAGCATCAGTTCGACAAGGTCGAGATGGTGCAGATCGTTGCGCCGGACGAGTCCATGGCCGCCCTTGAATCGCTGACCGGCAACGCCGAACGCGTGCTGCAACTGCTGGAGCTGCCTTACCGCAAACTGGCGCTGTGCACCGGCGACATGGGTTTCAGCGCCGTGAAGACCTACGACCTTGAAGTCTGGATTCCGAGCCAGGACAAGTACCGTGAAATCTCCTCGTGCTCCAACTGCGGGGACTTCCAGGCGCGTCGCATGCAGGCTCGCTGGCGCAACCCGGAAACCGGCAAGCCGGAACTGGTGCATACACTGAATGGCTCCGGTCTCGCGGTAGGGCGTACGCTGGTCGCGGTGCTGGAAAACTATCAGCAGGCAGACGGTTCGATTCGTGTGCCTGACGTTCTCAAGCCCTACATGGGCGGCCTTGAGGTCATCGGTTAAATGGAATTTCTGCCGCTGTTCCATAACCTGCGTGGCAGTCGCGTGCTGGTGGTCGGCGGCGGTGAAATCGCCCTGCGCAAATCCCGGCTGATCTTCGAGGCGGGTGCCGTTATTCGCGTCGTCGCACCGGAAATCGAAAGCCAGTTGCGCGAACTGGTCGTCCAGAGCGGCGGTGAGCTGATTCTGCGTGGTTATCACGAAGATGATCTGGACGGCTGCGTGCTGATCATCGCCGCGACCGACGATGAACCCCTCAACGCCCAGGTTTCCCACGATGCCCGTGCGCGTTGCGTGCCGGTCAACGTGGTGGATGCGCCTGCGCTGTGCACGGTCATCTTCCCGGCCATCGTCGACCGCTCACCGCTGGTGATTGCAGTGTCCAGTGGCGGCGATGCGCCGGTGCTGGCGCGACTCATCCGCGCCAAGCTGGAAACCTGGATTCCCTCGACCTACGGGCAACTGGCCGGTCTGGCCGCGCGCTTCCGTCATCAGGTCAAAGGGCTGTTTCCGAACGTCCAGCAGCGCCGTGCATTTTGGGAAGATGTTTTTCAAGGTGCCATTGCCGATCGTCAACTGGCCGGGCAGGGCGCGGAAGCCGAGCGCCTGCTGATTGCCAAGATCGCAGGTGAACCGCCAGCGGAAACCGGCGAGGTTTATCTGGTGGGCGCAGGCCCTGGCGATCCTGACTTGCTGACGTTCAAGGCCTTGCGCCTGATGCAGCAGGCGGACGTGGTGCTCTACGACCGTCTGGTGGCGCCGACCATTCTCGATCTGTGCCGCCGTGATGCGGAACGGGTCTATGTCGGCAAGCGCCGTTCCGAACATGCCGTACCGCAGGATCAGATCAACAAGCAACTCGTCGATCTGGCCAAGCAGGGCAAGCGGGTGGTTCGTCTCAAGGGCGGCGATCCGTTCATCTTCGGCCGTGGTGGCGAGGAAATCGAAGAACTGGCGGCTCACGGCATTCCGTTTCAGGTGGTTCCCGGCATTACAGCCGCCAGCGGTTGTGCGGCCTACGCCGGCATTCCGTTGACCCACCGCGATCATGCGCAATCGGTGCGTTTCATCACCGGTCACCTCAAGGATGGCTCCACCGATTTGCCGTGGTCCGATCTGGTGGCCCCGGCGCAGACCCTGGTGTTCTACATGGGATTGATCGGTTTGCCGGTGATCTGCCAGGAGCTGATCAGGCATGGTCGTTCTGCGGACACGCCAGCGGCGCTGGTTCAGCAGGGCACCACGACCAATCAGCGAGTGTTCACGGGCACGCTGGCCAACCTGCCGCAACTGGTGGCCGAGCACGAAGTGCATGCGCCGACGCTGGTGATCATTGGCGAAGTGGTTCAGTTGCGTGAAAAGCTGGCCTGGTTCGAAGGCAATCAGGCGACCGTCTGATGCCACTTGATGGATAGCCCGCCGGGCTATCCATTGTCATGCCGTTTACTTCTGCCAGACGCCCATCCCGGACAGCCGTTCGCGATCATGGCTGGCCTCAAGGTTCAATGCCGGGCCTTTGGGGATGATCCCGGTCGGATTGATGGTGCGATGGCTAGCGTAATAGTGGCCTTTGATGTGCTCGAAATTCACCGTCTCGGCGACACCCGGCCACTGGTACAGCTCGCGCAACCAGTTGCTGAGGTTCGGGTAGTCCGCGATACGCCGCTGGTTGCACTTGAAGTGGCTGTAATAAACCGCGTCGAAGCGCACGATGGTGGTGAACAGCCTCACGTCAGCCTCGGTCAGGTGCTCGCCTGCCAGATAGCGCTTCTCGCCCAGCAGGTTTTCCAGTTCGCCCAGTTCAGCAAACACGTCATCGAACGCTTCTTCGTAGGCATGCTGCGAGGTGGCAAAGCCTGCGCGATACACGCCGTTGTTGACGGCGGGGTAAATGCGTTCGTTGAGCTCGTCGATAGTCGCCTGCAGCGCTGATGGATAGAAATCCAGGCGGTTGCCGGTCAGTTCATCAAATGCCGAGTTGAACATGCGGATTATCTCCGCCGACTCGTTGCTGACAATGCGCTGCTGCTGTTTATCCCACAACACCGGCACGGTGACCCGGCCCGTGTATTGAGGGTCATCCGCGGTGTAGCGCTGATGCAGGAAGGTCAGGTTGTCGAGGGCGTCGCCGCTGGAGCCTTTCTGCTGGTCAAAGGTCCAGCCGTTTTCGAGCATCAGCCAACTGACGACCGAAACG
The DNA here is from genome assembly GCF_030209155.1 of Pseudomonas sp. fls2-241-TYG-175. NCBI lineage: Bacteria > Pseudomonadati > Pseudomonadota > Gammaproteobacteria > Pseudomonadales > Pseudomonadaceae > Pseudomonas > Pseudomonas sp. fls2-241-TYG-175. The sequence continues at coordinate 29,928 of NZ_JARVSO010000033.1, read as the reverse complement.
TCGATCAGACTCTCCAGCCCCTTGAGCTTGCGCAGGATCAGCGTGCGATGCGCCCATGGGCAGGCGAGGGAAACATACAGATGGTAGCGGCCTGCCTGTGCTTCGAAACCGCCATCGCCTGACGGTCCAGGTTTACCGTCGGCTGTAACCCAGCTACGACGCTGGGCGTTTTCGCGCTGGAAGGCACCGTCTTTGCTGCTTTCGTACCACTGGTCCTGCCAGCGTCCTTCGACCAGAAGGCCCATGTCTGAATCCCCATTTCTGAATTAAGTACAGCTTGGAGATCAGTCTAGTGACATCGGTTCGACCGAAAAACGCAAATTCTGACCGATCATTATCGATAAAGCCGATCGGTCACAGATCCTTGTTGCGGCGCTCCCAGAATGTCTGCGCCTGCACAAACGCTTCATCACGCGCGATGCCGAGGCCGCGTAACGCCAGGGCCATGGTCGAGATCAGCGCGAGTTGCGGGTAACTGTCCTCAAGTTCGCCTCTCCACAAACCGACCAGTTGCGCCGGGTCGAGCGTGGCGGGTTTGACGTGGCGTCGCGGCGAGAGGGCTGGCCATTCCTCGTCCCAAGGCTGTCCGCCGGTCGTGCCGTACAGATGGCTGATGGTGTCCGGGTTGATCTCGATCTCACCGCCATCGCCCTTGACCACGATGGCGTTGTCACCCAGCAGGCTGCTGGCATCACGGTGAACGCTCTGATAACCCGGATGGAAAATGCTTTGCAGCCCGCAGCGCGCCTGCAAAGGATTGAGAATCCGCGCCAGCGAATGAATTGGCGAGCGCAGCCCGAGCGTGTTGCGCAGGTCAATCATGCGCTGCAGTTGCGGTGCCCAGTCGGCGAGTGGCATGAACGCCAGATTGCCCTGTGCCATCGCTGTTTCGACCGACGACCAGTTGCGACACAGCGGAATATTCAGCAAACCGAGCAACTGCTCGGTGTACAGCCGACCGGCCGTATGAGCTCCGCCGCCGTGCAGCAGGATCCTGATGCCGTTCTGGGACAGGCACTTGGCGGCCAGCAGATACCAGGGCAGGTGACGTTTCTTGCCTGCGTAGGTCGGCCAGTCGATGTCGATCGTGATCGGTGGCGCATTCAGGCGTTCGCGTACGGCTTCGGTGAAACCGGCCAGTTCCTCCGGGCTTTCTTCTTTATGGCGCAGCAGCATCAGAAAGGCGCCGAGCTGTGTGTCCTCGACCTTTTCATCGAGCACCATGCCCATGGCCTCGCGCGCTTCTTCGCGCGTCAGGTTGCGTGCGCCACGTTTGCCTTTACCCAGAATGCGGACGAACTGGGCAAAAGGGTGTTCTTCAGGTGTTTCGGTGACAAGCGGGGCGTAGTCGTTCATATGCAGTTGGTCGGCTTTGGCAGGCCCGCCAGCTTGGCGGCAAGTTTGGCGGGGGTGCCGTTGAACAGGCGATTGAGGTGCATGCTGTTGCCTTTTTCGGCACCCAGTTTCAGTGCGGTGTACTTGATCAGCGGCCGGGTCGCCGGAGACAGCTGAAACTCTGCATAAAAGCCACGCAATAGTTCGAGGATCTCGACGTGTTCAGGCGTCAGCGTCAGGCCTTCTTCGCCAGCCAGTGCATGGGCGACGTCCATCGACCAGTCGTTCAGGTCTTTGAGAAATCCGTCCTTGTCGAGTTCCAGCGTGCGCCCGGAGGCGATCAACTGTTTCATAGCCAGGTGTTCACTTTGTCAAAACGGATCGACAGTTCGACGAAGCCTGCGTAATCCACGCTGACAATACCGGCTGGCAACGGGAGGTTACGGGCCTTGAGGTCTTCGTCCAGTACGAACAGCGATTGCGAACCGGCCTGCTGCAGCTTAAGCGAAACAGGGCTCGACGGCGTCAGGGCGTAGGTGGCGTCGCCACACAGCAGAATGCCGTCGTTGTCGCCCAGCAAACGCAGGCAGCTGTCCAGACGGTTGTCGGTAAAAGGGGAATGGGAAAGAACGTGCAAAGTGCTCATCAGATCGTAATCACCTGGTCATAGCGCTCGAACAAGGCCGACAGCTCGGTCCGGCCGGACAGCAGGCAGATGTCGTCATCCAGGCCAGCGCTCGGGACACCGCGCTCGGCAATGCTCTGCGCGCAGGCATAGAGGTCTTCAACGCCGAACATCGACAATGCCTTGAGATTGGCGGTCAGGTCTTTCTGTTGCAAGGCTGCTGCGCTCTGTTGCGGCAGCAGCTGCAGCACGCCGTCATCCAGAAACAGCAAACCGATGGGCAGATCGAACGCGCCGCCTGCCAGCACGATGTCCAGTGCCTCACGCGCGCCGGGACCCGACCAAGGCGACTGACGGCTGACAATCAAAAGTGACTTGGGCATTTCAAGGCCCTCCGAAGCAGATCAGTCGGTCTGCCGATTGCACGGCGTCATGCAACTGACCCAGCCCCGATAATTCCCAAGGCTCCAGCAGATTGGCCGCAGGGCGCTGATAACGCTCGGCTTCCTCCTGATTCAGAACGCCGCGACGCAGCGCAGCGGCGATGCACACCACGCCATCGAGTTGGTGCTCGACGATAAAGTCGCGCCACTGACGCGGCACATCCTGTTCATCCTGAGGCGTAACGGCGTTGGCCGACGCGCTATGCACGCCGTCCTGATAGAAGAACAGCCGGACAATCTCGTGCCCGCCCGCGAGCACCGCTTGGGCAAACAGCAGCGCACGCCGGGAAGAGGGCGCATGGCCCGCAGAAAAAAGGGAAATGGCGAATTTCATAGTCGGCTCTGCCAGCAAAACATGCGCAATGATAAAGAATTCGAGGGCGGGGGTGTGAGTTTGCCGAGACAAAGGGGCTTTGCCGAGGCGTCAGCAGCCCTTTTTTCGTCATGTATGCGGATAGCATGATGCAACGCAGAGTCAGGATGAGCCGTCACTGAGCGACAACACCTTCGCAAGCTCAATTGCCCCTCCCAGATCCAGTTGGCTGGAAGCGAATGATTTGATAAGCAGTGGCAAAGGCAGCGCCCAGTCCCATTTTTCCCTGATCAGGTTTTTCACCTCTTTCAGGAGTGATTCCACGTCGGTGGCATCCAGACAGGCAATTTCGCGCAGCGCTGCCATGAGGCTTTCCTTCGGCGCGCCGATGTCCAGTACGAGCCCCGAGCACTCGCACATGACGCCTTCCCGGTTGAGCAGCAGCGAAAGTGCGTCATTGATGTAGTCGCCTTTCCAGGTCAGCAGATAGGTTCTGGATGCTGATCCGGCCAGATGCTGTTTATCAAGTCTCAGCGAACGAAAGGTATGGCGTGCTTCTTCCAGCAGTTTCTGTGCATTGGCATCAATGAACGGGCAGGGAGCCGTTTCCATGAGTACGGATCGCATCTCCTGCCTGACATCGTCGTGAATCTTTGCACTCAGACCGTCGAATGTCGGAGGCTCGCCGCCACGCGCGGGTTTGACGACGATGACTTTCTTCTCAAGGTCTATGTCCATCACTTGCCAGCGTCTGCCGCCGAATATGATGCGCTGGCCTTGGGTGAGCGGCCGGCTGACGGGCACGGAGCCCAGAGACTTGCCGTCGCGAATGAGCCTGAACTCCTCGTCGCTCTGGAATGCACTGTAAAACTCGTAATGATTGACCAGTCGTTCACCGATCTCTCCGGGTAACAACAGTCCGGAGCTGTCCTGTACAACGAGTTTTTGCTCGCCCAGCGCCTTGAGCATGGCCAGAAAGTCCGGCCTGGTGATGGCTGAAAACGTTCCGCTGGCAACCAGCGCGCTCCACAGCTCCGAAGCACTGGCGCCACCTTGCTGTGCAATCACGGACAGGCATTGCTGAACAAGTGTTGAGGCGTGAAGCCCATAGGCTCTGGGAGGTTCGAACCATTTGTTTATCAGCAGCCGAATCATCGCGATCGTCTGCACCAGATTTTGCCTGAGCTGATTGGACAGGTCTGAATCAGGTGTCAGGGTGCTTTCCTCGCAGTACACCCTCAAGGTCGCGGGTTCCCCCTCCCGGCGTCCAGACCGGCCCAGACGCTGACGCAGGCTTGCCACCGATGGCGGTGAATTGATTTGCGCCACTGTCCTGATGTTGCCGATGTCGATACCGAGTTCGAGGGTTGTCGTGCAGACCGCAGAGGCGGGCGGCGTACCTGCCTTGAGGGCGCGTTCTGTGTCTTCGCGCAAATCCCGAGACAGGCTTCCGTGATGCGGGAAAAATTCATTTGGAAGGCCATCCTTCTCGCAAAGATGACGCAGCCTGTCGGCGTACCACTCGACCATGTCACGGCTGTTGGGAAAGATCAGGTTGTTACTGCCGCGCAGGAATTTATAGAGGTGTGCGGCGATTGCATGTCGGCTTCCCGACTCGTTTTCTTGCTCGTTTTCGTCGTGATCTGTTGTCTCGGCGGGTTTTTGCCCTGAGATGAGTTTGATCATGGGAGGCAGGGTGTAGCCGCGTACCTGAATTTGAAGATTCTGGCCGGAGGATTTTGATTCGATCACCTCCATTCGCTGATTCTGGCCCGGTCGCAGGAACTCTCGCGCCAGCGACATTTCACCCAGCGTGGCAGAAAGGCCAACGCGGGGAAGTTGTCTGCCTGCGACGCGTTCGACACGTTGCATCAATGACTGGAGCTGTTTGCCGCGTTCGCTGCCGATAAACGCGTGAAGTTCGTCTACCACGATGTACCGCAGTTGCTGAAACAATCCTTTAACGGCAGAGCCCCTGTTAACGAACAGGGCTTCGAGCGACTCCGGTGTAATGAGCAGGATGCCGCTGGGCGATGTGAGAAACCGGTGCTTTCTGCTTGCTGAGACGTCGCCGTGCCAGGCAACCACCGGCACCTCCAGTCGCTCGCAGAGGCGGCTCAACCGATCCCATTGATCGTTGATGAGTGCTTTGAGCGGGCTTATATAGAGAACGGCCCCGGCAGGTTGGTCGTTGACCAGCAGGTTGGTCAGGATAGGAAGGAAAGCCGCTTCGGTCTTGCCCGCGGCGGTCGAGGCCGCAATGATCACGTCACGGTCGGCATCGATCAGCGCAGGGATGGCACATTCCTGAGCATCCCTGAGCGAGGTCCAGCCCTGGGACCAGACCCAATGCTGCACATCCGGATGCAGCCGTTCGAATGACGATGATTCAGAGCCTGAAACTGGTGAGTTCATCATCTGCCTCTACGTCGAGATCGCTTCGACCACCGTCATCCCGTGCGATTTCCACTGCGTCGAGCAGCGTACGCCAATCGCTACCAGGGTTCTGCTCGAGTACCGCCAGAAGGTTGATAAATGCCGTGATCGTGGTGCGAGGCGTACGAAAGTACGCTTCTCCAAGTCGTTGGCCGCAGTGGTCGATGAAGATCGGTAACGCTTCGTCCGGAAGCAGGTATTTTTCCGGGTCGCCGGAGGCGTAGACGTTGCGCAGGTTCTGCAGCAGGACGTAGAAGTCTTCGGGGGTAAGACTGGTGAGGCGAATGACCGGCCCGGATAGATCAACATAGCCGGCCTTGGCGAAGGTGTTCTCCGCCAGTCGTGATTGCAGGGCAGGATAGCTGTACAGCCCGCGGCGGGTGTCCATAAGGAATTCCGGTGTGCCGCCGAGCACGAAGCCCAGACCGTCGGTCGAACCTTGCAGTGAGTCGTTGAGAATGCGCAGGATCTGTTCGTAGTTGGCGTTGCGTGCCTGTGTGTTCGCAAGCTTGTACAGATTCACCAGCTCATCCAGACAGACCATCAGTCCGCCGAAACCCGCCAGCCGCACGAATCGGGAGAGCAGTTTGAGCTGGTCATAGATAGACGCATCGTCAATGCAGGTTCTTACCCCGAGCGCCGCACGAGCATCGGTTTTGGTCGTGAACTCGCCTCTCAGCCAGCGAATGGCATCGGCCTTGAGTTGTTCATTGCCGTCTTCAAAGCCACGGCAATAGGCGGCTATGACTTCGGCAAAGTCATAGCCGTTGACCATCTCTGTCAATTCGGCGAGGTACTGGCGAATGACGGCTTCGCTTTCGATGCCTTTGCTCTTCGCCTCGGTCTTGGCCTGGGAGATGAATTTCTCCACGATGCCTTGCAACGCGCCACCATCTGGCTTGGTACGCGTGGACATGTTCTTCGCAAGCTCGGCATACAGCGAGCGGGCCTGGCCTCCAGAGGCGTGCAGCCGCCGGTCGGGGTTGAGGTCTGCGTGCATGGTGACAAGCTTGCGCTCCATCGCGATGCCTCTGACCAGATTGAGGAAGAAGGTCTTGCCCGCGCCGTATTCACCAATGACGATACGGAATGCCGAGCCACCTTCCGCCAGGCGGTTGATGTCTTTTATAAGGGCATCCAGCTCTCCAACCCGGCCGACCTGAATCAGGTGTTGTCCGACCCTCGGAACGACCCCTGCGCGTAATGACTGGATGACCGCGTCGCGGTCTCTGGCTCGTATCGTACTCATAAGGCTAACTCGCTCAGGATGTCCGGATTGATGTCGACCGGATCATCGCCTTCGGATATCGGCATATTGAAAAGCTCAAATGCCATTTCGTTGATCTGCTCAAGCGCACCGTCGAGCATCAGTTCCATGTCTGAAGCGGTGTTCTCCAGTTCTTGCCGACTCCATTCGGTACGAGACACCAACAAGCGCAAGAACGCCGAGTGTTCGGCATCGAGTCCGTACAGACGAACGCCAGTCTCGGGGGCTATTTGCGGAACGTCTTCTGTAATGATCGGGGTTTGTTCCTCCTGCTCATCTGTGAAAACGGTGGCCAGAAGTGCTGATACCTGAGCTGTCTCGCGTTGCAATTGCGCGACCCGAGCCATGTCCAGAACGATACCGGAGCCTGCGCGCCTGTTTGTCGGTGAAGTCGACGTTTGCTGAGCGCCAGGGATGTTTGATCCCGACACGCCAATCACATTCGGGCCTTTGAGCGAATTCGCGGCCGCCCCGTGCAGGTCGCTGTATATCGATTGAGGATCGAGTTGAAGTGCTTTGTAGACACGTTCGAGCAACTTGATTTCATCAGGCGTAACGGTCCCGTCCGCCTGGGCCAGGTGTGCCAGAAAACAGACGATGGTGCGCTTGTCTTCCTGTCGCAGAGGCTCCAGCTTCTTCTTCAGGCTTGCCAGCGATGGCGGTTGTAGCAACTGAATCTGCAGGTGCGCCTTGAGACGCTTGCGATGGGCGACACACAGATGGCTCCATGAGTCGATATGCAGCCCAAGCAGTGCGACTTCGTCCTGGCTCGTTTCGCCATCCGCTGCCGCCACAGCACTGGCCAGATCCAGCGTAACGACTGCAGCGTGATAGTCGGGGGTGGCGCGTAGCGTGCCGTCTTCCGGCTCTGCTGCAAACAACACAATGGTGTCTTCAGCTTTAGGCGTACGGCTGCCGGACAACACGTCGGGCTCCATTCCGATATTTCGTTCCTCAAGCGCTTTTGCCAGCGCAACGACCTTATCCCGTGACAGCGTTTCGATGGAGTCGAACCGTTGAGTCAGTTCACTGAGTGTCATCAGAATTGCGTCATGCGCTACGCCTGCCTGCAAGGCGGACAGCTCCTGTTTCGCAGGGTCGGGCCATAGGGCGGTTGGCAGGCGGAGCAGACCGTCCAGAACATAAGGGTTTTCAGGATTTCGGCCCACATATCGGCTGAACGGTTCGAGTACCTGAGCGCATTTCTCCACGATAATTTGAAGCTTTTTGCGTGTACCGGAAGTGGCAGTGACATCTGGAAGATCGCCTACGGACAACTTCTGAGTGTTGATTTTGGGTGATATCGGCCAGTACGAGGCCTTGAGACGTGTCTTGTTGTTCGGCAGGGCCAGGCCGCGAGGAAACTTCGCGTCGTATTCTTCCCGGAACAAACGTTGAAACAGCTCCGGGCATCTCACGGCCGGTGTGCGCAGTGAAATATTCGGATCAGTCAGGGCCCAGGCCATGGCCCAACCGGCGTTGAGCGGGTACTGATCGGTCGCCATCTGGCCGAGCGCAACTCGCACAGAAACAGGCACTTCATGAATGCCCATCGCTGGTCCTGAAGGTTCATTCAAATACATCCGTGTCGGAATGACCGACATACTCAGGTAATCCAGAAGCCTGGAAGCATGGTTATAAAAAGAGGCGTCGCTGGAATACAGCGCCCTCAATCGTTCCACTTCTGCTTTTATGACAGGTATTTCTTCACGTGCGGTCGCATCGGATGTCGCATCCACCAGCGCGCGACGCTCCAGACCGTAAAAGAACATGAATGCGTAGCCGATTTCTGCGCAAGGATCACAGCGACCGCCCGCCAACCACTGTAGATAGCCTCTACGTGCTTCTGGACTGAGGGAGACATAAGTCGACAGATAGAGCGCCCGCGGTGTCAGCAGATCTACAGGCGAACTGCTGGCCGGCAAGGCGGTATCGATGAAAGAGGGCTCGATATTCCTGAGCCTTGCGTCCTTCCCACCTGCGTAGATCATGCCATCGGGCAGTGTCAGTCCGGCAACGGTGATCGATTCCCCTGGTTTGATCCATTGGGACCCGGTCTGCAGATCAGGCGCTTTGGGAATACTGAAGGACTGTCCATATGCTGAGTCATCTCGAACGATGAAGAACTCGGATGTGCTGTCGGCAAGCGGCTGAGTACCGCCAATCAGATTCGTGGAAGGACGACTGAAGCGTGCGTAACGCCCTATGGCGAGGTCTTCAAATGTATCCCGGGGTCCTCTGGGCTTGAACCACCCCGTCAGATGCTGTCTTTCGGTATGCTCAGGGCCTGGCTGAGGGCGAAGAGGATCGCCGGGAACAGGATACGTGCCACCGATCAGGTTGCTTGAAGGGCGACTGAAGCGTGCGTACCGCCCAATGGCGAGTTCTACTGTCATGGCTGTCGGGCTGTATGCCATTTCAGTCTTCCGTGATCGTGGGCTGGCCAGTGGGCAGTATCCACAATTCAGGAGCGCGGGCCAAGCTCTGGCGTCTGTTGAGGGATCAGGACGAACACCCGACATCCGATCCTGGCGTGTAAACCCCAGAAACGACAAAGCCCTGAATGATCAGGGCTTTGCGCTACCAAATATGGCGGAGGCATAGAGATTCGAACTCTAGGACCTGTTACAGTCGGCAGTTTTCAAGACTGCTGCCTTAAACCACTCGGCCATACCTCCACTTCGTTGCGGGCGCCATAATACCGGAATGAAACAAGCTGTCAAACTCTCTGACTAGCCAGTTGCAGCGCCTCTGTTATGATCTTTGCAACTCAACATTTCATCAGTAAGGAGTTTCGCAATGCGCGAACAGGATTACGCCCTTAAAACCGGCATGCAGGCCGACCAGCTAGAGGTTAGTCGTGTCCTGCGCAATACGTATGGTCTTCTGGCCCTGACCCTCGCATTCAGCGGTGTCATGGCGTTCATGGCTCAACAGATGCGTGTCGGCTACCCGAATATTTTCGTGGTGCTGATCGGCTTCTACGGCCTTTTCTTCCTGACCAACAAACTCCGTGACTCGGTATGGGGTCTGGTTTCGACCTTCGCCCTGACAGGGTTCATGGGTTTCCTGCTGGGCCCGATCCTTAACCGTTATCTGGGTATGGCGGGCGGCGCTGAAGTGGTCAGCTCTGCGTTTGCGATGACCGCGCTGGTGTTCGGTGGTCTTTCGGCTTACGTGCTGATCACTCGCAAGGACATGAGTTTCCTGGGTGGCTTCATAACCGCAGGCTTCTTTGTTCTGCTGGGTGCGGTGCTGGCCAGCATGTTCTTCCAGATCAGTGGCCTGCAGCTGGCGATCAGCGCCGGTTTCGTACTGTTCTCGTCGGTCTGCATTCTGTTCCAGACCAGCGCCATCATTAATGGCGGCGAGCGCAACTACATCATGGCCACGGTCAGCCTGTATGTTTCGATCTACAACCTGTTCGTCAGCCTGCTGCAGATCTTCGGCATCATGAGCCGCGACGACTGATAACGGCTTGTCGCTCACAGAGGCTTGCTTCTGCTGAATGAACACAAGGTTTGCCACGCAATAAACAAACGCCCCGACTTGTCGGGGCGTTTGCTTTTGTGAAATTGGGAAGTGGGCGATTGGTGCCGCTGAAGAGCAGGGCACTCGAACCTCAAGCGCCGTCTGGAAGGGTTCAGGTCAGCCTTGATACGCTGTGAAAATCCCTGACCCTTCGATCAAAAATTCCATGACCGATCGGTCATATTTATCAAGGTTGTTACAAGTCTTTCAGCGGCTTATGGCGCATTGGCATATCACTAAAATAATTATCAGGTTATTCCCCAACGCCTGTAGGCATTTTCCTGCTTTTGGCTAATTGACATCATCGCAGAGGGATAGACACAGGATTTCCAAATGTGTCAGTTTGCTTACGCTTCAAAAGCGAGTGACAGGACTCTCTCGCTACCCGAGGGAGGCTGTCGTACCAAACTGTTCTATCTGTAGACAAGGAAGTGACATGTCGAAAGTTAAAGAAAATGCTGCTCTCTCGGCCGTGCAACTGGCGGCAACCGGAAGCTCGGCGTTCAACCAGATCGATACTTTTGTCCATACCTACGATCGCGGTGGCAATCTCACGATCAATGGCAAACCGTCGTATTCTGTCGATCAAGCTGCTGACTACATCCTCCGCGACGACGCTGCATGGGTGGATCGTGACGGCAACGGCACCATCAATCTCACCTATACGTTCCTGACGGCTCGACCTTCCGGGTTCGATACGTCGCTTGGGACCTTCAGTGCATTCAACGCGCAGCAGAAGGCTCAAGCTGTGTTGTCGATGCAATCCTGGGCGGATGTCGCCAAGGTTACGTTCACCCAGGCCGCTTCCGGCGGTGACGGGCACATGACCTTCGGCAACTACAGCGACGGCAGCAGCGGCGGAGCGGCGTTCGCTTACCTGCCAAGCGGCAACAGCCGGTACGATGGTCAGTCCTGGTACCTGACCAATAACTCCTACACGGTCAACCTGACGCCAGACAACGGCAACTACGGTCGCCAGACACTGACTCACGAAATCGGCCATTCCCTGGGCCTGTCTCACCCTGGCGATTACAACGCCGGCGAAGGCAACCCGACCTATAACGATGTCAGCTACGCAGAAGACACGCGTGGCTACAGCGTCATGAGTTACTGGAGTGAGTCCAACACCGATCAGAACTTCGTCAAGGGCGGCTCGCCGACCTATTCGTCGGGGCCGTTGATGGATGACATCGCAGCCATCCAGCAACTCTACGGTGCCAACATGAGCACCCGTGCCGGTGATACGGTGTACGGTTTCAACTCCACTGCCGGTCGTGATTTCTACAGCGCAACCTCCGCCTCTTCCAAGGTGGTGTTTTCGGTCTGGGATGGCGGCGGCAAGGACACGCTGGATTTCTCCGGTTTCACTCAAAACCAGAAAATCAACCTCAACGAAGCGTCGTTCTCGGACGTCGGCGGCATGGTGGGCAACGTTTCCATCGCCAAGGGCGTTCTGGTCGAAAACGCCGTGGGCGGATCGGGCAACGATCTGCTGGTCGGTAATGCTGCGGCCAACGACCTCAAGGGCGGTGCCGGCAACGACATCATCTACGGTGGTGGCGGTGCTGACTCCCTGTGGGGCGGCGCGGGCGCGGACATTTTCGTGTTCGGTGCCAGTTCCGACTCCAACCGGGCAGCGCAAGACACGATCCGTGACTTCACCCGCGGTCAGGACAAGATCGACGTGTCGGCCATCTCGTCGCTGACCTCGCTGCAGTTTGTGAACGCGTTCAGCGGTCATGCGGGCGAAGCGATCCTGAGCTACACCCAGAGCACCAACCTGGGCAGCCTCGCCATTGACTTCACCGGTCAAGGCGTCGCTGACTTCCTGGTCGGCACTGTCGGCCAGGCGGTTGCCACCGATATCGTGGTGTAAATAGTAGTACTCATGGGTGGCTCGCATGAGCCGCCCATGTTCTGGAATATGGCCATCATGATCATCCATCACCTTTTTCGAAACATTGCGGCAGCCGTTGCGCTGCTGGCAGCGATTTCTGGAGTCAGTATGGCGACGAGTTTGAAGCTATCCAGCCCCGCTGAACTCAGTGGCAAGTGGAGACTGTTCGCTCAGGCCCGGCCGAGTGAGGCGTGTGAGTTGCAACTCAATACCGACGCGCCGCAATTGGGCGGAGACCCGGCCTGCGCTTCGCGCTGGCTGAGCGATACGCCAACGGGATGGTTTCCCACGCCTGACGGGCTGGCGTTTACCGACAAGGAAGGCTCCGGTCTGATCCATTTCAACCACATGGGCAATCAGCTGTATCAGGCCCGGTTGCCTGGAGGCGACCTGCTCACGCTGGCACGTCTTATCGAGCAGGACTGAGCCGCACGGATTCGTAAACCGATAACTTTTATCGATGTGACCCGGCTGCGAACGCGGCCTTCAAGGAAGAATCATGAGTGCGTTGCCGTTGGGTGCCCACCCTCCGCTTTATAAAGCCCTGGGGCACTACAAACGCGCGCTGATCAGCGTCGGTTGTTTTACCGCGCTGATCAACGTGTTGATGCTGGCTCCATCCATTTACATGTTGCAGGTCTACGACCGCGTCCTGACCTCCCAGAATCAGACCACACTGGTCATGCTGACCCTGATGGTGGTCGGCTTTTTTGCCTTCATTGGGCTGTTGGAAATGATCCGCAGTTTCGTGGTGATCCGCATCGGCAGTGAGCTGGAGCGTCGCTTCAATCTGCGTGTCTATCAGGCGGCGTTCGAAAGCAATCTGCATGCGGGGCAACGTCAGGCAGGGCAGGCGCTGGGTGATCTGACGTTCATTCGCCAGTTTCTGACCGGTCCGGCCTTGTTCGCGTTCTTCGATGCGCCCTGGTTTCCCATCTATCTGGCGGTGATTTTTCTCTTCGATCCCTGGCTGGGGCTGCTGGCCACCGTGGGCGCCGCGTTGCTGGTGGCGCTGGCCTGTCTGAACGAGTGGCTGACCCGTAAACCCCTTGGCGAGGCCAGCGGTTTTTCGCAGCAGTCCTCGCAACTGGCGACCCGTCATCTGCAGCAGGCCGAAGCGATCCAGGCCATGGGCATGCTCGATGCCTTGCGCCGACGCTGGTTCGATGTCCACGCGCGTTTTCTGGCTCGTCAGAATGACGCCAGTGATACCGGGGCGGTGATCAGTTCGATCAGCAAGGCGTTGCGCCTGTGTCTGCAGTCGTTGGTACTGGGCCTCGGTGCGTTTCTGGTCATTCGCGGCCAGATGACCCCCGGCATGATGATCGCAGGTTCGATTCTCATGGGGCGGGTATTGAGTCCGATCGATCAACTGATTGCCGTCTGGAAACAATGGAGTTCGGCGCGTCTGGCGTATGGACGGCTGGATCAGTTGCTCAAGACCTACGCCGAACCCGCACAACGCATGGCGTTGCCGGTGCCACGCGGTCAACTGGGGCTCGAACAGGTCAGCGCCGCACCGCCAGGTGTGACCGTGCCGACCTTGCATCAGGTCAACTTTCAGCTGAAAGCCGGCGAAGTGCTCGGCGTGCTGGGGGCGTCCGGTTCCGGGAAATCGACCCTGGCGCGTGTGTTGATCGGCATCTGGCAGGTGCTCGGTGGCACGGTGCGACTCGACGGTGCCGACATGCATCGTCTGGATCGCCAAGCGCTCGGGCCTTACATCGGTTATCTGCCGCAAGACATCGAACTGTTCAGCGGCACCGTGGCGCAGAACATCGCGCGCTTCCGTGAAGGTGACGCCAGCGAGGTGGTGGCTGCGGCGCAACTGGCGGGTGTACACGAGCTGATTCTGCGTCTGCCGCAGGGCTACGACACGCGCCTGGGCGACGACGGCGGCGGCTTGTCCGGCGGGCAGAAGCAACGGGTGGCACTGGCCCGCGCGCTTTATGGCGAACCGAAGCTGGTGGTGCTCGACGAACCCAACTCCAACCTGGACACCGCAGGCGAGGCCGCATTGACCCGAGCAATCGGTGAGCTCAAAGCACGTGGCTGCACGGTGGTGCTGGTCACCCATCGAACCGCGTCCTTGTCTCAGACCGATCAACTACTGGTGCTCAACGAAGGACGAATGCAAGCATTCGGACCCACGGCACAGGTTCTTCAGGCCCTGTCCGGGCAGGCTTCTCAGCCGCAACCTTCCATGCAGCCGCAACCACCATCATCACCGCGTCCGGCCGTCGGGCTTTCCATGAGCCGCCAGTACGGCACACAGAACAGGCAGTCCGAAGTATGAGCAGCCCACACCTCAACGATTACGCCGTTCCGGGCAAGGAACGCGGCGTGCAGTTCTTTACCCGTGCCGGTTGGCTGCTGACGCTCGTCGGTGCCGGCAGTTTCTTTTTATGGGCAAGTCTTGCGCCACTGGATCAAGGCATCGCAGTGCAGGGCACGGTGGTGGTATCGGGCAAGCGCAAGGCGGTGCAGTCGCTGGACAGCGGCGTAGTGAGCCGGATTCTGGTCACCGAAGGACAGGCTGTAAAAGAAGGCGAGCCGCTGTTTCGTCTGGATCAGACCCAGGTCGAAGCAGATGTTCAGTCGCTGCGCGCCCAGTACCGTATGGCCTGGGCGAGCCTGGCGCGCTGGCAGAGTGAGCGCGATAACCTGAGCGAAGTGAATTTTCCTGCGGAGTTGATTGCTGCCGGGCATGGACAGGATCCTGATCCGCGGCTGGCAATGGTGCTCGAAGGGCAGCGTCAGTTGTTCAGCAGCCGCAGGCAGGCCCTTGCGCGCGAACAGGCCGGTTTGCAGGCGAGCATCGAAGGTGCAGGCGCGCAACTGGCCGGCATGCGTCGGGCGCGCTCCGATCTTCTGGCACAGGCCGATTCGCTGCGCCAGCAGTTGAGCAACCTGCAACCGCTGGCGCAAAACGGCTTCATTCCGCGCAACCGCCTCCTGGAATACGAGCGCCAGTTGTCCCAGGTCCAGCAGGAAATGGCGCAGAACGCCGGAGAAACCGGGCGGATCGAGCAGGGCATCGTCGAGTCACGGCTGCGCCTGCAGCAACAGCGTGAGGAATACCAGAAAGAAGTGCGTACGCAGTGGGCCGACGCGCAGGTCAAGACCCTCACACTTGAGCAGCAGCTGGCGTCTGCGGGTTTCAGTCTGCAACACAGCGAGATTCTCGCGCCTGCTGACGGCATCGCCGTAAACCTCGGCGTACACACAGAAGGCGCCGTGGTGCGCGCCGGTCAGACCCTGCTGGAAGTTGTCCCGCAAGGCACCCGGCTCGAAGTCGAAGGCCGCCTGCCGGTCAACCTGATTGACAAGGTCGGCAGTCATCTGCCCGTGGACATTCTGTTCACGGCCTTCAACCAGAACAGCACGCCCCGGGTAACGGGCGAGGTGAGTCTCATATCGGCCGACCAACTGGAAGACGAGAAAACCGGCCAGCCCTATTACGTCCTGCGCACCTCGGTAAGTGATGCGGTGATGGAGAAGCTCAACGGTCTGGTGATCAAGCCCGGTATGCCAGCAGAGATGTTTGTACGCACCGGCGAGCGTTCACTACTCAATTATCTGTTCAAACCTTTGCTGGATCGTGCCGGCTCCGCGTTGACCGAGGAATAGGATGATCCACTTGACCCGTAAAGCTGCCGCGCTGGCAGCCATGTTGCTCTGCGTCTCTCCCGCAAGCCATGCCCTGGGGCCGTTTCAGATCTACGAGCAGGCGCTGCGCAATGATCCGGTTTTTCTGGGTGCGCTGAAGGAGCGTGATGCGGGGCTGGAAAATCGTGCCATCGGCCGCGCAGGCCTGCTGCCCAGAGTGTCGTACAACTACAACAAGGGGCGTAACGACTCCAAAGCGACCTTGAAGGGCGGGCGTGAAGACACCACCGATCATCGTCATTACAACAGTTTCGGTTCCAGCCTCACGATCCAGCAGCCCTTGCTCGATTATGAGGCCTACGCTAATTACCGCAAAGGCGTCGCTCAGGCGTTGTTTGCCGATGAGACCTTTCGCGGCAAAAGTCAGGAACTGCTGGTTCGGGTTCTGACGGCCTACACCCAGGCATTGTTCGCTCAGGACCAGATCAATATCGCCCAGGCCAAGCAACAGGCTTTCGAGCGTCAGTTCGAACAGAACCGACAGATGTTTCAGCAAGGCGAGGGCACTCGCACCGACATTCTCGAAGCCGAATCGCGCAACGAACTGGCGATTGCCGAGCAGATCGAAGCCCGCGATGAGCAGGATGCTGCCTTGCGTGAACTGGGCGCTCTGCTGGGCGAACAGGCGATCTCCATCGAGCAGCTGGATCCGCTCAGGGACAGCTTTCAGGCCATGGTGCTGGAACCGTCGAGCTACAGCGAGTGGCACGCGCTGGCAATGGCCAACAGCCCGATTCTCGCCTCGCAACGTCAGGCACTTGAAGTGGCTCGTTACGAAGTGGAGCGTAACCGTGCCGGTCATCTGCCTCGGGTCAATGCATACGCGAGCATTCGCCAGAACGAGTCCGACAGTGGCAATACCTACAACCAGCGTTACGACACCAATACGGTGGGCATCGAAGTCAGCCTGCCGCTTTACGCAGGCGGTGGTACCAGCGCTTCGGTGCGTCAGGCCAACAGCGTGAGGGAGCAGGCGGAGTACGAGCTGGAAGGCAAGACCCGGGAAACCCTGATCGAACTGCGTCGGCAATTCAATGCGTCCACTTCCGGGGTGAATAAACTGCGCGCCTATCAAAAGGCGCTGGTGTCGGCGCAGGCGCTGGTCGAGTCGACGCGTCAGAGCATTCTGGGTGGCGAGCGCATCAACCTCGATGCGCTCAACGCCGAACAACAGCTCTACAGCACGCGCCGCGACCTGGCGCGCGCTCGTTACGACTACCTGATGGCCTGGATCAAGTTGCACTATCACGCAGGCACCTTGCGCGATACCGATCTGGCGCGCATCGATGAGGCATTCGTGCAGCCGCGTTGAGCGAGCGTCAGGCGGTTTTGCCGAAACGCTTGAGCGAGAATGCCGACAGGTCCACATCGCTGGTGCCGCGCAGACAACGCTGCGCCAGCGCCAGCCCCAGACCAGCGGAATGCTTGAAGCCGTGTCCTGAGCAGGCCGAGACCACGGTCACGTTCTTCAGGTGCGGGTGGTCGTCAATGATGAAATGGTAGTCCGGCGTCACGGTGTAGGCGCACACCGATGACTTCACCACGTCTGCCTTTATGCCTGCAATTTTGCCGCTGACCTGCGTCTGGAACATCGTCTGTTCGTCCTCGGCACTGACGCTGCGGTCCAGCTCGCAGGCCTGTGACGCATGCAGATACTGCTCAGTGGCAATCTTCATGCTGCCTTCACCGGGTAAGGGCGGGAAGCCGTAATTGATATCCACCTCGCCAGGGCCGTGGGTCAGGATGAAGCTGGGCGATACCGGGGCGAAGGCGGCAGTGTCTTCCAGTGCGAACCAGAACAGCTGCTGCCGACAGACGCGCAGCAGATCGGTAAAGGGCTCGCCCAGCAGTTGCGACGACCACATCCCGGCACTGACCACCACCTTGTTCGCGATAATCGATCCCTGATCGCTGGTGATGCGCACCTGATCACCATGAGCCTGCAGGCGGGTCACCGTTTCGTTCAGGCGGATACGTGCGCCCAGTTTTCCGGCCAGTTGCAACTGGGCTGCGATGCAGCGCTCGGGCCTTACGAAACCTCCGTCAGGTTCGAAGTAGCCGATGGCGGTGTCCAGGACCGGGCTGAACTGCGGAAATCGTTCGCGAATGTCTGCGGCTGAAAGCACTTCATGCCTTACGCCGTACTCGCGGGCGAGGGCGATCGTCTTGTGGGTGAAATCTTCCGGGTCGTTTGGGTCATAGGCCGGGCTGGATGTCATCACCAACACGCCGCACTGCTCGAACAGGGATTCGCCGGTCAATGCTTCAAGCTCGCGCCAGATGCGGTGCGAATTGCGCACCAGCGGCAGGTATTGCGGCCCTTCGCCTACCGACAGCCGGGTGATGCGCGTATCACCATGGCTGGAACCCAGCGTGTGGGGCGGTGCGTACTGGTCGATCCCCAGCACATCCGCGCCTTCTCTGGCCAACTGATAAAGCGTGGCGGCACCCATCGCGCCAAGGCCCAGAACGGCCACGTCACATTGTTGCTCCATCTGCAGACTGCCTCGCGTAAAGGATCCATTTCAGAGGTAAGCGCGCCAGGAAGCAACAGTCAGTTTCATCTATCGATAGGCCGGGGCACGGCCATGCATATTCGGGGCTGGATTTGCAGTAGATAGATGTAAGATTTTTGGCTTGCGCTCTTGAACGGTTTTAAGGTTCGAAATTTGCCATAAGTTGTCCACGGAAATCGTGGGTATGTCTGTGGGTAACTTTTTGAAACCCTTGATTGGCGTGGGGTGCAGCTGTGTGGTTAATTTATGAACAGCTCATGATCTGCTCTGCTGCTCTGCAGAGATTTGTCCGGGAATTCCGGTCTGGCGGAGTGTCATGACGCACAAGACGGAAATTTTTTCGTTGCGTCGGGCTTGCAAAAATCTGCCGCCTGCGTGAGAAAAATCTGCCGCCGATTGCTCCTGAGTGACCTGAGTGCCAAGCCGGTTCCATGACCGTTGCTGACGTCGTTTCGAGCGTCTTCGATGACCTCGATCCGGCTGCGCAGAGTGCGAAAATGGAGCTGTCACAATCGAATGCTATGTTTTTTTGCTCTGCACAACGCTCGAAAAATCTATCGTGGTACAGAATTCAGCCAACTAAGCTGCTACCCATGCGTTCGGAAAACCGAATATTTTGTACCGGATCACGGTGCAATTCCGGTGCGCGTTACAACAACTACTGGCGGGACGACGTCAAACAAGAGGTGAACGGACAGCCTTGCACTTCGTTGATGACATCCTTATTAAATCATTTGCTGGAAGTTGCGCATCATTGTGCAGATTTTGCAGGCATGCCCTGTTTCAGTGCTGCGCCACATTCGGTAAACCGAATGCCGTCATGATTGCCTCAATAGGCACGATAGAAAAACACCACAAGATAATTGTCTTACATTAATTTAAAGTATGCGGTTCGCGGCACCGGACGCCTGACCGCTCTTGAAGTCCGTACCCGAAGTATTCCTGATATTCGACGGAACTGATTATCATCGTAAGGGGAATGGATGGATGAGTGTGCTATGAACAACGACTCATTGCCGATGGAGCATGAGGTTCTCGATATCTTTGGCACTCTGCAGTCCTTTATCCGCAAGGCAGCTCCGCTCAATGTCGATATGGTTCTGGAAGGCGAAACCGGCACAGGGAAGGACACGCTTGCCCGCCGGATTCACCAGCTGTCCGGCCGGGAAGGGCCGCTGGTTGCGATCAACTGTGCGGCGGTGCCCGAGCAACTGGCCGAGAGCGAACTGTTCGGTGTGATGGCCGGTGCCTACACCGGCGCCTCCAAGTCCAGAGCCGGGTATATCGAAGCTTCTCATAACGGCACGCTGTATCTGGACGAGATCGACAGCATGCCGCTGCTGTTGCAGGCCAAGCTGTTGCGTGTGCTGGAGATGCGCGGAATAGAGCGGCTGGGTTCCACCCGGTTCGTGCCGCTGAACCTTCGGGTGATCGTGGCAACCCAGACTCCGCTGGAAAAACTGGTCGAGGAGGGCAAGTTCCGCCGCGACCTGTTCTTTCGGCTCAATGTCATCAAGATTCAGCTGCCGACCTTGCGCTCCCGACTGGATCATCTGCCTTCGCTGTTCGAGCGATTTGTCGTCGAGACCGCCGAAAAGCATGGCCAGCCCATTCCGGTTCGCGACCCGCATGTCCTCAACCGTCTGCTCAGCCACCGATGGCCCGGCAATATTCGCGAACTCAAATGTGCGGCCGAACGTTTTGTCCTGGGTATGCCGCCGCTGAGTAGCGAGAACGATTCTCAGACCGAAAACAGTATTCATTTGAAGAGTTACCTTCGGCAATTCGAGAAGGCACTTATCCAGGATTGTCTGTCGCGCCATCCCAAGAGCATCGACTCGGTTATCAATGAACTGGGTATTCCAAGACGCACCCTGTATCACCGCATGAAGAGCCTGAGCATCAATTCGCCCGAGCTGTGATCATCACCTTGAAATGATTGTCGTCATTCAATGGAACTGCTTTTGACTGTCGGCCACTCATGCTTCGAACACACATGATGTGTTCGAACATTCTCGATGATCAGGAGTAATAACTATGGCTGGTACTGCTTCGCTCGGCGCTTCGATGGCTGCAATGACCAAAATGGATGCAACTGCAGCTGCAACCACAACAATGAACGCTGAAGCCCAATCCAACAAGATGATGACCGATACCGTGAACGGTATCGCCAGCGCCTATCAGGACTCCGCCACCAAGGCGCAGAACTCTGCACAGCAAACCGGTAAGGCGATCAACTACTAAGTGGTTGGCGTGCCCTCTCGGTCTACACCGAGAGGGCTTCAACCTGTGCGGTTTTCAAGGAGTGGATTCATGATTTCTTCTACTGCAAGCGTTCCACAAAGTGCCTCCTTCCAAAGTACCTTCGCCAGCACGCAAATGACCTCCATGCAGTCCGATTCGGGCGGCGCGGCAGGCAAGATCGCTTCGCTGCTGGGCGATTCGATGTTCGAAAAGCACGGCAGCGGTGCCAACATCCGCGATACCGAAAATCCATTGCTCGGCATGGTCGCCGATCACATGGACAAGAACCCGGGAAAGTACGGAAAACCTGACGACGCCACAGGCAAAGTCAATGGTTGGCGCGACGAGCTTTCCGAAGACAAGTACCTGAACAGTGAAGAGAAGGAAGCCTTCACCAAAGGGCTTGAAGGGCTGATCACCGAGTTCCTCAGTGGCGGCTCGACCGGCAGCGCTTCGGGCGGCACGGGTACCGGCACCGGGCAGGGTGTTGGCTCCGGTCAAAATCCCGCTTCCAACTGGGGCGCACCGGCTGCCAACAGCGGCAATGCCTCCGGCGGCGGTCTGCAGGAACTGCTGGCAGCGCTGCTCGGCAGCCTGGGCGAGGAAAAGCTCGACAACCTCCTGCAGCCCAACACCAGCCCCAACGCCAAGAGCGGTCAGACGACGTTCTCGTTCGAAGACAAGGATGTGCTCAAGGAAGTGTCGCGTTTCATGGACATGCACCCTGAAGAGTTCGGCAAGCCTGATGGCAAGTCCAAGGACTGGATGGGCGAGTTGTCCGAAGGCGACAACGTCATGTCCAAGGGCGAGAGCGAGCAGTTCCAGAAAGCCATCGACATGATCAAGGGCGAAATCAAGGGCAGCGCGCAGGGCGACTCGCTGGGTGGTCTGTTTCCGAATGCGGAGCAGAACTTCCAGAACGGCGGCGCGGGCAACACCCTGAAAACCGATGCCAGCATCGCGGCGGGCAACGTCCTGTCGGTTCTGGTTCAGCAAAGCACCACCAACTATCGCGGTTGATGGGTAAACCTTCGTCTTGGCAGGAGAATCAACTATGGCGATCACTCGCGTATCCCACCATCAACCGGGTCTTCCCGAACTTGATGCAGCGTCAGATGCGGCTCCTGCCGAGGCGGACATCAGCTGGTTCAACGCGGCAATGCGCTCGAACGCAGCGCCTGCACAAAACGACCCGCAACGGATGATCTCGCCGATCTCCGAGGCGTCGCTTGCCTACCAGAAAGATTCGGAGAAGGTCGACCGCAATCTGCAGCGCGCGGCCCGTTCCAACGACCCGCAAACCCTGATCGAGGCCAACCGTTCGTTGTCCTCGTTCTATCTGGAAAGCCTGTTGAGCGCCAAGCTGGTGAGCAAGGCCGCCCAGACCGTGGAAAAACTGACCAGTCTGCAATAAGGCGTGATTATGCATCCCAGGACAGTCAGGCTTGTTGTAGTCGTTCTGTTGGCATTACTGATGGCCGGTTGTGGTGATCGCATGGAATTGCATCGCGACCTGACCGAGCAGGACGCCAACGAAGTTCTGGCCGAACTCGCCGGCAAAAACATCGATGCGCAGAAGCGCCTGGACAAGGGCGGCGTTGCAGTGCTCGTGTCCACTCAGGACATCTCCAGGGCCGTGCGGGTGCTGGAGGCCGTGGGTCTGCCGCGTCGTTCCCGCTCCACGCTCGGCCAGGTGTTTCGCAAGGAAGGCGTGATCTCATCGCCGCTGGAAGAACGGGCGCGCTACATCTATGCGTTGTCTCAGGAACTTGAGCAGACCCTGTCGCAGATCGACGGCGTGGTCGTCGCCAGGGTCCATGTGGTGCTGCCCGAGCGCATCGCGCCGGGGGAGCCTGTGCAACCGGCCTCGGCTGCGGTGTTCATCAAGCACCGGGCTGACCTCGAACCCGACAGCGTGCTGCCACGCATCCGGCGTATGGTCGCCAGCAGCATTCCCGGCATGACCAATGCGGACGAACGAAAACTGGCCGTGGTGTTCGTGCCGGCTCAGGGTTATCAGGAGTCGGTGGAAATGGTCAGCATCGGACCGTTCAACGTCACACGCGAACGTTTCGAGTTCCTGCAGTGGGTGGCGGTGCTGTGTGGTGTCGGGCTGGTGCTGTTGCTGGCCGGTCTGTGGGCACTCAATCCGCGGCTGCGAGAGCGTCTGCTGCGTAAAAATACTGCGCAGGCGTCGAGCGAAGCCACACCATGAACATCAGCGAACCTCAGGCGCTGATCTGGGTTCGCTGGTGGGCTCAGGGCTGGCGCGACGCACATTCCAGCTGGCAACTGTTGGAGCAGGCCAATGCCTCGACCCTTCACCTGTTGGAGCAGGTCAGTGCGCAGTCGGCCGATCGCTGTCTTGGCATGACGTCGGCGATACCGCCCATGCCCGAGGCGCTGCTCATCCCGCTGCTGGATCTTGCGCCGCAGGAGTGGACGCTGGCGCTGAGGCTGTGTGTGACGGTCTGCGCCGGTACCCATAGGCCGCGAACCGCTGATCTGGATGAGTCTGCCCATCTGTGGTGTCGTCGGCTCGGCAAGGGATTGCAGCCCGGTTGCTGGATGCCTGAACAATGGAGCCCCGATCCCTGCGAAGTGGCCGGACTGAGTCTGTTGCGCCGCCGTGTCGGTGAGCGGCTGTGGCAAAGGTTGCGACTCAGGTTTGATCGCACTGCGGTCGAGGAGGCCGAGCGGATGGTTTTCGAAGAAGTGCCTGCCGTGCGTCTGCGTGCGCTGTGGCAGGCCATTGCCGGGTACGTACTGAACGCTCGTAATGAAGGAAACACTCATGTTGACCCGTCGCAGTCTGAACCTTCCAGCTGATCGAATCACACTCATCGAGCCGCTGCTGCGTCGGGAGACTCTTGAGGAATGTCTACTGGCCGATGAGGTGTTGCACAACGCCCGCACCCAGGCCGAGACGATTCTCGCCGAGGCCTACGCCGAAGCCGATGTGCTGCGTCAGTCCTGTGAAGAGCAGGCACGGGCCCAGGTCTGGGAAGAAGCGCAGGTGTTGCTCGATGACCTGCGCACCCAGCGCGAGCAGGCGCTGGAAACGCTGGTCGAAACCGCCGCGCAACTGGTGAGCCAGGCGTTGGAGAGCCTTCTGGAAAAAGTACCGACCGATAAAAAGGTCAGGTCGGTGATTCGCCAGCTGGCGTTGGCCAGTTCGAATCAGGACGCTGCGTTGCTGTTCTGCCATCCCGATCAGTTGGAGGCGGTGGCGCTGAGTCTTGAAACGCATGATCAGCCAGGCTGGACCCTGCGAACCGACGCCAGTCTGGACCCGGACGCCATCAGCCTGCGCACCGAACACGGCGATTTCAGCCTCGGCTGGAGCGGGTTGCAGCAACATATCTGGCCTTGAGCATGAAGTTCTGGAACCAAAGCCGGTGCCTTGCCACTCAGTCAGCAGTTCCCGGACCAGGAGTATCACCATGCTTTCTTCAGATGCACTCAGACGCCGTCTCGACAGTAATTTTGAAAATGCCCAGCAGGATCTGGATTCGGCTGCGCTGAATATGGATGCCTTCTCCCCTGAAGACTGGCACGCCTTCAACTCCGCCATTCGCCAGTCATCCACCGCCAGCTGGGCCGCCAACCAGGAGATTGTGGTCAAGCACAACCTGGCCAAGGCGATCATCAATGAAATCCGTTGACCTGCTCGCCACGGTCGAGCGCTGGCTCGACAGTGGCACGGCCGAGTTGCTGCTGCAGATCGATCAGCAACCGTTGCGCATTCAGCGCGGCACCAACGGGCTGATCTATACCGCGCCGCTCAGCGCTGCCTGGCGTGGCGACGATGAAAGCCTGGCCGCCGCGCTG
The DNA here is from genome assembly GCF_030209155.1 of Pseudomonas sp. fls2-241-TYG-175. Lineage (NCBI taxonomy): Bacteria > Pseudomonadati > Pseudomonadota > Gammaproteobacteria > Pseudomonadales > Pseudomonadaceae > Pseudomonas > Pseudomonas sp. fls2-241-TYG-175. The sequence continues at coordinate 5,821 of NZ_JARVSO010000033.1, read as the reverse complement.
CGTCTGTCGGGCCCCAGCATTCGACGCTTCAGTGCTGCGCTGGCACTGGATCCGCAAAGCCATCGGCTTTGCCTGGTGCAGTTTCAGCCCTTCCAGGGTACCTCGCCGGTCATCAGCATCATTGAGGCGCTGGTCAACCAGCGCGACGTGTGGGAATCGATGCTCGAAGCGTCAGCATCGCCTGCAAAACGCCCGGTTCGTCCTCTGTCTCTGGGGAATTCGTATGTTTAAGCAGTGCCTGAAACGGCTTTTCTGGATCTCAGTGTTGTGTGTGCAGGCTGAAGTCGTAACTGCGGGTGTGCCTGAAGAGTGGCGCCAGTCCGCCTATGCGTATGAGGCGTCGCAAACCCCGTTGACCAAAGTGTTGTCGGATTTCGCCAGCTCGTATGGCGTGGGTCTCGACAGCCGCGGTATCACAGGAGTGGTGGATGCGAAGATTCGCGCGGGCAATGCCCAGGAGTTTCTCGACCGGCTGGCGCTGGAACATCAATTCCAGTGGTTTCTGTACAACGGCAAGCTGTACGTCAGCCCGCAATCGGGCCAGGTGTCCCAGCGCCTTGAAGTGTCGGCTGACGCAGCGCCGGATCTGAAGCAGGCCCTCACCGATATCGGTCTCTTGGACAAGCGTTTCGGCTGGGGCGAGTTGCCGGATGAAGGCGTGGTACTGGTCAGCGGACCGGCGCGCTATGTCGAGCTGATACGCGGTTTCAGCAAGGAAAAGGTCAAGGCGCAGGACAAGCATCAGGTCATGATGTTTTCGTTGCGATATGCCGCCGTAGCTGACCGCGAGATTCAATATCGCGAGCAGAGCATCACCATTCCAGGTGTCGCGACCCTGCTGGACGGCTTGCTGGAAAGCCAGCACAGGCCTCCGTTGCCGCAGGACCCGGCCGCCAATATCCGCGCCATGCAGGACATGGCCGACATGGGCCAGAGCAAGATCATGAACCTGGCCAGCAACCGCAAGGCCACACCGGCACGTAGCGGCGAGAGCAAATCGAACAGCAACCGCCGTGTGGTGGCAGACGTGCGCAACAACGCGGTACTGATCTACGATGATCCAGAAAAGCGCGAGACCTACCAGCAGTTGGTGCAGCAGCTCGATCAGCCCAGCAACCTGGTGGAAATCGACGCGGTCATCCTCGACATCGATCGCAGCCAGCTGAGCAGCCTGGAATCCCGGTGGTCTGCACGGGCTGGCTCGGTGAACTTCGGCAGTTCGTTGCTGACCGGTGGTTCGTCGACCCTGTTCATCAACGATTTCGACCGGTTCTTTGCCGACATACAGGCGCTCGAAGGGCAGGGTGTTGCTTCGGTCATTGCCCGGCCTTCGGTGCTGACGCTGGAAAACCAGCCGGCTGTGATCGATTTCAGCCGCACGGCTTACATCACCACCACAGGCGAGCGGGTTGCGAACGTTCAGCCGGTGACGGCGGGCACCAGCCTGCGGGTCATTCCCAGAACCATTGCCGGTGAGCAGCCCAACCGGTTTCAGTTGATCGTCGATATCGAAGACGGCCAGCTCGAGCGTACCCGTGATAACGATACGCCGGATGTGAAGCGCGGCACGGTCAGCACCCAGGCGGTCATCGGAGAAAACCGTTCGCTGGTCATCGGCGGTTTTCATGTCGATGAAAGTGGAGAGCGTCAGGACAAGGTACCGATTCTTGGAAGCCTGCCGGTGATCGGTGCGCTGTTCACTTCAAAGCGCCATGAAGTCTCGCGACGTGAACGTTTATTCATCCTCACACCGCGACTGGTGGGCGATCAGCTCGATCCGTCGCGCTATATCGCCAGGGAAAACCGCCCGCAGCTCGACAGAGCCCTTGCGCTGAGCGGCTCGCCCAGTACCCGGCAACAGAAAAGGGATCGGGTGAGCAAGACGTTTTCGGAGCTGGCCAACGGACGGCTGCCGCCTGATATCAAAGAGTCATCATCTGGCGTGGCGCTGAAGGACCTGTGTAGAGTGGATCACGGCCTGTCGATCGATGCGTCCCGGGGACAGTGGTTCAGGGGCGATACCTTCGATATCACCGTCGGTGTGGTTCGCAACGACAGTGCCCGCGCCAAGGCATTCTCGCTGGCGTCCTGCGCCGGAGCCCGGACACTTGCAGTAACAATGTTACCCGTAACGGAGTTGCAGCCAGGCCAGTCCACCGAAGTGTTCGTGGCCACGAGGCCCGCCGCTGCCACTGCGGTTCCAGCAGCCCCCGTGAGAGTTTCAATATTGCCGCCTTGAGGCCGATGACGATACAGGGATATATCGTGCGCTTAAGGCGCGGTCGCTCATATCCGGCACTCGTATTACGTGTTAACGGTCATTTCAATACAGTCCTTTTGTCGGGAGATTCATAAATGAAGTGGGTGCGTGTGGGTACCTTGTTTGTCGTCGCGGTATTGTTGAGCGCCTGTGCGACAATGCAAACATCTTGTTTTTCCAGTGATTGTCAGCAACTTGGCGCCAACAGTTCCAGCCTTAAAGTTTGGTGGTCGCCGGAATTGCGCAACGATTCATCTGAATACAGCCTGGTACATCTGAATGACTGAAACGATTTTGCGCAGTAATGATCAGCGGGACTTCTTCGTCAGTATCGGTCAGCAACGGCCGAGTACCTGGCAGTGGGCTCCGGGGATCGACTTCGTTCATCGCAAGGATAGCGTGGGCTGGGGGCTGTCGCTGATGATCGAGCGCAGAGCCCAACGGCCAGATCTGTTTTCCGACGCGCTCAAGCGTCGATTCGAGAATATCGAATCTTATGATGGTTACTATATTTGCCTGGACAGCCAGCAACGTTTTGTCGTGTGGCATGAACTGGACCCTGAGTATCGGCGTGAGGACGCCCTTCAGGAACTGGTGGGCGAGTTTCTGATGCTGGCAGGGTTCAATAACTGAATTCGGAATATTTGTTCCAGCCGGAACCGGACGCCATTAATTTTCCACTCACTTGTCGCCGCGGTCTGTTTACCGCACCGACTAACTTGAGGATTATTCAATGGCGAACTCCCAACGCGACATGCAACGTTTTATTGCCCGTCTAAGTGCCACTCTCGGTACACCGTTAACCCTCCAGAATGGCGTGTGTGCGCTCTACGACGGTCAGCAGCGTCAGGCGGCTGTTATTGAAGTCGCTGCGCACAGCGACCACGTGGTTATTCACAGTCGGCTCGGCCAATTGCGCAAAAGCCCGGAAAACCTGCAACGCCTCCTTTCTGCCAACTTCGATACCGCAAAACTTCGCGGCTGCTGGCTCGCCCTCGATCAGCAGGATGTACGTCTGTGCACCCAGCGTGAGCTGGCTGGCCTGGACGAAGGCACTTTCTGTGATCTGGTCAACGGCTTCATTGCCCAGACCCAGCAGACCCGCACTGCAGTGGTTTCTCTGCTCAATTGACCGAAACGTCGGGAACCGCAGGTCCGCAGCAGTCCACACAGCGATGAGTGTCATGGCGGTCATGCCTGCCAGTGACACCGACGGATCGGCGGAATCGACTGTCGTTTTCCGACACATTCACTGATGGAGCGGGGTAAGCAATGTCTGATTTAACAAGCCTTTCAGGTTCGATGGGAAACCTGTCCAGCCTTCCCGGCGTGGGCGGCACGAGCATGGGTATCGGTGCTTCACTGACCGGCGCTGGCCAGGGCGCTCAGGGCGGCCAGTCCGCGCTGCAGGAGCTGGCTGGGATGCTGGCCGAGATGCTGCTGGGTTCCGGGTCTGGTTCGGGCTCGGGCTCGGGTGCAGGCGGGGGGCAGTCGGCCGGTAAAGGCGCTCAGGGCGGGCAAAGCGATCTGGATTCGTTATTGCAGTCGCTTCAGGGCAACGGGCAGAACGGTGACAGGCAGACCAAGGATTCCGGCACCGCTGGCGGCGGCGAAAAGGAGCTGCTGACTCAAGTGTTGATGGCCCTGTTCGAGAAAATCCTCGGTGGCTCGGATTCGTCTTCCGGCGCAGGCAACGGTTCGGGTGGTGGTTCGGGTGGTGCCAGCGGTATTGGCGGCGGCGGAACCGGTGCAAGCAAGGATGCCGGTGCGCTGGGTCAGGGCCAGGGGCTGGGCGGCACTCAGGGCGCGGCGGGCGGATCTAGCACCGAGGATCTGGTCAACACGCTCATGCAGAAACTGGGTGGCGGATCGCTGGACAACTCCATTCAGCCGACTGCCGATGGCGGCGGTGAGGTGTCTCAGAACGGCAAGCTCAAAGAGCTGCTGGAAATGATCGCCCAGTTCATGGACAGCCATCCGGAAACCTTCAGCCAGCCGTCTGATGGCGCGAGTAAAGGTGGTGGTGGTGGTGGTGGTGGTGGTGGTGGTGGTGGTGGTGTCGCACCGACAGGCACCGGAGGTGGCGGTGGTGGTGGTGGTGGTGTCGCACCGACAGGCACCGGAGGTGGCGGTGGAGCACCTTCTGTTGGCGGTGGCGGTGGCGGTGGCGGTGGCGGTGGGTCTCCGTCCGTCGGCGGCGGTGGTGGAGGTGGAGGTGGAACACCTTCCCTGGGTGGCGGTGGCGGAACACCTTCCATCGGAGGCGGTGGCAGTACTCCAGCGCCAACACCGGGCGCGGGCGGCGGCACGCCGACACCGACTGGTCCGACTGGAACACCTTCACCTACCGGTCCGACCGGCACTGGCACCAGCGGCTCGGCCACGCCGGTCTCCTTCCCGACGGCCTCAAGCAATCCGACCGTCATCAACGAGACCATCAAAGTGGGTCCTGGCGAAACGTTCGACGGCGGCGGCAAGACCTTCACCGCAGGCAAGGCTCTGGGGGATGGTGGACAGGGCGAGGGACAGAAGCCGATGTTCGAACTGGCTGAGGGCGCCACCCTGAAAAACGTGGTGCTGGGTGACAACGCTGCCGATGGCGTGCATGTGCGCGCCGCCAGCGAAAAGGCCGTGAACGTGGATAACGTCCACTGGACCAATGTCGGCGAAGATGCGCTGACCGTGAAAGGTGAGGGCGGTGCCAAGGTCACCAACCTGAACATCACCAACAGCAGTGCCCAGGGCGCCAATGACAAGGTGTTCCAGCTCAATGCCGATGCGAACGTGAACGTGGACAACTTCAAGGTCAAGGACTTCGGCACCTTCATGCGCACCAACGGCGGTCAGCAGGGTGACTGGAACCTGGACCTGAAAAACATCAGTGCTGAAAACGGCAAATTCTCCTTCGTGAAAAGTGACAGCGAAGGCTTGAACCTGTCCACCAGCGGCATCGATCTGAAGAACGTCGAGAACGCCTACAGCAAACTGCCAGGCTCGACCAACCACAAGGAGGCTTGAGATGACGGTCACGCGACAACCGCAAGCGTTGCAAGAGGCGCAGGACACTCCTGAAGAGCGCTCCTGGGCAGCGCTGGTGCGTGCAGGGGGCTACCTGTCTCCGGCGCAGCGCCAGGCCTTCGAGAAAGCCATCGCACTGGTCACCGACCGGATGCGCGACACCCTGGAGAAGCCGGCCACTCAGGTGGGCGATCGCTTCAGTCTGGATCATTACGTCGACAGCCTTGAACCGGGCTTCAAACGTGATGCCGGGCAGGGCGAACTGCAGGGCGATGCGGCGCTGACAGCCTTCTGGATCGTACGCCTGATGGCCGACCGTTTGCTTGAAGCGGCGGGCGGCAAACCGAACGTGCATTGAAGCGCTGATCGAGGAAAACAAAACGGGCTCTTGTGAGCCCGTTTTTTTATAGGTGGGTTTTACCGAATCTGCGTCTGGCTGGATAGCGCCGGGAGCGCTGTCGTGCGGCATGCCCACGCAGAGCGCTCATCGTTATACACAAGTCATCTGGCTATCCAGTGAGGCAGCAGCGCTGATGCGCTTTT
>NZ_JARVSO010000023.1:0-78178 GCF_030209155.1 Pseudomonas sp. fls2-241-TYG-175 | reverse complement strand
ACGCGGAGCGAAGGCTGAACGCCTTAGAACAACACTTTCGCCACGTCGGCAAAGCGTTTGGCGAAGTGCACGGTCAGGCCTTCCTTCAGGTAGTCAGGCAGTTCCTCGAAGTTGCCACGGTTGGGCTCCGGCAGGATCAGTTCGTTGATCTTCTGACGGCGCGCCGCGATGACCTTCTCCCGAACACCACCAATGGGCAGCACATGCCCGGTCAGGGTCAGTTCACCCGTCATGGCCACGCCTTTTTTCGGCGGCTGGTTACGCGCCAGGGACAGCAGGGCGCTGGCCATGGTCACGCCCGCGCTTGGCCCGTCCTTCGGCGTGGCACCTTCCGGCACGTGCAAATGCACGAAAGCTTCATCGAAGAACTTCGCGTCGCCGCCAAACTTCGACAGATTGGAACTGACATAGCTGTAAGCAATTTCCGCCGACTCTTTCATCACGTCACCCAACTGACCGGTCAGCTTGAAGCCGCGGTTCAGTGTGTGGATACGCGTTGCTTCGATCGGCAGCGTAGCGCCGCCCATGCTGGTCCAGGCCAGGCCGGTGATGACGCCTGTGCCTGACAAGACCTGCTCGCTGCGGAACACCGGCATGCCCAGAGATGCTTCCAGATCCTTCGGCCCGATCTTGATGATCGAATCGGGCGCGTCCAGCAGTTTGACGACCGCCTTGCGTACCAGCTTGCCGAGCTGCTTTTCCAGATGGCGTACACCGGCCTCACGTGCATAGCCTTCGATCACGGCGCGCAGTGCGCTGTCGCTGATGGTCAGCTTGTTCTTGGCAACGCCTGCCTTGGCCAGTTGCTTGGGCCACAGATGGCGCTTTGCGATGGCGAGTTTTTCTTCGGTGATGTAGCCGGACAGGCGAATCACTTCCATCCGGTCCAGCAACGGGCCGGGGATCGAGTCCAGAGTGTTGGCGGTGCAGACGAACAGCACCTTGGACAGGTCCAGACGCAGGTCCAGATAATGGTCGAGGAATTCGACGTTCTGTTCCGGGTCCAGGGTTTCCAACAGGGCAGACGCCGGGTCGCCCTGATAGCTCTGACCCATCTTGTCGATTTCATCGAGCATGATGACCGGGTTCATTACCTCTACATCCTTGAGCGCCTGCACCAGCTTGCCGGGCTGGGCACCGATGTAGGTGCGACGATGACCCTTGATCTCCGCTTCGTCGCGCATGCCGCCGACGCTCAGGCGATAGAACGGACGCCCCAGCGACTCTGCAATCGAGCGTCCGACGCTGGTCTTGCCCACACCGGGCGGGCCGACCAGCAGAACGATCGAACCACTGATTTCGCCCTTGTAAGCACCAACAGCAAGGAATTCGAGAATCCGCGCCTTGATGTCATCCAGTCCGGCATGGTGCTGATCGAGCACCTTGCGCGCATGCTTGAGGTCCAGTTTGTCTGCGCCATACACGCCCCACGGCAGGGAACTGGCCCAGTCCAGGTAGTTGCGGGTCACGGCGTATTCCGGCGAGCCGGTTTCCAGCACCTTGAGCTTGCCGATTTCCTCGTCGATCTTCTTGCGTGCCTGAGGCGTCAGGGTCTTGCCTTCCAGACGCTGCTCGAACTGCTCGATATCGGCGCTGCGGTCGTCCTTGCTCAGGCCGAGCTCCTGCTGGATGACCTTGAGCTGTTCCTTGAGAAAGAACTGACGCTGGTGTTCGCCAATCTTGCGATTGACCTCGGCGGATATTTCTTTCTGCAATCGCGCGACTTCAACTTCCTTGCGCAGCATCGGCAGGACTTTTTCCATGCGCTTGAGCATCGGAACGCAGTCGAGTACCTGTTGCAGCTCAACGCCTGTCGCCGAGGTCAGCGCCGCAGCGAAGTCGGTGAGCGGCGAAGGATCGTTCGGACTGAAGCGGTTCAGATAATTTTTCAGCTCTTCGCTGTACAGCGGGTTGAGCGGCAGGAGTTCCTTGATCGCATTGATCAGGGCCATGCCGTAGGCCTTGACCTCATCGGTCGGCTCGTTCGGCTGCTGCGGGTACTCGACTTCCACCAGATACGGCGGGCGATGATGTTTGAGCCAGGTGCGGATCCGCACGCGGCTCAGGCCCTGCGCCACAAACTGTAAACGTCCATTTTCACGGCTGGCGTGGTGAACTTTTACCAAAGTGCCATACTCGGGCAGCGCATTGGTATCGAAGTGGCGCGGATCTTCCTGCGGCGTGTCCATGAAAAACAGCGCCAGGGAGTGATGCTCGGACTTGCTGACCAGCTCGAGAGTCTCGGCCCACGGCTCTTCATTGACGATGACCGGCAGGACCTGAGCCGGGAAGAACGGGCGGTTATGGATCGGGATGATGTAAACCTTGTCCGGCAGGTTCTGGCCGGGAAGGGCAAGCGAGGTGCTGTCGGAACTCAGCGACACGTCGTGCTCGGCTGCATCATTCGGCAAATCTGGCGAGTCTGTCTGCTGGTCGCTCATGGGGCACCTGAGAAGTTGAACATGGCTCTTAGATGGGGCGGGCATCCTCAGGTTTCAATGGCTTTGGTCGATAGTCTGAATAGTGGCGATAAAACCTTTGGTTTCGGGCATCGCCGGGACCTTTCAGTTGTCGCCAGGGCTGGTTTATTTTTTACGGCGCTGCCGTTGCGGGTTGACTCGGTTATGACCAACGTATTTATCTCAGCATTGCTGGCGGGCCTGTGGATGATGTCCGCTGCCAATGCTTCGGCCGCGACCTTCACGGCGCAAATGCTCGACAAGCAGGGCAAGCCTCTGGCCGATGCCGTCGTGACGCTCAAGGGGCCGCCGAGTGCAACGCCAGCAGTGCTCAAGGCGTCCATGGACCAGCGCGATCAGGAATTCGCGCCCCACGTTCTGGCCGTTCACACCAGCACGCAGGTGAAGTTTCCCAACAGCGACAACATCCGCCATCAGGTGTACTCCTTTTCTCCGGCCAAGCGCTTCGAACTGCGTCTTTACGAAGGCACGCCATCAGAGCCGCTGCTGTTCGACAAGCCGGGTGTGGTGGTGCTGGGTTGCAACATTCATGACTGGATGGTCGGCTACATCTATGTCACTGACGACCCCTGGTTCGGGGTAACCGACAGCAATGGTCAGCTCAAAGTCGATCAGATGCCGGCCGGTCACTATCAGGCCACGCTCTGGCATCCGCAGATCGAAGACATGCAGCCGGTGTCAGGTGGCGAATTCGACATTCCCGCCGCAGGCTTCACCCAGCGCTTTACGCTGCCCGTCGTGCCAACCGTTGCCGACGACAAGCCCAGCAAACCGGCGACAGGTGGCTTTGGTGACGCTTTCCACAAGGCAGCCCATGAATGAATCTTAAAGTCAGCTTCCAGGCGCGCATCGCCGGGGTCTTGATCGCCCTGTTGCTGATCGTGGTCTGCGCGGTGTATTTCGCGGTCAAGGTGGCGACCGGCGATGCAGTGCGCACTCAGGCTCAGGCCCAACTGGAAGTGGGTAGCCGGGTCTTCGAACGCCTGATCGATTTGCGCGGCAAGCGCCTGCGCGATGCGGTGCAACTGCTGTCTGCCGACTTCGGGTTCCGCGATGCGGTCGCCAGTTCCGACTCCTCGACCATTCGTTCGGTACTGCTCAACCACGGCAAGCGCATCAACGCGAGCGACATGTTCTTGCTGGGCATGGACGGTGTGGTAATCGCCAGTACCGTTCCCGATGTGCCCGAGGGTTCCAAATTCGTCTACGACCAGGCATTGCGTACCGCCAAACGCAGCGGCCAGTCGGTGCTGATCGTGCCGGGAGGTGGCACGCCGCATCTGCTGGTCGAGAGCACCGTGCTGGCGCCGTTACCGATCGGTCGGGTGGTCATGGGTTTCACCATCGACAGCGACATCGCCGAAGAACTGCGCTCGCTCAGCGGTCTGGAAGTGTCGTTTCTGACCATTGAGGACGGCAAGGCTGGCAATCTGATCAGTACTCAGCCCGAAGCGCTGCACCCCGGTCTGATTGAGCTGATGCGCAGTTCCTCCGGCGGGCAGATGCGCGTCACCGAACAGTCCAACCTGAACTTCCTCAGTCAGACCCTGATGCTTGCCAACACAGGCAATAGTGGCGATGGACAGGTCCTGGCTCTGCTGCAAAGCCCGCTGGACAAAGCCCTGCAGGCCTTCGCGCCGCTGGACGAAAAGATTTTCTGGATATCCATGGCGGCACTGTTGGCCTCGCTATTGGGCACCCTGGCGCTGGCGCGTAGCGTTTCGCTCCCGGTGCGTGAGCTGGCCATCGCCGCCAAGCGTATCGGAGATGGTGATTACGAGACACCAGTCAACATGGCCCGTACGGATGAGCTCGGCATGCTGGCCAATGCCATCAACACGATGCAGCACGGTATCGCGGTGCGTGAAGGGCAACTGGCGCACAACGCGCTGCACGATAACCTGACGGGCCTGCCCAACCGGGCGCTGGTCATGGAGCGACTGGGCAGCGCCATTGCCGCCGAACGGCCGGTGGCCCTCTTGTACCTGAGCATTGAAAACCTCAGCGCGATCAACGAAAGCTCGGGCACCGAAGGTGTCGAGCAACTATTGCTTCAAGTGGGCCAGCGCTTGCAAAGCACATTGCGCGCTGGTGACACCGTCGCGCGGCTGTCCGCCAACGAATTCCTGTTGTTGCTCGACCAGACCACCAGCGACGGCGCGGTGGCGACGGGCGATGCCCTGCAACGGCTGTTCAGCGAGCCGCAGCGGATCGACAACCACGACATCGCGCTTGAGTGCTGCATCGGCATCACGGTCTACCCGGAAAACGGCAATTCGGCTCAGGAGCTGGTCAACCGCGCGGCCATTGCCCGCAAGGACGCCGCGTTCCTGCCGGGCCGACTGCAAATCTATCAGGACGGTCGCGACCTGGCGCACCAGCGGCAGATCAGCCTGATTCGTGATCTGCGCAAGGCGCCGCAAAACGGCGAGCTGATGCTGCATTACCAGCCCAAACTGGATATTCGTCAGGGCACGGTGCGTCAGGCCGAAGCCTTGCTGCGCTGGTCTCATCCGCAGTTCGGTAATGTCTCGCCCGCTGAATTCATCGTGCTGGCCGAGCGGACCGGCAGCATTCATCTGCTGACCAACTGGGTCATCGAAGAAGCCATGCGCCAACTGGCCGAGTGGCGCAAGCGTGGCATGGTGCTGCAAGTGTCGGTGAACATTTCTGCCGATGACCTGTTGGGCGATGACCTGGCCGGATTTGTGGTCGGTCTGCTCAAACAGTACGGCGTGCCTGCCGAGCAACTGGTGTTTGAAATCACCGAAAGCGCAATCATGAGCCAGCCGGAAAAAGCACTGGTGGTGCTGCATAAGCTGCGTGATTGCGGCATCAGCCTGTCGATCGATGATTTCGGTACCGGTTATTCGTCGCTGGCGCACCTCAAGCGTCTGCCGGTGCAGGAACTGAAAATCGACCAGTCATTCGTGCGCGATCTGGACGAGACCAGTGAAGACGCAGTGATCGTGCGTTCCACCATCGAGATGAGCCACAACCTGGGTCTCAAAGTGGTGGCCGAGGGCGTGGAATACCAGCACAGCCTCGACCTGCTGCGTCGCTGGCATTGCGACACTGCGCAGGGTTACCTGATCAGCAGACCGCTGACCGCCGCCGCGTTCGAGACCTGGATCGTCAAAACTCGTGAGTTACCAGGTCTGATGGTGAACTGAACCATGTCCTACAAAACATCGCTGTTGTTGGGTTGCCTGCTGGGCGCGGCCACGCCGCTTGTCCTGGCCGACAACGGTCGTCTAATCGCCACCGGCGGTGCCAGTAACATTGAAGGCAGTGCGGGCGGCGGCATTACGCCGTGGGCAGTGATCACCGGCTACAGCGAGCAGGGGGAGTGGGGCGCGACGGCGTTTGCCACGCACATCAATCTCCCGGATTACAATCTGGATGTGGCGGGCCTTGCCGTCGCCTACGGCAACCGCGTCGAGCTGTCCTACGCGCACCAGCGCTTCGACATCAGCCCGCTGCAGCACAAGCTGAGCCTGCCGGATGACAACCTCAGCCAAGACGTGTTCGGCGTCAAGGTGCGACTGTTCGGTGACCTGATCTATGACAGCCTGCCGCAGGTGTCGCTGGGCGTGCAGTACAAGCACCAGAACGATTTTCTGATCCCGAGCCTGGTCGGCGCGCAGCGTGACTCCGATGTCGAGGGCTACCTGACCGCCAGCCGTCTGTTCATGGGGGCAGCGTTCGGCTACAACGTGCTGGTCAACGGCGGCGTGCGCTATAGCCGCGCCAACGAAACCGGTCTGCTGGGTTTCGGCGGTGATCGCCGTGACACGCGCAGCCTGCTCAAGGAAGGCTCGGTGGCGGTGCTGTTCAACCCGCGCTGGGCCATGGGCGTGGAGTACCGCGAGAAGCCCGACAATCTTTCGTTCGCGGGCGAAAGCGACTGGGCGGACGTGTTCCTCGGTTACTTCCCCAACAAGCATCTGTCCTTTGTGCTGGCCTACGCCCGCTTGGGTGAAATCGCCACGCTGGACAACCAGAACGGCACCTATCTGTCCGTTCAGGGGAGTTTCTGATGAGGCGTTTGGTGATGTGTCTGATGCTGGCCTTGATGGTCGGCTGTGCTCAACAGCAGGTCAAGGATGACGGCCTTTATCAGGACCTCGGGCAGCGTGCAGGCATCCAGCGGATTGTCGAAGGTATGCTGCTCAATGCCGCCAAGGACGACCGGATCGTCGAGCGCTTCAAACGGGTCAACATCGTCTTGCTGCGCGACCGGCTGGTCGACAAGTTCTGCGTGATAGTCGATGGCCCATGCACCTACAACGGCGACAGCCTTGCCGAATCCCACAAGGGTCAGAACCTCAGCCCGAGCGATTTCAACGCACTGGTCGAAAACCTGATCGCCGCCATGGACACCGAAAAAGTCCCGGTGCCCGTGCAAAACCGCTTCATCGCACGTCTTGCTGCATTGCGCGGGGAAGTGATCCGCAAGTAGCGTCATATTTGAGAGCAGACGCAGAGCGTCCTGGGAGGCGTTACCACGCAGGAGCGTGGGAACGATCGGGGTCTCAATCACACTGATCGTGCCCATCGCTTTGCGTGGGCATGCCTCCCGTGACGCGTTGCGTCACACATGGCACGGACTGCGTATTCAGCGAGCCAGGCACATGGCTCAAGTCACTATTTCGGAATGGACGCGGATCAACTCAACCGCGTCAGATACCCCGGCACTTCCTGCTCCGGCAGCACCGACAGCACCTTCAAGCGCTGCAGCATGCGTTGTCTGGCCCGGTGCAGGTGTTCCTTGAGGTTCAGCGCGGCGGCGTCGAAGGCACCGTGCAGCAGCAGTTCGAGAATCATTCGGTGTTCGGCGAGCATGGCTTCATCGGCGCCAATATCCAGCAGCCGATAGAAGATCCGGTTGATGATCATTGGGCTCTGCGCCTGGCTGATCAGGGTGGCAATCTTGCGATTCTGCAGTCCCGCCAGACACTGCTGATGCAGGTCCTCTTCCAGTTGCTCGATCTGTTCCAGGCTGCAGCTTTCAGTGTTTTGCGCCGCGATGACCCTGGCCAGCATACTTTCCAGGCGTTCGCGACTCAGGTGCGGCCCGGTCTGGCGCAAGGCTTCGGGTTCCAGGCAGGCGCGCAGCTCATAATCGTCGGTCACTTCACGCGCTGTCAGCGGCCCGGCCAGCCATTGGGAGTAGGGCTCCTTTTCCACCAGCCCGCGATCACGCAGACGCATCAGCGCTTCACGCACCACGGCGCGGCTGACCCCGAAATGCTCGGCCGCGCTCTGTTCATCCAGGCGGTAATGACCGAAAGCGATGCACGCCGACAGCGCCGCGCCGATCTCGTCATGAATGCGCTCACCCAGCGGCCGGGTGTCGACCAGCTCTTCGCTGCTGTCCAGCCCGAACTGCTTGTGGCTCAGGCTCAGACGCAAGGGTTCGACTGTGCCGCCCTCGGGGTTGACCAGATAACCGCGTCCATCGAACCGGCTGATCAGTCCTTCGTCGTGCAGCAGGTTAAGCGCCTTGCGCACCGGAACGCGGCTGGTGCCGAACAGTTCAGCCAACGGTGCTTCAAGCAGTACCAGTCCATTGGCGACCGCACCCGTGAGGATGGCGTTGCGTAACACTTCACGGATGGTGGCGTAGCGCGAGGCGGTGCGCGGGTCCTCATCTGACATCGTTTTCTTACACTTCTGACGGCTGACGAACAATTCTCGCACAGATGCGTGACTGTCACCTTGAGGTACATCCGCACGCTCACTCATGGGGCCACCGTTACCTATCTGCACTAAAATGTATCTTTTATAAAAGATACATTATTTCATTGTTACAGCCGACGAAGCGTCCTGCGTACCGCGCCTTCAACGTTCGCCCCGTCCATGAAAGGTTTCTAATCCAGCTGTCTTGGGACATTCAGACTTCAGATGCCGCTGCTCCAGAGAACCACGGGCACAAGATTGGCACGGATTCTGCCTTTATTAAATGTACATTTTATTAATAAGTACATTTTTGAAGGTCTGTTATGTCGATGATGGACACTGCGGCTTCCACAATCACGCTTGATGCCTGCGCACTGGCCAGTGACTTCGCTCAGGGCCGGACCGATCCGGTACAGGCGCTCGAACAGGCACTGCATCGAGCCGCCAAGGTTGAGCACGTTTTCATTTCCATGAGCGAAGAGCGTGCCCTTCGCGAAGCTGAAGCGTCAGCTGCCCGTTGGAAGCAGGGTCAGCCGCTTGGTCCGTTCGACGGTGTTCCGCTGGCGTGGAAGGATCTGTTCGATGTGGCGGGTTCTGTGACCACCGCTGGTTCCGCGACCCGTCGGCAGGTCAGCGCCGCTTGCCTGGATGCGCCAAGCGTCGGGCTGCTGGCCCGCTCCGGCATGGTCAGTCTGGGCAAGACCAACCTCAGCGAGTTCGCCTATTCCGGGCTCGGCCTCAATCCGCATTTCGGTACGCCGGTCAATCCGCTCAGCGATGATTCGCCACGGATTCCCGGTGGCTCGTCTTCAGGCTCTGGGGTTGCTGTCGCAGCGGGCATCGTGCCGATCGCGATGGGTACTGACACCGCAGGCTCGATTCGCATTCCCGCAGCGTTCAACGGTCTGGTGGGCTTTCGCAGCACCAGTCGCCGCTACAGCCGCGATGGCGTGTTTCCGCTGGCAATCACGCTGGACAGTGTCGGGCCGCTGACCCGAAGCGTTCGTGATGCGCTGGTGATCGACGACCTGCTGTGCGCACGCAGCAAACCGACCTCGCACGTGCCGCGCAGCCTGGCTGGTCAGCGATTCATCGTCGATCGGGCGGTATTGGATGACACGCGTGTCGAGGCTGCAGTACGCGACAATCTGTTGCGCGCTGTCGAGGCGCTGCGTAGCGCCGGTGCGCTGGTCGAGGTGCGTCCTTGCGAAGCCTTTCAAGCCACCCTGCACCTGATTCAGCACAGCGGCTGGCTGGGCGCGGCCGAAGCGTTTGCTCTGCATCAGCCGTTGCTCGACAGCGATGCGGCCAGCGAACTCGACCCACGCGTGCGCAAGCGCCTTGAAGCGGCCCGGCATATGCCCGCCAGTCTGCTGATCAACCTGTACGCCGCCCGCGAGCGCTTGCAGGAGCGGCTGACCCTCGAGCTGGACGGCGCGCTGCTCATCACCCCGAGTGTCGCCCACGTCGCGCCGCCGCTTGCACCTTTGCTGGCCGACGACGAGCTGTTCATCCAGACCAACCTTGCGACGCTGCGCCTGACCATGCCGGGCAGTCTGCTCAACATGCCCGGCGTTTCGCTGCCCAGCGGCTTCGATGCCAGCGGCCTGCCCACCGGGCTGTTGCTCAGCGCGCCAGCCGGTGAGGACGCCCGGCTGTTGCGCGCGGCACTGGCGGTGGAAGCGCTCTTGCAACGCTCATGAACACCCCTTGAACACCCTATCAACGACTGACCGGCGCCCTTGCCTGATGCGGTGAACCGGTCCGATCAACCAGCAGGAGAAACAACAATGGCTAAAGAAATTCTGTGTGCGTTTGGTGTCGATGTGGATGCTGTCGCGGGCTGGCTGGGCTCTTATGGCGGTGAAGATTCACCGGACGATATCTCGCGCGGTCTGTTCGCAGGCGAAGTCGGCGCGCCACGCCTGCTCAAGCTGTTCGAGCGTTACGGGCTGCGCACGACCTGGTTCATTCCCGGTCACTCCATGGAAACCTTCCCCGAGCAGATGAAGGCGGTGGCCGATGCGGGGCATGAAATCGGCGTGCACGGCTACAGCCATGAGAACCCGATTGCGATGACGCCGGAGCAGGAAGAAATCGTCCTCGACAAGTCCATCGACCTGATCATGCAAGTCACCGGCAAACGCCCGACCGGCTATGTCGCGCCGTGGTGGGAATTCAGCAATGTCACCAACGAGCTGCTGCTCAAGAAAGGCATCAAGTACGACCACAGCCTGATGCACAACGACTTCCACCCGTACTACGTTCGCGTGGGTGACAAGTGGACCAAGATCGATTACAGCCAGCACCCCGACACCTGGATGAAACCCCTGGTGCGCGGTGAAGAAACCGATCTGGTGGAGATCCCGGCCAACTGGTACCTGGATGACCTGCCGCCGATGATGTTCATCAAGAAAGCGCCGAACAGCCATGGCTTCGTCAACCCGCGCCACCTGGAAGAAATGTGGCGCGACCAGTTCGATTGGGTGTACCGCGAGCACGAACACGCGGTGTTCACCATGACCATTCACCCCGATGTTTCCGGACGCCCCCAGGTGCTGCTGATGCTTGAGCGCCTGATCGAGCACATCCAGAGCCACGCGGGCGTCAAATTCGTCACCTTCGACGAGATCGCCGACGACTTCGTGCGTCGCAACCCACGTAACCGTTGATTCATAGCCCTGTCCGAGGCATCACTCATGTCCATATACAACAAGCTTGACCTGACCGGCTGGAAGCCAGAGCAGTTGACGCCGGAGCAAGTTCGCTTCGCCACATGGATAGCCTTTTTTGCGTGGGTGTTTGCGGTATACGACTTCATTCTGTTCGGAACCCTGCTGCCCGAGATCGGGCGGCACTTTTCCTGGAGTGAAGTGGAGCAGGCCGAAATCGCGACTTGGGTTGCGGTCGGTACGGCGGTGGTGGCACTGGCCATCGGGCCGCTGGTGGATCGCCTGGGACGTCGGGTTGGCATCATGTTTACCGTAAGCGGATCGGCCATCTGTTCGGCGCTTACAGCCATTGGTGGGTCGTGGGGCAAGTCGCCGCTGATCCTGATCCGTTCGCTGGGCGGTCTGGGCTATGCGGAAGAGACGGTCAACGCGACCTACCTGAGTGAAATCTATGCGGCGTCGGATGACCCGCGTCTGGCCAAGCGCCGCGGCTTCATCTACAGCCTGGTGCAGGGCGGCTGGCCGGTCGGCGCGTTGATCGCAGCGGGCCTGACGGCGGTTCTGCTGCCGATCATCGGATGGCAGGGCTGCTTCGTGTTTGCGGCGATTCCAGCCATCATCATTGCGATCATGGCGCGTAAGCTCAAGGAGAGCCCGCAGTTCCAGATCCACCAGCGCATCACGCAACTGCGCAAAAAGGGTGACGTCAGCCAGGCACAGGCCGTGGCTCACACCTATGGCGTCGATTACGACGAACACAGTAAGGCAGGCCTAGGTGCTGCGTTTCGCGGCACGTCGTTGCGCGCAACGCTGGTGATCGGCGCAGCCATTCTGCTCAACTGGGCGGCGATTCAGGTATTCAGCGTGCTGGGCACAACAGTGATCGTCAGCGTCCACCACATCTCGTTCGAGAACTCGCTGATCATTCTGGTGCTGTCCAACCTGGTCGGTTACTGCGGCTACCTGAGCCACGGCTGGATGGGTGACAAGATCGGCCGTCGCAACGTGATCGGCCTGGGCTGGATGCTCGGTGGTCTGGCGTTTGCGGGCATGCTCTATGGACCAAGCAACATGCCGATGGTCGTCGGGCTGTACAGCCTGGGCCTGTTCTTCCTGATCGGCCCGTACTCGGCGGCACTGTTCTTCATCAGTGAAAGTTTCCCTACAAGCATCCGCGCCACCGGCGGCGCGATCATTCATGCCATGGGACCTCTCGGCGCCGTCGTGGCGGGTTTCGGCGCGACGTCCGTGCTGAGCGCAGGCGGCGACTGGCAGACCTCGGCGCTGTACTTCGGCGCGCTGCCTTGCTTCCTGTCCGGTGCGTTGATGTTCGCGGCCCGTCACGTGCGTCCTGAAACCGTTAAGTGAGGAATTGCCCATGACTCGTAAAGTTGCACTGGTCACCGGTGCCGCCAGCGGCATCGGTCAGGCCTTGGCCGTAGCGTTTGCCCGGCAGGGTGTGGCGGTGGCGGGCGGGTTTTACCCGGCCGACCCGCACGACCCGGATGAAACCCGTCGTCTGGTGGAAGAGGCGGGCGGCGAATGCCTGATGCTGCCACTGGATGTTGCCAGTACCGAATCGGTGGACAATCTGGCCAGTCAGGCTTTGCAAGCCTTTGGCCGAATCGATTATGCAGTCGCCAACGCAGGCCTGTTGCGTCGCGCACCGCTGCTGGAAATGACCGACGCGCGCTGGAATGAAATGCTCGACGTGGACCTGACCGGCGTGATGCGCACCTTTCGCGCCGCTGCCCGGCATATGGGCAAGGGCGGTGCGCTGGTGGCGATCTCGTCGATTGCCGGTGGTGTGTATGGCTGGCAGGACCACTCGCATTATGCTGCGGCCAAAGCGGGTGTGCCGGGACTGTGTCGTTCGCTGGCCGTGGAGCTGGCGCCGAAAGGCATTCGTTGCAACGCGGTGATTCCGGGCTTGATCGAAACACCGCAGTCGCTGGACAGCAAGAACTCGCTGGGCCCGGAAGGGCTGAAACAGGCCGCCAAAGCGATCCCGCTGGGGCGTGTCGGCCGGGCGGATGAAGTGGCATCGCTGGTGCGTTTTCTGTGCAGTGACGAAGCCAGCTACCTGACCGGGCAGAGCATCGTGATCGACGGCGGCCTGACCGTGCGCTGGCCGGAGTGAGATGACGCAGGTCATGACCGTGCCTGAACGGAGCGACGGGCACGATCAAAGTGTGGGAGGCGGCTTGCCGGCGATGCGTTTTAATGATCGTTCCTACGCTCCGCGTGGGAATGCCTCCCAGGACGCTCCGCGTCCGCTCTTGAATGTGGCGCAGATGCGCGGCCAAGCTCCAGCGTTATCCACGTCATGCGCTTGGCTCACTGAATCCGCAATCTGTGCCATTTGTGACGCGGAGCGTCACGGGAGGCATGCCCACGCGGAGCGATGGGCACGATCAGTGGCGAGGCGGATTTGTGTATAACGCTGAGCGCGGAGCATGGGCATGATCAGCTTACGTAATCAGGCGCTATGGATTTTCCCGGCTACCCGTAACAAGGAATTCACCATGCAGCAACTCAAAGACAAACGCGCCGTGATCACCGGCGCAGGCAGCGGCATCGGCGCTGCTATCGCGCGGGCCTACGCCGTTGAAGGCGCACAGCTGGTACTGGGCGACCGTGATCCGACCAACCTGACCAAGGTCGCCGAAGAGTGCCGCCAGCTCGGCGCGCAGGTGTACGCCTGCGTGGCTGACGTCGGCACAGTCGAAGGCGCGCAGGCCGGTGTCGATGCCTGCGTCGAGCAGTTCGGCGGCATCGACATTCTGGTCAATAACGCAGGCATGCTGACCCAGGCGCGCTGCGTCGATCTGAGCATCGACATGTGGAACGACATGCTGCGCGTCGACCTCACCAGCGTGTTCGTTGCCAGCCAGCGCGCCTTGCCGCATATGCTGGCGCAACGCTGGGGACGGATCATCAACGTCGCCTCGCAGCTGGGCATCAAGGGCGGCGCTGAGCTGACCCACTACTCCGCTGCCAAGGCCGGCGTGATCGGCTTCACCAAATCCCTGGCGCTGGAAGTGGCCAAGGACAATGTACTGGTCAATACCATCGCGCCTGGCCCCATCGAAACGCCATTGGTTGCAGGCATCAGCAGTGCCTGGAAAACCGCCAAGGCGGCTGAGCTGCCACTGGGCCGTTTCGGGTTGGCAGAGGAAGTCGCGCCGGTCGCTGTGCTGCTCGGCAGTGAACCGGGCGGCAATCTGTTCGTGGGTCAGACACTGGGGCCGAACTCCGGCGACGTGATGCCGTGATGCACTTGAGCGAGGACTGATCATGTGTGGACTGTGCGGGCTGTTGGGCGAAGACGTTCACTGGAGCGATCCGCTGAGTGGCGAGCTGCCGAGGCGGCGTGAGCGCTTGCGGCGCATTGCAGCCATCAACAAGGTAGTGGCGCCGTTTCGCTTGAAGGTCGAGGACTTTCAGGGCGTTTCCTATCTGCTGCTGGGCGCTACCGGCAAACAGGAACTGGCGAGCGGCCTTGATCAGTTGTGGCAGAAGGCCGAACTGCTGATCGGCCGACCGCTGGATCCCCTCGATTCCCGCTTGCTTGAACATTTGCAGAGGTCGTCATGAGCATTGCGCTGAACGTGATCACCGGCTTTCTGGGCAGCGGCAAAACCACATTGCTCAAGCGCCTGCTGGCGGATGAGGACATGGGCGACACCGCGCTGCTGATCAACGAGTTCGGTGACGTGGGCATTGATCACCTGCTGGTCGAAGAAGTGGCGCCAGATACCGTTCTGCTGCCCAGCGGCTGTGTCTGCTGCTCGATTCGCGGCGAGCTGAAAGACGCGTTGCTCGGTCTGCTGGAGCGCCGCAGTCGCGGTGAAATCCCGGCGTTTCGTCGTGTGATTCTGGAAACCACCGGTCTTGCCGACCCTGCGCCTATCCTCGCCACGCTGAGTCATGACCCGCAACTGCGCGGGCGGTTCCATGTGGGGCTGATCGTCACGCTGGTCGATGCCTGCCATGCCACGCTGCAGGAGCGTCTGCACCCCGAGTGGCTGGCGCAGGTCGCCGCCGCTGACAGGCTGCTGCTGAGCAAGACCGATCTGGTCGATGAGCCTGCTCTCGATGCACTGCGTCTGCATCTGCAGGCGCTCAATTTCTCCGCACCCCTGCTGGACACCGCACAGGTTCATAGCGGCGATCAGTTGCTGCTGGGGCAGGGCGTACGCAGTGCAGAACCCGCTCAGGAGGTGACCCGCTGGCAACTGCATCGCCCGCAATCCACATTGCCCCGGCATGGCGACGCACAGGTCTGCTGTCTGACCTTCGAGCGGCCGCTGGACTGGGTCGGGTTCGGGGTGTGGTTGTCGATGCTGTTAAGATGCCACGGCGAACGAATCCTGCGTGTCAAAGGACTGCTCAACGTGAATGCCAATCAGACCCCTGTCGTGATCCATGGTGTGCAGCATTGCCTGCATGCGCCTGTCCACCTTGCGGCCTGGCCGGGTGATGATCGCACCTCGCGTCTGGTGTTCATTCTGCGCGGTCTCGACCCTGAGTTGCTGCGACGCTCGTTCGACGTGTTCGCCGCCAGCTTCGCGCCGCCTGTGGCCTCGGCTCAAAGCGAGACCGCTGCATGACCATCACGTTGCGTGTGCTGGGTACCTCCGTCACGTTGCTTGAGTCTCTGCGGGAACGCGCCGAACAGGACCTGGGCATCAAACTGGTCTATCAGATCCACGACGTGCAGACCGCGCAACGCATCGCGGTCATGCAGCCGGACAGTTACGACCTTTATGACCAATGGTTTCACAACGTCGATTTTGTCTGGCCGGCGCGGGCGATTCAGCCTATCGATACGCGGCGCATTGCGCTGTGGCACGAGATCAACGATCTGCCCAAGCGCGGGCGCCTGAGACCCACTGACCAACCCGGCAGCGGCAGTGTGCCCAGCGAGCGTCTGTTCGTGCAGCACGACGGCAGCCTGGGCAGCGCGGTCACCGAGCGCATCAGCATGCTGCCGCTGACCCACAACGCTGACAGTTTTGCCTATCGCCCGGAACGCCTGCCGGACAGCCTGAACCCGTCCGATGAAAGCTGGGGTTGGCTGCTTGATCCGGTCTGGAGTGGACGTATTGCGTTGCAGAGCGATGCCGCCATTGGTGCCCTCGACGCCGCGCTGGCGGTGCAGGGCGCGGGACTGGCGCAGTTCAAGGACATCGGCAACATGTGCATCGAGGAAATCGACCTGCTCGCCGACGTGCTGGTGCGTAAACAGCAACAGGGGCATTTCGGTGCGTTCTGGTCCGACGACGAGGAAGCGGCCGAATTGATGCTCAGCCCGACCATCGATATTCAGAGCTTGTGGTCGCCGACGCTGGTTCGGCTGCATCGAGCAGGTGTGAAATATCGTGTTGCGGTGCCCAAGGAAGGCTATCGCGGCTGGTTCGGCGGGCTGTCCCTGTCGCGCCACGCCAAGGGCCCGGTGCTAGATGCGGCTTATGCATATCTGAACTGGTGGCTGTCCGGCTGGCCGGGCGCGGTGATGGCGCGTCAGGGTTACTACATCGGCAACCCGGCCCGCAGCCGCGATCACTTGAGCGCTGCGGAATGGGACTATTGGTACGCTGGTCTGCCTGCGCGCGAGCAACTGCTGGGCAGTGACGGTCTGCCGCTGATCGATGCCGGGGAAGTGCGCGACGGCGGCTCGTACGAAGAACGCATGGGCCACATCGCCGTGTGGAATTCGGTCATGAACGAGCACAACTACCTCGTTCGGCGCTGGAGCGACATCCTGCGCGCGGGTGGTAAAACGGGTGGGAAAGTACGTTAGACACGGGCAGTGCCCATTGCTCCGCGTCACAAATGGCACAGACTGAGGATTCAGTAAGCCGAGCGCATGACTTGGATAACGCTGGAGCTTGGACACACATCTGCGCCACATTCCAGAGCGGACGCGGAGCGTCCTGGTAGGCATTCCCACGCAGAGCGTAGGAACGATCATCATCGTATTCCTCCAGGAGGACTTGTGTATAACGCCAAGCGCGGAGCATGGGAGCGATCATCGAGGCCACAAAAAAGGCGGCTATCTCTCGATAGCCGCCTTTCGTTTACCTCAGCAGAACATCACTTCGGCAGTTTGAACGCCATTACGTAGTCACCCTGCTTGGTGCCCAGCGAGCCGTGACCGCCAGCCACGACCAGCACGTATTGCTGACCGTCCTTGCCGGTGTAGGTCATTGGCGTGGTCTGAGCGCCTGCAGGCAGGCGGCCTTCCCACAGTTGCTTGCCGTTACGAACGTCGTAGGCACGCAGGTACTGGTCGAGCGTACCGCTCAGGAACGCCAGGCCGCTGGCGGTGGTGAACGTACCACCCAGGCTTGGAACGCCCATGGTCAGCGGGATCGGAACTGGCGAGCTGTCACGCACGGTGCCGTTCTTGTGCATCCAGATGGTCTTGTGGGTGGTCAGATCGACCGCAGCCACGTAGCCCCATGCCGGTGCCTGACAAGGCAGGCCCATTGGCGACAGCAGTGCTTCCAGGATCACGCCATACGGGGCGCCCTTGTTTGGCTGTACGCCTTCGGTTTCGCTCTTGCGACCTGGACCGCCTTCCACTTCAGCCGACGGCACCAGCTTGGAGCGGAACGCCATGTAACTCGGGTTCACGAACGCAATCTGGCGAACCGGGTCGATGGAGATACCGCCCCAGTCGAACACACCGAAGTTGCCTGGATAAACAATCGAGCCCTGCAGCGATGGCGGAGTGAACGGGCCGTCGTAACGCAGGGACTTGAAGTCGATCCGGCACAGCATCTGGTCGAACGGGGTCACGCCCCACATGTCACGCTCTTTCAACGGAGGCGGCATGAAGTTCAGGTCAGACTTGGGCTGGGTCGGCGAGGTGTGATCGCCTTCGACCGCGCCTTGTGGAACGGGCACTTCATTGATCGGCACGATCGGCTGACCATTGCTGCGGTCCAGCACGTAGATGCTGCCCTGCTTGGTCGAAGCCAGTACAGCCGGTTTCACGCCGTCAGCGGTTTTCATGTCCATGAGGGTCGGCTGACCGCCCACGTCCATGTCCCACAGGTCGTGGTGAGTGAACTGGTAATCCCAACGCACTTTGCCGGTGGCGATGTCCAGTGCAACCAGGCCCGCGCTGTACTTCTCGGACTCAGGCGTACGGTCGCCGCCCCACTGGTCAGGCGTCTGGTTGCCCATCGGCAGGTAGATCATGCCCAGCTTTTCATCGACGCTGAACATGGACCACATGTTCGGCGAGTTGCGGGTGTAGACCTGACCTTCAGCGATAGGCGCTGTGGCTTCAGGATTGCCGCTGTCCCAGTTCCAGACCAGACGACCGGTGTATACGTCGTACGCACGGATCACGCCGGACGGCTCATCCATCGAGACGTTATCGGTGACGTGGCCACCGATAATCACCAGGTCCTTGGTCACGGCCGGAGGCGAGGTGGAATAGTAACCACCTGGCGCGAAGGTGCCCATGTTGGCCGTCAGATCGACCGAGCCCTTGTTGCCGAAGTCTTCGCACATCTTGCCGGTGTCGGCATTCAGGGCGATCAGACGGGTGTCGGCAGTCGGCAGGAAAATCCGGCGCGGGCAGGAAGCG
The DNA here is from genome assembly GCF_030209155.1 of Pseudomonas sp. fls2-241-TYG-175. Classification (NCBI taxonomy): domain Bacteria; kingdom Pseudomonadati; phylum Pseudomonadota; class Gammaproteobacteria; order Pseudomonadales; family Pseudomonadaceae; genus Pseudomonas; species Pseudomonas sp. fls2-241-TYG-175. Next base: position 59,738 of record NZ_JARVSO010000023.1, on the reverse strand, counting down.
CTGGCAGTCGACGCGTCAGTCGCAGCAGGGGCTGCCGGGCTTTGAGCCGGAGCGCCAGCAGCGGCGTAGGCTGCGTCATCGTGATACGTGACGCCACGGCAGGTCATGTGCGCCCAGCCTTTGAAGTTCTCGGCGTTCTGGGTGCTGATCTTCGGATCGAAGCGCCAGATTTCCTTGCCCGAATCCGGGTCAAGTGCGATCACCTGGCTGTGCGGCGTGCACACGTACAGCATGCCGTTGACCTTGAGCGGGGTGTTCTCGGCGGTCGTCTCGCCCGGATCGTTAGGACCTGGGATGTCGCCGGTGCGATACGTCCACGCCGGCTCCAGCTTGCTCACGTTCTCTGGCGTGATCTGCGCCAGCGGAGAGTAGCGGTCACCAAAGGCGGTACGGCCATAGGACTGCCAGTCACCGTCAGGCATCGCCGGTGCGGTGTTGGTCGTGCCCGCAGTCTCGCGATCCAGCTGACCTTCGATGCGGCCAGGATTAGTGAACTGGCTGGCCAGCGCGGTCAGACCGGCAAGCACCACGGCGATGCTCAACGCACCGGTGCCCATGCGGGCCGGGCCATTACGCAGCAGCGGACGGCGGAACCATGGCAGCAGCAGTACCAGACCCAGCGCGAACCACAACGCCAGACGCGGCACCAGTTGCCACCAGTCCAGACCGATTTCCCACAGAGACCAGACCGTGCTGGCGAACAGCAGCAACGCGTACAGACCCAGCGCAGCGCTGCGCCCGGTCATCAACAGCACGCCGGTTACCGCAAAGCCGATACCGGCCAGCAGGTAATACAGCGAGCCGTCCAGTTGCAGCAACCTGATGCCACCGACCACCAAGACCAGCCCCATCAACAGAATCACCAGCCCGAGCAGTGTCGGTAACAGACGATTTCTACCCGAAGCACCATCAGTGCTCATAATGCGAATCTCCGCGAGAATTGAATGATTGACCCCTGGCGCTGCAACCTCTGCAAAACCCTGGACCACTCTTGAAACCGAACTAACTGTTGAGACGATTTACCGACGGTTGAATTCAACCGTTGGTCAGAACGAGAGTTGCACTTTCAATCCAGCCACCAGCGCGTCGTCGACTTCGTCCAGCCCACCCGGATGACGCACGTATTGCAGGTTCGGGCGCACGGTCAACCAGTCGGCCACATGCACGCCGTAATACAGCTCGGCGTTGTATTCCGTGTCCTGCAAAGGCGTGAAGGATGGGTCGTTGTAGTCGTAGACCGCTGCTGCCTGATTTCGTGCATCAGCGTTTTTCCGGTACGCCGGATTGACGTGAATGCGTGACAGACCCAGGCCGATATCGTCCTGGATACGGGCATCGAACGGGCCTTTGTAGACCATGCCGACCGAAACATAGTTATCCACCATGTTGGTTTTCTTGTCGTGCAGCGTGCCGTTGGCGAACAGCGTCAAGCCGCGACTGGCATCACTGTCCTGAGCGGTGACCTGCTGGCGCAGATTGAGCCACACGCCGTGTTTGCTCGAGGCACCACGATACGCCGTCCCGGTGAGGGCAGCGGGCTGACCGTCGGTGTTCTTGTAGACATCTTCGCTATCAGCGGTGCTGTAGTAATAACCGGCGCGGTATTCACCCGGCAGGCCATCGACGCTGGGCGACCAGACCAACTCCACCGGCAACACCGCACCTTCGGTGCCACTGCCGCTGAGTTTGAAGGCGTTGTCGTTTTCCAGGTTGGACGGGTTCTGTTCGAACGCTCCGACCTGCACGAAGACTTCAGGCGTGAGCTGGTACTTGATGCGCATCGCCCATTGGCTGATCGGCCAGTTGTACCAAGTGTTGACGTAATTGCCGACCTGCGAGCCGCACAGCGACAGGTTCTGAAAGTCGCAGGGAATGCTGTTGAAATCCTCACCTTCGTTGAAGCGGCCGAGCTTGATGCTCAAGGCCTGGTCGAAGAATTTCTGCTGATACCACATCTGCGTCAGTCGGGTAACGCTGCCGCGTCCCCAGACTTCCTGCGAGGAAGAGATCGTTCCGGTGCGGGGGTCGCCGATCCGGTCGTTGCTGATATTGTCGCCGTTGCGGTTGTTCAGGGTCAGCTGAAACTCGGCGTCATGCCAGCCGAGGATTTTCTGCAGGTCCAGATGAGCGCCGACGGCGATCTGGTCGCTGTAGCGGGTCGCTTTGTCGTGGTTGTAACCGCCGTGCAGATTGGCGCCGGTCTCGCTGGTGTAATCGAGTTTGAAATCGATCCCACGCGTCGAGAGATCGGTGCGCTTGCCGCCCCAGTCACCCAGCATCCAGGGCGAGTCGGGAGACAGGGCGGGCGCGGCATGGACTGTGCCTGCCAGGCCGAGCAGTGTCAGGCCGCACAGACTGACAGCACGTTGAACCGTGGCGAAGCGGTAATGCTTTGATGAATTGGGCATGAAAAGGGGCATTCTTTTTTGGTTTTTTTCAGGAACGACAAGGCTCTCCGTGACCGTCTGGGCGGTCATCGGTGAAACTCCGGATGCAGAGAATCGGTTCAGCTATGAAGGCGACAATGATAGGACGCTAACGAGTTTACGAAAAGGGCTTTCCTTGACATGGATCATTGCAGGTTTGGTAACAGTGCTTTAAAGGACTATCTTTAACGGGGGATTCAGCCCTGACGCACACTTGAGCCTTTCCGATGTCCGATGGCTCGGCTAAGGTGCGCACCTTCCTGTATTGCGCCCACTCACGGGCTTCAAGGTTTGACATGACGACACCCAATACCGACCCGCTGCATGGCGTCACGCTGGAGCAGATTCTCACCGCCCTGGTCGAGCACTACGAGTGGTCGGGTCTGGCCGAACGCATCGACATTCGCTGCTTCAAGAGCGACCCGAGCATCAAGTCCAGCCTGACGTTTCTGCGCAAGACGCCGTGGGCGCGGGAAAAGGTGGAAGGGCTGTACAAGAAGCTGCACCGCAGTAAAGGCTGGTAATCAACGCATGGCAGGGAGGCTGATATCCAAGGAAGCACACCGATGCACAGTCACCACCTGCCTCGTTCCCAACGGCAGCGTTACATCCTCCTGCTGGCCGCCTGTCTGGGCTGGTCGGGGCTTGCGATTCAGCTGTATCTGATTCTGATCGGCCGCTGGATGGATCACGCCAGCTTGCTGGGAGGACTGGTCCGGTTTTTCAGCTTCTTTACCGTGCTCACCAATACGCTGGTGGCGGTCGCGCTGAGCTGTGCGCTCAGCCAGCGACAGTCGGCGGGGCACAGGTTCTTTCGCGATCCTGTGGTGTGCAGCGGCATCGCGGTGAGCATCGCCGTGGTCGGCATTGCCTACAACATCCTGTTGCGCCATTTATGGCACCCGCAAGGCTGGCAGTTCATCGCCGACGAATTGCTGCATGACGTGATGCCGCTGACCTTTCTGGCGTACTGGTGGCTGTGCGTGCCCAAGGGGCTGTTGCGCCTGAAGCATGTGTTGTTATGGGCGCTGTACCCGATTGTGTACTTCGCCTACATCCTGCTGCGCGGCGATGTGATCGGCGATTACATGTACCCGTTCATCGATATCGGCACGATCGGTTTCACCAAAGCCTTCATCAACGCGCTGGGTGTGTTGCTGGGGTTCGTGGTGATCGCGTTGATACTGGTGGGTATGGATCGCTGGGCGTCGCGTCGTCAGAAATGAAGAGGACCGCTGCTTAGTCTGGCGCAGCCAAGCGCGCCAGACCATTTCGATTTACGTGTCTTCGCCGTCCAGCTTCCAGTAACCGGCGGCCTTGACGAACGCTTCGTCGAGCCCGAACTCCTCCAGCAATACCCGACGCAGCTTGCGCGACAGGCCGGATTCCGTGGCCACCCAGGCGTAGAGCCTGCCTTCGGGCATTTCCAGACGACGCGTCACATCGATCAGGTTCTGTTCGCCGCGCACAATCCAGATCACATCGACCTGGGCCGCGCTCCGGAATACCTGCTGTTCCTGTTCGTTCGCCACCTCGACCACCACCAGCGCAGCGCGGTTGGCCGGCAGCGACTCCAGACGACGGGCGATGGCCGGAATGGCGGTTTCATCGCCGATCAACAGGTAACTGTCGAACATGTCCGGCACCACCATCGAACCCTTGGGGCCGGCAATGTGCAGGAACTGTCCCGGTTCAGCCTGCGCTGCCCAGGTGGCGGCCGGGCCTTCGCCATGCAGCACGAAATCGATATCGAGTTCGCCCGTGGCTTCGTCATAGCGACGCGGCGTGTAGTCACGCATCGGTGGGCGTGGCGCGTCCTTGTCGCTGCCAGGCGTCAGGGTTTCCAGCGCCTCCTGCTCCTGGGGCGTGCGTGGAAAGAACAGTTTGACGTGGTCGTCGGTGCCCAGGCTGATGAAGCCGCTCAGCTCCGGGCCTTGCAAGGTGATGCGGCGCATCAGCGGCGTCAGTTGAGTCACGCGCAGCACTTTTAGCTTGCGACGTTTGATTTCATGCATGACGCGGTGGATCGATTGTTCCTGGGTCGTGTGGTCTGAAGTCATTGCGACGGCTCCGAGGCTGATTGCGGCCCATCGACGATGGCCTTGGCGGTGTTGTTGAGCAGGTCGCGGACCCGAATGATTTCTTCCGGGCTCCAGCGGCCGTCGTGCATGTGCATGGCGTGGCGCAGGTTGTGCACCGCTTCGTGGATTTCCGGCGGTCGGTCGTGGCCCCGCAGCGAGCGCTTGCTGACCTCGATGCGGGTGCGTACGCCGTCCAGTGCAACGGTCTGTTCCAGCAGGGACGTGCGACCGGCCTCGGTCACGGTGTACAGCTTTTTGCCCGCCTGAGCGTCGCCGGTGACCAGTTCGCTTTCTTCCAGAAAGGTCAGGGTCGGATAGATCACGCCGGGGCTTGGGCAGTAGGCGCCATCGAACAGACCTTCGATCTTGCGGATCAGGTCATAGCCGTGGGCGGGCTGCTCGGCGATCAGCGCCAGCAGCAGTAATTTCAGATCGCCCGGGGCAAACACACGCGGGCCGCGTCCACCGCGTTCACGGCCGGGACGTTTTTCAAAACCGTCTCGGTCTTCACGAGCGTGTGGGGGGCGAGGGTGGGGGTGATGAGCGTCATCACGCATGGTCTTCATCTCTCTGTCTGTACAAGTTAGATATACCTTAAGATATATCTAAATGGTTCTGCAAAAGTGGATGACGAACGGTAACGGACTCACGTCCCTGTGATTTCTCCGGTAGACGGCGAGCTGCACATCGCCTTTCCGTGATCTTCCAGATATGGCGTCAATATCGGCGCCATGCCCTTGAGGACTTGCACTGGCAGTGCCGAGGTGAAGCGAAAGCCTTCGGCAGCACGGCCTGGAACGAAAGCCGTCAGCGTGCCGAAATGGTTGTCGCCGATGTAGAACACGAACGTCGCCGTGCGGTTGACGGCCCGCGAGCTGAGGATGCGTCCGCCTGCGCCGATGCTCTCTATCCGGTTATCCCCGGTGCCGGTCTTGCCACCCATCGCCAGCACGCTGCCATCCTGCATTTTGAACGTGCCCTGCACGCGTTTCGCCGTACCGCCGTCCACCACCTGGGACAGCGCCTCGCGCATGGCTGCGGCGACTTCGGATGGCAACACCCGTTCGCCCAGTTCCGGGTTGATGGTCAGTTCGGTTTCGTAAGGCGTGTCGGCGGCAAAATGCAGGCTGTCGATGCGTACCGCGGGCAGGCGGATGCCATCGTTCTGGATGATGCCGATCAACTCGGCGAGTGCGGCCGGACGATCGCCGGAGCTGCCGATGGCGGTTGCCAGCGAAGGCACCAGATGGTCGAACGGATAACCCACACGCTGCCACCGCTGCTCGATGTCCAGAAACGCCTCGACCTCCATCATCGTGCGGATGCGGCTGTCGCGCGCACCCTTGTGCCGACTCTTGAACAACCAGCCATAGACTTCCTGGCGCTCGAAACGGCTGGCGGCCACGGCGTCCTTGAACTGGGCGTCGGGATGCTTGAGCAGATAGCCCACCAGCCACAGGTCCAGCGGATGTACCCGCGCGACGTAGCCTTGATCGGGCAGGTCATAGGCGCCGGGGCCGTAACTGTCATACAGATCCGCCAGACGTTTTTCGGTCAGTTTCGACGTCGCTCTCGTGTCTTCAAGGTGCGCACGAACGAAGGCATTGAAGGTCGTGCGGTCGGCGCCAGGCAGCAGGTAACGATGCACGGCAGCCAGGCGAATGGCGGTGGGATGAATGCCATCCAGAAAGGTGTCGAGGCGTTCCTGCGTGGTCTTGTCCTTGTAGCGTTTCCAGAAGCGCAGCAGGAACACAGTGCCTTCACGGTCGGCGAACTGGCTCAGGTATTCCTGACGACGCGGGTTGTCGTCGTCCTTGAGCAACGCCGCGCTATTGCTGGGCGCTTGATAGGTGCTGTAGCGCACCACGTCGCGCATCAGGCGAATGAACGGCAGGTTGATCGACTCGCGCAGCGATTCGCGCAAGGTCGGGATGCGTCCGTCGTCTTCATGTCTGAAGTTGTTGAAGCGATGCATACCGCCGCCGGTGAAGAAGGCTTCTCCGGGGCTGGCCGAGTACGTACGGTCCAGCGCCGCCGCGAGCATCTTCGACAGGTCGCGGTCCTTGTTCTGCAGCAGATAATCCACTGACCAGCGCGTGAGGCGATCCGGTTCTTCAATCGGGACTTTTCGCAGCTGCGCAACGCTCATGTCGGCGTAGCGCCCATGCAACTCGGCAATGATTTCCAGATAGGTCGTCAGCACCCGCATCTTGGCGGTCGAGCCCAGCTCCAGCTTGCTGCCCTCGTTGATGTCGAAGGGCTGGTCGGTGCTGTCGGTCTGCACCCTGACCCGCGAGCCATCGGCGCCGCGCTCGAAAAGGGTAAAGCTGTAGCGCACCTGCGCGGTGCTGGCCGGCGACAACAGCCGCTCGCCCATCAGCCCCATGCTGCGGGCGAACTCCGGGTCGGCCAGATCACGCAGGTACTGGCTGACCTGAGTCTGCAACTGGCCGTGCAGGGTGCTGGTGGCCGACAGGTCGAGACGGTCCAGGTCGTAAAGGGGCCGATTCAGCAGGTTCGACAGACGGGTACGCGCAACGCTGATGCCCTTGTTGGTTTCGATCGGTTGAATCGTAGGCTGCTGCACCCAGTCGCGATAAGTGACCGTCGCCGCCAGCGCTGCGTCGGCGAGGGGTTGATCGATGACGTTGGCCTGCGCCAGCAAGCGAATGTGGCTGTCGGTAAGCTCTGCCAGTTCAAGTCGACCCTTGGCCAGATAGTGAGAAGGGCGGCGCTGGGCAATCACCAGTGACAGCACCTCGCGCAGGGCCAGCGCCTTCTCGGCCAGGCCTTTGCTGTCGGCAGGACTGGACGCGAGAATTTCGTTGGTTCTGGCAAAGTCCGCACCGAACCAGACCCGCAGCCCCTCGGCCAGACCGTGTACCTCGCCATGCCCGGGCACGGCCGACAACGGCACGCTGTTGAGGTAATCCCGAACCACATGCTGGCGCGCCTCCAGCGTCTGCGCGCCCGGCTGGTAGGCCCGGACACTGGCAGAGATCATCTGCCGGATCTTCTCCGAGCCCGATTGCGTCAGTCCGTCCGGCGAGTGACGGTACTTTTCCAACTGCGTGGCCAGCGTACTGCCGCCTGCCGACTGGCCGGGCAGTGACAGCATTCTCGCGATCTGCGACCACGCCGCCTTGGCAAAGCGCGGCCAGTCCACTGCCGGGTTGGCCAGCGGCTGCTGCGGGTCGAGCAGGTCGCGGTTTTCGATGAACAGCAGGCTGTGCACCACCACTGGCGGAATGTCGGCGAAGGCTGGGTAAAACTGCTGTGGATAGCGGAACTCATACAGTGGCGCGCCCCGACAGTCGGTGATCGACAGCCCCGCCTGAATCTTTTCCTGATAGGGCACAAAGAAACCGCGCTGGCTGTAACGCATCAACTCGGGTGAAAAGCGCACCTGTCGGGTGATCACGTAATCGCGCTTCAGCAGACGCGGCAGGAAGTCGTCCAGCGAGGAATATCCCAGACGTTTGTCGAAAGGCCCGTCACCCGGGTACACAACATCCGTGCTCGGTCCAGGCTGCACCGAGTAACTGAGGTTGGCGGCAAAACGGCTGAACTCCCGGGCCTGAAGCCTGGAACTGCGGCTCTCGACCGCCACCGCTGCACCCAGCGCTACACCTCCCAATGCCACGACCACCCAGAACACCCGCCATCCGTAACGTTTACGAGGGGGATGCTTCGGCGCGCGTGGGTCATCCTGACGGTCAGCGGAAATCACATCTTGCCTGCTATCGGAATGCCTGAATACGCCCATAGTCGATGGCCCGTCACCCTGTTAACGCACCTGAGACAAGCTTAGACGCTGGGCGGGATTGCAGGAGAAATTGTCAGGAGGAATTTAGAGGGCGTTGCAGGCGTTAAGGGGTAGTCAGCCAGATTCGAGCCAGTGGAAACCAGGAAAGGCCGATCTGCGGTATATATATAAAATTTGCGAGTTATTAATGTGTAGGATGTTTCCGTAAAGTTGTTTTTGGTATTGATCTTCAGCGACTCAACTGATTACGTCCAGGCAGTCAGTGGCAATGATGCCTGACATAAATTAACGGATTGAAGTTGAGGATTTAAGATGGATAACAATAAAAGCGCTACAGGCCGCTTGCTCTTGTCTGGACTGTTTCTGGCGATGTCCTGCCATGCATTTGCACAGGGCGAAAGCGATGTTGCAGGTGTTGTGCCGGATGCTCAACAGGAAACATCGACGCTGCGTGCGGAAACTCCAGGCGTGGTCGTGCTCTCCGACAAGATTCACGAGATTACCCAGACACTGGAGAGTACTTCGGCGGTCCATCAGTACAGCTTTACTGCGATTCGCGGTCAGAATGTTTTGTTGGCAACGCCCGGCAGTCAATACGACAAACTCTGGAAAGTTGAATATCAAGTTGATGGCGGCGAGTGGAAGCGTAAGCCCTATGCAGGCGCTTATAAGATATCTGGCTTGAACCCCGGTTCTCAGGTCAACGTCCGCGTCTCCGCCGTTGATGGGGCCAATTTTGAGAGCACTAAGTACAGAATCGTGTTCGGATCGTTTCCTCACATGAATTACGACCTGCTCAACGAGAAAGGCATTTTGCCGATTTCGGCTTTTCAGCCGTACCTAGAAGGATTTCTTGCGACTCAGGCGTTCAAAGAGGCGACGCTGGAGGCAACTTTTACGGACAGTAAGGCGTATCCGTTGGAGGGTGGCCAGCTAAAATTTTCACTGACTACGGGCACTAAAGAAGAGATTCATGAAATCTTTACATCCGATAAAGAAGGGAAGATATCACGGCTGATTGAATTCAACCGTTGTGAAGGAGGTTGGCCAGCAAACGATATTTATGAATTCACCGACAAGACCAGATTTACATGGAGTACGCTTTACGGGAAGGGGGATTACAGCGCTAGCAATATTTTAACGGGTCGTCTGGAAGACAAAGTTTACACGTTTAAGCTAGGGCATTTGTGTAAGCGCTGGCTAACCAATTTGCATGCAAGGCCGTAAATTTTAAAAAGGGCGCTCCGCTTGGCTGCAGAGCGTCTTTTTTTGGAACTCCTACGCGTAGGTATCGATCAGGGAGTCCCGGTTTTTCTCGTCATGCTCCTTTACTTGCTTCATCCATCCTTCAGTCATGTCGATTGGGTCTGAAATCACCTTCCCAAGGTCGATAATATCCTGAAAATTTAAAAGGGTGAGGTTCGTTTTCCCTGAAAAGTTTTTGGGGTCGTGGTCAACAAGGCTCATGATAAGCTTCGCACCTTGTCTGACCGAGCTTTTGAAGTCGACGTCGGAGTTGATGGCTCTGGTCAACCATTTCAAGTCGTCATCGCTCAGACTTTTTCCGGAGTCCAGTATTTTGATCTCCGCGTCGTCGCCAAGAGTGAAGCTGAAGTTTTTCTCTGCCAGGTCAGGCCGCGCATCTAAAATATGTTCTTTGAAGTAGCAAAAAAATGAATATTGGTTGCTGAGTTCAATGCTAGCCTCCATGCTCGCAAAAGTTAAATACTGCTCTTTCGTCATCTCGCGCATTTCGTTTTTTACGGTGTCATCGCTATATCTGACGAGCCTTCCTTTCCAAGGTTCTTCCTCCCTCGTGTAAAACTCTTTTGCAAAAGCTTCTTTCTTTTGCTGATCCGTCATTACGTCGGATGGCACCTGTTCGGTCGTCTGAGGTGCACGGTCAGGCGCTAGCATGTAAGGTTTCATGGTCATTGGAGTGGCGCTGTTGATATTCATGTCTCGCTCCTTGTTGAATGGATGACGCTTCCTTGATAACGGCAGTGAATTAAAAACCTTGGCCTGATAACCCTGTAGGACATTTCCGAGAGTGCGCTGTGGTGTGACCGTTTTCTCAAGTTAAGCGTGCTATCTATCAATGGTTGCTCTACGAGCTTCTCGCTTGCGGAGAGCGTTTTGGAGCTCCTACGCGTAGGTATCGATCAGGGAGTCCCGGTTTTTCTCGTCATGCTCCTTTACTTGCTTCATCCATCCTTCTGTCATGTCGATTGGGTCTGAGAGTACCTTCCCGAGGTCGACAATATCCTGAAAGTTTAAGAGGGTAAGGTTGGTTTTCCCCGAAAAATTTTTGGGGTCGTGGTCAATGAGGCTCATGATAAGCTTCGCACCTTGTCTGACCGAGCTTTTGAAGTCGACGTCGGAGTTGATGGCTCTGGTCAACCACTTCAAGTCGTCATCGCTTAGACTTTTTCCGGAGTCCAGTATTTTGATCTCCGCGTCGTCGCCAAGAGTGAAGCTGAAGCTTTTCTCTGCCAAATCGGGCCGTGTATCTGAAACCTGCGCTTTAAAGAGATTAAAAAATGCGTATTGGTTGCCTAGTTCATTACAAACCTCCAGTTCTGTAAAAATTAAATATCGATCTTTCGTCATCTCGCGCATTTCATTTTTCACGGTGTCATCGCTATATCTGAAGAACTTCCCCTTCCATGGCTCTTCCTCCCTCGTGTAAAACTCTTTTGCAAAAGCTTCTTTCTTTTGCTGATCCGTCAGTACGTCGGATGGTGCCGGTTCGTTCGCCTGAGGTACACGGTCAGGCGCTGGCATGTAAGGTTTCAATGGCATTACAATAGCGCTGTTGATATTCATGTCTCGCTCCTTGTTGAATGGATGACGCTTCCTTGATAACGGCAGTCAGGGTAAACCTTGGTCTGATAACGCTGTAGGGCATTTCCGAAACGATGTTTCGTAGTGAAGCCTTTCTCAATTCAAACGTGAACATCCACCTGCGCGCCCTCCACGACCTCGCGTTTAGGGGCATTACGTTCGATCTGGTAGATGATGGTGTCCATGAAATTGCCGATGGTATTGCGGCTGAATACCTGGCCGTAATCGATAACCTTGCTGAAGCCTTCAAGATTGAGTGTGTGCTCAGTGCCGAATTTTTCCGGGTAATGGTCCAGCAGCGTCATGATGCTCTTGGCATTGTTGACCAGCGCATCCTTGAGCGGCTGACGCTTGTTAAGCTCCTCGGTAAGGTAAGTATGCTCGGCGGGCGTCAATACACCGTCCGGGTCGGTTACCTTGATGTGTTCATCGAAGCCGAGCGTGAAACCGTAGTGTTTTTTGGTAAGCTCCGGGTTGAGGTAGGAAAGCTGCTGCTTGAAGTCGTGAAAGTCGTCGAACATTCTGCAGACGGATTCTTGAAACCTCCCGATTTCCTCCTTCAGAAATTCTTGTCGGCTAACTTCGAAAAATTCACTGGAAATATGCGTGAGGTAGTTGTCCATATCGCCTTGGGCTTGTTCGGTCAGCCAAGGCGCTTTTTCGTAATGGTAAAACTCCTCATTCGGATCGCGGACAGCTTTGAATGGCAGCATCAGATTTTCTGGGGGAATCGACAGGGCGACGATATCCCTACTGATATTTCCTACCTCCCTATTCTGGAACGGTCTTTCAGACGTTAGTGTGCTTACATAGCTTGTCACGGTATTGATATTCAAGGCATTGCCCTCCCGTTGAGTTCATACCGGATAACGGCCATGTCCAGAAAAACTTGGCCTGATAAAGCAGTAGGAAACTTCCGAAAGGGCTGTTGAGTGTGAGGCTGTTCTCAGGTGGGCAACAGGCGGGGCGCTTTGTCGAAGCGTTTGTTGAGTTCGAGTCCGTTGGCCATGAGCATCATCAGTCCCAACCCGATCACTGCGGTGGTCACTTGCATCGGCCAGGTGTCACCCGCCAGGGCATTGGCCATGTCGGCCAAAGGTGCCAACAGTACGCCCAGGCAGAAGACTTCCAGTGAGTAGCGGCCCATGCGGCAGGTCTGGCGGGCGGGCCAGTTATCGAGCCAGGTACTGGTGGTGGGCAGCAGGCGGGCAACCACGTAGACCAGCGCCAGGAAGTGCAGCAGGCGAACCGGTGCGAGGTCGGTCTTGCTGATGGGGTAGAAGGCTTCCACTTGTAGCGTCGACACCAGTACTGTGTGCAGGCCCGGCCATTTTTCGCTGAAAGTCAGTGCGCCTGCGATCAGCACATAAACGGCAGATACGATGAATAACGGTTGCCTATGCAACGGGCGGCGTTCTTTGGCGACGTACGTTTCAGCCCGCAGCGCGCAGGCGCCCCCGAGCACGAACAGCAACTGCCAAGCGACCGGATTGAAGTACCAGACACCGCCGCCTTCGTAAGCGCGCAGATTCCAGCCAAATAGCGGCACCATCATGTACAGCGCAATCGACAGCCCCACCGCCAGTTCCAGCTTGCGCAGCATCAAAGGCAGGATCAGCGGCAAGGCAAGCAGCAGTACGATGTAGAGCGGCAGCGGGTCGGTCAGGTTGGGTTTGAAGCGCAGCAGGAGTTCGTCGGCCAATGCCTGTTGCGGATTGCCGACGAAATATTCGAGGCCCATTTGCTGCACCATGTCGCGGGTTTCGACGTGGTTGTTGGCGACGAACACGATGCCCATCAGCAGGGTCAGCAGAAAGATGTGCACCACATACAGCACCCAGGTGCGCCGCAGGATCCGCACGCCTGCAACCAGCAGCCCTTCGCGCCGTGCAATGCGCCCGTAGGCCAGAATGGCCGCATAGCCCGCCAGAAACACAAAGATCTCCGCCGCATCACTGAAGCCGAAATTGCGCACGGTCAGTTGGGCCAGAGGGTTGTCCGGCACGTGATCCCAGAAGATGAAGATCAGGGCCAGGCCTCGAAAGAAGTCGATTCGATGATCGCGTCCGTTAGTCATAACGGTGGACTCTTGAAAGTTGCTAATAAGATGAGCCGCACAGGGCTGAGGTTCCGCGCCGCCAGTCTGTCTCTCTCGGCGGCGCGGCAGGGTGGCGTTAAATCATGCCAATTGCAAAATCAGGCTATTACAGAATGTCTCCAGATGCAGTCCTACGCCACTTCATCGGCCGGTTCGAAACTGTCGGCGCGGGCCATCCGCCACATCCTTGAATAGAAGCTGTCGTCTTGCACGCCGTTCAGCAACTGCCCCGGTTGCAGGAAGACGTGGGTTTGCGAGAACAGTTTGATTTCTGTGGCTGACATGCGTCGTACCAGATGTTTGGCTTCCAGTTGCGAAGGGTTATCCAGGCCTGCCGCCGCAAGCATTTCAGCCAGCCCCTTGAGGGTGTTGCGATGGAAGTTGTACACCCGCTCGGCCTTGTCCGGCACCACCAGCGCCCGCTGACGTAGCGCGTCCTGAGTCGCAACGCCGGTCGGGCATTTGTTGGTGTGACAACTTTGTGACTGGATGCAACCGATGGCGAACATGAAGCCGCGTGCGGAGTTCGCCCAGTCGGCGCCAATTGCCAGCACGCTGGCAATGTCGAAAGCACTGACGATCTTGCCGCTGGCACCCAGACGAATCTGGCTGCGCAGGTTCAGGCCAACCAGCGTGTTATGCACGAACAGCAGTGCCTCACGCATCGGTGTGCCCATGTGATCGGTGAATTCGACTGGCGCGGCACCGGTCCCGCCCTCGGTACCGTCGACGACGATGAAGTCCGGGTAGATTCCGGTGTCGAGCATGGCCTTGGCGATGCCCATGAATTCCCATGGATGACCCAGACAGAACTTGAAGCCGACCGGCTTGCCGCCCGACAACTCACGCAACTGTGCAATGAACTGCATCAGCTCGAAAGGCGTGGAGAACGCGCTGTGTCGGGACGGCGAAATGCAGTCCTCGCCCATGGGTATGCCGCGGGTATCTGCAATCTCCTGAGTCACTTTATGTTTGGGCAGGATGCCGCCATGACCGGGTTTCGCGCCCTGGCTCATCTTGATTTCGATCATGCGCACCTGCGGATTGGTAGCCTGTGCCGCGAACTTCTCGGGGTCGAAGCGGCCATCCGCCGTGCGACAACCGAAATAGCCGCTGCCCAGTTCCCAGGTCAGGTCGCCGCCGTGTTCGCGGTGATAAGGACTGATGCTGCCTTCGCCGGTGTCGTGGGCGAAGTTGCCCAGCCTGGCGCCTTTGTTCAGGGCACGGATGGCGTTGGCGCTGAGCGAGCCGAAGCTCATGGCCGAGATATTGAAGATCGATGCCGAATAGGGCTGCGAGCACTGCGGGCCGCCGATCAGTACACGAAAGCTGTTGGGGTCGCTCAACGGAGCAGGGCGCATGGAGTGGCCGATGAATTCGAAACCGGTCTGATACACATCGATCAGCGTGCCGAAGGGCTTGTCTGCCGATTCGTTCTTGGCGCGCGAGTACACCAGCGAGCGCTGGGCCCGCGAGAAGGGCAGGGCGTCGCTGTCGGACTCGAGCAGGTACTGGCGGATTTCGGGGCGTATTGCTTCAACGGCGTAGCGGATGTTGCCCAGGATCGGGTAATTGCGACGAACCGAGTGCCGTGACTGCAGCAGGTCGATGATGCCCACGACGCTCAGGACGGCGGTCAGCAGCGTGAACGGCCACAGCCACTCGTGGTGCCAGAGCGGCAGGCTGAACAGTGTGAAAAGTACGCATCCGACGAAAACGGCATAACGACTGAGTAGCGAGAGGCTCATACGACATCCTTGGACTAATGGCGGTTTTCTACGCTGGGCGCTCCGTCTTCGCCTGCCTGTGACGACTTGCAGGAATGCGGGGCTGCCGGAGTGTCTGCGCCCCCGGCCTGCTCGCACGAGCGGGTCGACAGGAAGCGCCCTTGGAATGTAGCGGATTGCCGCTATCGGTGTGAGCAGTAAATGACGTGCCGGTGATGGCTTTTGCCTGTGCCGCAGCGTTCGTTCAGCTTTCCAGCACGCGGGGTTTGAGATGTCGCAGACGTGCGGTCGCGGCATACACCTCTTCACGACCTTCAAGGCTGGTCCAGCGCAGGTGCTGGATGAGGGCCTGTTCGTTCAGGTCGAGCGCCACGAAACCTAGTTCATCTGCCTTGTGCATGAAGCGGTCGTGGGTCCGGTGGAGTGCTGGCCCTGATCACTTCCTGCAAGGCGTTCTGCAGCATCGAGACGTAACCACCAGCATCGCAGGGTTGCACAGGACTTCATTCCTGTTGACGTACCCAGCGAGCAATCGCAGTGAAACACGGGCCTCGATCAAGCCCGCCGATGCAGTCAATCGACAGGAATCATTATCATCTGGAAATATCGTTATGTTACTGTATAACGCTTAAATCACCTGCTGCCTGGAGGCATCCATGAAACCCGATATCCATCCCGCATACCGTACCGTGCTGTTCCACGACACTGCAGCCGACGCCTACTTTCTGATCGGTTCCACCGTCGATACAGAGCGCACGCAGCAGCACACCGACGGCAATACGTACCCCTACGTCGCTCTCGACGTGTCCAGTGCATCGCACCCGATGTACACCGGCCAGCAACGCAAGACCACCAGCGAAGGCCGGATCGCAGGCTTCAACAAGCGTTTTGCCACCTTTGGTTCTGGCAGCAAGAAAGACGCTTCGGCAGGTCAATGATCCATCACCCGTCCCGGTCAGGGGCCATCCGCACAGGATTGCCCTCGACCGGGATTTTTTTTGCCGGGAATGTGGGTTGCGACCACTCGTCCTCTGGACTATTGGCGGGAATTGCTTTTATCTTCGCGGCCTGAAAAACAGGAGTACCCGCTTTGAAAAAGTCAGTGGCCATCATTTTCGGTGGGCAATCCAGCGAGCACGAAGTTTCGTTGCAGTCCGCGCGCAACGTGATCAACGCAATTGATCGTGAAAGCTATGAGCTGACCCTGATCGGCGTCGACAAACTGGGCAACTGGTTGCGGTTCGACGAAGGTGATTACCTGCTCAACGCGGGCGACCCGGCAAAGATCAGCCTGAGCACTGCGGGCAAGCGTCTGGCACTTCTGCCGGGCAGCACTGACGGGCAGTTCGTCGAGGTTGAGTCCGGTGAGCAACTGTCGCGTATCGACGTGGTGTTTCCGCTGATTCATGGCGCCTTTGGCGAAGATGGTTCGCTGCAAGGCCTGCTGCGCCTGTTGGCGATTCCGTTTGTAGGCCCTGACGTGCTCGGCTCGGCTGCCTGCATGGACAAGGACGTGACCAAGCGTCTGCTGCGCGATGCAGGGATTGCCGTCGCGCCATTCGTGGTTCTGACCCGCGGTCAGACGGTTCAGTTTGCTGAGGTAGCCGGTCAGTTGGGTCTGCCGATGTTCGTCAAACCGGCCAGCCAGGGCTCCTCGGTCGGTGTCAGCAAGGTCATGGACCAAGCTGGTTTCGAGGCCGCGCTGGCGCTGGGTTTCCAGTTCGATCACAAACTGTTGATCGAGCAGGGCATCGTGGGTCGTGAAGTGGAATGTGCGGTGCTGGGCAACCGCGACCCGCAGGTCAGCGTGTGCGGTGAAGTGGTCGCCAACGACGAGTTCTACGCCTACGACACCAAATACCTCAACGGCGATCAGGCACGCATCGCGATTCCGGCCGAGCTGACGGTCGATCTGAGCGACGAGGTGCGCAATGTCGCGCTGACCGCTTACAAGGTGCTTGGTTGCGCGGGGCTGTCTCGGGTCGATTTCTTCGTTACCGAAGCGCGCGACATCATCATCAACGAGGTCAACACCATCCCCGGTTTCACCTCCATCAGCATGTACCCCAAGTTGTGGCAGGCCAGCGGTCTTTCCTACGCCGGGCTGATCGATCACCTGATCACGCTGGCCCTGGAACGCGCCGACGAGTCGCGACTGCTAAAGACGGATATTTTTGCATGAAGATCATTACTATCGCGGCAGCGTTGCTGATCGCTCCGGATGGCAAGACCCTGCTGGTGCGCAAGCGCGGCACCCAGGCGTTCATGCAGCCGGGCGGCAAGATCGAGCCAGGCGAAGCCGCAGCCGTGGCATTGGCCAGAGAACTGGAGGAAGAGCTGGGGCTGATCATTGATCCGCAACAGGCCGCGTTCCTCGGCGAGTTCACCGCGCCTGCCGCCAATGAGCCTGGCTTTGAGGTTCATTGCCATTTGTTCGAGGTGATGACCGATGCGCAGGCCGTACCTGCTGCCGAGATCGAGGAAGTGATCTGGGTCGGCACGCAGACTGACGTGGAGCTGCATCTGGCGCCGCTGACCCGCGACCTGATTCTGCCGCTCTACAGGCAGCGGCAGGCCCAGGTCGTCTGAGTTGCAGGCAAGGTGTCAGCGAACCGCGCTGACACCATCCAGCGTCGAGAATGACGTGTCCTTGGCGGTCAGCAGAAAATCGCGCATGTAGGGCGCGTCCAGCATGTCGGCGCGAATACCGGCATAAAGCGTTGCGAACAATCCCTTCTCCCCCAGCCGCTTGCCTTTGACGTAGCCGCGCGAACTGTACTCGTGCAGCGCCCAGTGCGGCATGCCGCATACGCCACGGCCGCTGGCGACCAGTTGCATCATCATCACGGTCAGTTCCGACGTCCTCACTTGCGCGGGCTCGATGTCGGCTGGCTCCAGAAAGCGCGTGAAGATATCCAGCCGGTCGCGCTCCACTGGGTACGTGATCAACGTTTCAGTCAGCAGGTCGTCAGGGACCACGTAGGGTCGGCTCGCCAGTGCGTGCTGATTGGCCACCGCGAGCATTGCTTCGTAGGTGAACAGCGGCACGTAAGTGATGCCGGGCAACTCCAGCGGGTCCGAAGTCACCACCAGATCCAGATCGCCACGGGCGAGCGCGGGCAGCGGGGCGAACGAGAAACCGGAGGACAGATCCAGCTCCACTTCCGGCCAGGCATCACGGAACTGGTCGATGGTCGGCATCAGCCACTGAAAACAGCTGTGGCATTCGATGGCCATGTGCAGGCGACCCGCCGTGCCGCCCGCCAGCCGCGCGATGTCCCGCTCGGCAGCGCGAAGCTGAGGCAGCAGCGAGTCGGCCAATTGCAGCAGGCGCAGACCGGCACTGGTGAACCGAACCGGTTTGGTCTTGCGCACGAACAGCGGCATGGCCATGCGCTCTTCCAGTTCCTTGAACTGATGTGAGAGCGCCGACTGGGTCAGATGCAGGCGTTCGGCCGCTTCCACGAGGCTATCGGCTTCACGCAGGGCGTGGAGGGTTTTGAGGTGGCGTATCTCAAGCACGGTCAGTGCTCCATGAATAGTATTTGTGATCAACACGAAAAAAATGAGTTTGTCTCATGATGCTTCCGCTGTCGACAATAGCGCCATCTTTTATGGAGGACGCCTCGTGGCTCTGGCACACACCCCTGACTCGCTGCGCATCGGCGCTGATCGTGAATTGCAACAGGCTCTGCGGGCGTGCTGGCAGCGTGATGAATCCTTTTCACACACGCCAGTCCAGTGGCTGGCTGAGCAGTTTTCTTCGCTGGTTCCCCATCTTATTCAGGAGCAGCGTTTCCAGCCGGATTGGGAGCCGCTGCTCAAGGATGCTCATGACGCCGAAGCGCAGGGACACAAACCCTCTGTCATCGGCCCGCTGACGTATCTCTGGTTCGCTCAGGCAGAACAGGGCCTCGACAAGCTCGACCTGCTGGAACGATTGCTGCCGGCCTACGGCGAGATTTTCGGTCGGCTGGCTGCCCGAGGCGTCGAGTGGGTGCAGATCGATGAGCCGATCCTGACCCTGGACCTGCCGCTGGAGTGGCGCAACGCGTTCGAGCGCGCGTACCACATCCTTCAGTACTCGCCGCTGAAGAAACTGGTCGCGACCTACCGTGGTGACCTGAAGGACAATCTTGGTGTAGCCGCCTTGTTGCCGGTCACCGGCCTGCACATCGACAGCGTCAGCGTGCCTGAGCAACTGGCGCCGGTGTTTGATCGCCTGCCGACCTACAAGGTCCTGTCCCTTGGCAGCGCCAGCGATCAGGTCGAGCTGGTTCAGGAAGCGCGTGCCCGGTTTGGCGACAACCTGCTGCTGGCCTGTGCCTGATCAGGTTCTGTTGAGGTCCGTAAACGACCGTTGAGCACCCTTCATCAAATTGTCACGTAACTGTGGCAGCGCGCTTTGCAAAACATCATCAGACTCGTTGCCTACTGGGGATCTGTTTTTTGGTGTTTTTCATGCGGGTTTTAATTTTTCTGGCCGCGCTTTTGTGCGGCCTGCAGTCCTTTGCGGCTGATCGATGCGATGTCAATGTTCCTGTGCACGTGGCCGACCTTAAAGACGTCCGTATTGCCTACCAGAGTATCGGCAGTGAATCCGACCCTGCCTTGCTGCTGGTCATGGGTTTGGGCGGGCAACTGATTCACTGGCCTGATGAAGTCGTGGTTGCGCTCTGTCAGCAGGGTTACCGCGTGATTCGTTACGACAACCGTGATGTCGGTCTGTCGACCTGGGTGCAACAGCCTGCCGATGCCAACCTCACGTATGAAGTGCTGCGCTACAAGCTGGGTCTGCCGGTGTCCGCGCCTTATTCGCTGACCGACATGGCCGATGACGCGCTGGGTCTGATGGATGCGTTGCAGATTCGGCAGTTCCACGTGCTCGGTGCCAGCATGGGTGGGATGATTGCCCAGCATCTGGCAGATCTTGCCCCTTCGCGGGTCGAGAGTATGACGCTGATCATGACCAGTTCCGGCGCCCAGGGGCTGCCGATGCCGAGCCCCGCGCTGATGCAGCTTCTGGCCCGCCGTGGCGCGCCGAATCGGGAGGTGGCTATCGAACAACAGGCCGATCTGCTGGCGGCGCTGGGCAGCCCGGAGGTCAAGGATGATCGTGCGCAACTGCTGCATCAGGCGGCGGTGTCCTATGACCGAGCGTTCAACCCGGAAGGGGTCAAGCGTCAGATCATGGCGATTCTGGCCGAGCCCAGCCGGGTGGAACTGCTCAACCGGCTGCGCTTGCCAGTGCTGGTCGTACACGGCACGGCCGACCCGCTGTTGCCGGTGATGCACGGTGTGCATGTGGCGGCGCATATCCAAGGCAGTCAGCTACGTTTGATTCCGGGACTTGCGCACCGTTTTCAGGAAGCGTTCAAGGCCCCGTTGCTCGGTGCAGTGCTGCCTTACCTGAAGGCGCAGCACGAAGACGGTCGCAGCCTGGCGCAGTTGTAAAACCGGACACGGTTGAAAGGGATGGGCAGAGGTGTATCGTGTTGCTTTTGCCGATTGAGCGAGGGCCAGCATGAGCACTGCACTGAAAATCGATTTTGTTTCCGACGTTTCCTGCCCCTGGTGCGTCATCGGCCTGCGGGCGCTGGACAAGGCGCTGGCTGAACTGGGCGATGAAGTACAGGCGCAAATCCATTTCCAGCCATTCGAGCTGAACCCGAACATGCCGGCCGAAGGGCAGGACATCAAGGAACACATCGCCGAAAAGTACGGTTCGACACCGGAACAGATCGAAGGCATTCACGACACCATCCGTGAGCGCGGCGCCGAGCAGGGCTTTGTCTTTGCCCAGGGCGAGCGGCGTATCTACAACACGTTCGACGCCCACCGCCTGCTGCACTGGGCCGAGCTTGAAGGCAAGCAGCATGCGTTGAAAGACGCGCTGTTCGAAGCGTATTTCAGCGATCTGAAAGACCCTTCCAATCACCAAACCCTGGCAGATGTGGCGCAGAAAGTGGGCCTTGACCGCGTACGTGCCCAAGCCGTTCTGGACAACAACGAATACACACATGAAGTACGCGAGGCCGAACAGCTCTGGACTTCTCGCGGCGTCAGTTCGGTGCCGACCATCGTGTTCAACGACCAGTACGCCGTCTCGGGCGGTCAGCCGGTTGACGTGTTCGTCAGTGCAATCCGGCAGATTCTCAGCGAGGCGAAGTGAGGTAAAGCCTTACGCCGTCACCCATGAACTCTGACCCACACCGTCACCAGCAGCGTCGCAGCGATCAGCCAGGCGACGGCGGCCAGCGCCAGTGAGGCTTCAAGACGCAGGCGGTCCACCAGCAGGTAGAGCGCCGCGAGGTAGACGAAGTAGGGAATGATCGACCACATGCCGAACAGGATCGTGGTTTTCAGATCGTCCAGCGAGCGGCCCTTGCCGACGATGTAGTGGGCGATCAGTGCGAAGGTCGGAAACAGCGGCACCAGGCCTGCAATGTAATAATTGCGGGTCTTGGCCAGTGCCGCGAGGATCACCACCACCGCGCCGCCCAACAGGGCCTTGAGTACCAGATCCAATGAATTCTCCTGCTTGAAAGGCGCAATTGCGCCGCGACTTAACGGCTCAGAGCCCGTATTTCTTGACCTTGTCGAACAGCGTGGTCTTGGCCATGCCCAGTTCCTGACTGGCCTGGCTGAGATTGCCGCCGCTGCGTTGCAGGGCCTCGCTGAGCAGGTTGCGCTCAAAGGCCTCCACCGCTTCGGCAAAGCCCAGGCTCTGATTCTCGATCACGGTGCCGGTCTGTTTGAAGGCCGGCAAACCCAGCGAAAAGCGTTCGGCAACGTTGCGCAACTCCCGCACATTGCCCGGCCAGTCATGGCTCATCAGGCTCGATACGGTCTGGCGATCCAGTTCCGGCGGCTCACGGTCGAAACGCAGCGAGGACAACTGCAGGAAATGCTCGAACAGTTGCAGAATGTCCTCGCGGCGCTCGCGCAGCGGCGGAAGCTCAAGTGTCACGACGTTCAGGCGGTAATACAGGTCGCTGCGAAACTGGTTGGTCCGGCCCAGCGCATTCAGATCGGACTTGGTGGCGGCAATGACCCGGCAATCCACTGCCACACTCTGGTTTGAACCCAGACGTTCCAGCGTGCGCTCCTGCAGGACCCGCAACAGTTTGATCTGCAGGTTGACTGGCATGCTTTCCACTTCATCGAGAAACAGCGTGCCGTTGTCGGCGTGCTCGATCTTGCCGATCCGGCGCTTGCCTGCGCCGGTAAAGGCGTTGGCCTCATGGCCGAAGATTTCCGATTCGAACAGGCTTTCCGCCAGTCCTCCGCAATTGAGCGCCACGAACTGACTGGCTTTGCGCCTGCTGAAATCATGCAGGCAGCGGGCGACCAGTTCCTTGCCGGTGCCGGTTTCACCTTCGATCAGCACGTTGGCCGAGGTATCAGCCACGTTGGCGATCAGGGCACGCAGGTTCTGCATGGCCGGTGAGCGGCCGATGATCTTGCCTTCCAGCGAGTCGCGTTCGGCCAGTTGCTTGCGCAGCGACCAGACTTCCCGTGCCAGTCCGCGCTGTTCCAGCGCGCGACGCGTGACGTCCACCAGACGCTCGGGCGAGAAGGGCTTCTCCATGAAGTCATAAGCTCCATCGCGCATGGCATTGACGGCCATCGAGATGTCGCCATGCCCGGTAATCAGCACCACGGGCAAACTGCTGTCGCGCGCCTTGAGGCGGGTCAGCAATTCCAGCCCGTCGATACCTGGCAAGCGGATATCGCTGATGACGATACCCGCAAAATTATCGCCAATGCGCAGCAAGGCTTCTTCGGCGCTCGAAACGCCTTCGCTGACGATATCTTCCAGCGCCAGTGCCTGCTGACAACCCAGCAGCACGTGCGGATCGTCTTCAACGATCAGGACGGTCAGGTCGTTGTTGATGTTCATGGGTGTTGCCTCATGTCGGCTCGCCCTGGCGAGGTTCGGTTGGAGCGCTTTCGATGAATGGCAGGCAGAGGACAAAGCAGGTGCCGCCATCGCCCGGATGCTCGGCACTCAGACTGCCGCCCGCCGCAGCCGCCAGACTTGCCGACAGGGTCAGGCCAAGCCCGAGGCCTTGCTCGCCGGGTTTGGTGGTAAAGAAGGGTTCGAAGAGATGTTTGCGCGCTTCCATGTCGATTCCGTGGCCGTTGTCGCGCACCAGCAGGCGATAGCGACCCTCGGCAATCGCCCCTTCGATCCACAGTTCGGGGCTGGGCTGTGCATGCATGGCGTCGAGCGCATTGCCGATCAGGTTGACGAGGATCTGTTCCAGACGGGTCTGGTCGATGGCGAGCGTGGCATCGGCAAAATCCTGGTGCAGCCGCAGCGCGGATTGTTCGATGCGTACGGCAAGCAACTGCAGTGCGGCGTCCAGAGCCTTGCACAACTGAGCCTGGCCCTTGTCGTCGCCGCGTCGGGCGAAGGCGCGCAGGCTGGCCGTGATGCGACCCATGCGGTCCACCAGATCGTTGATGGTGCGCAGGTTGGCGCTGGCAGTTTCCAGCGCGCCGCGCTCCAGAAAGCGCACCGTGTTACCGGACAGCGTACGCAACGCCGCCAGCGGCTGGTTCAATTCGTGGGCGATACTGGTAGACATCTGGCCGATGGCGGCGAGTTTGCCGGCCTGCACCAGTTCATCCTGGGCTTTGCGCAGTGTGTCCTCGGCCTGTCGTCGCTCACGAATCTGCGCCTTCAAGCGTTCGTTGCTGGCGCGCAGGTGCTCGGTGCGCTCGGCAATCTTGCGCTCCAGCTCATTGTTGGCGGCTTCCAGCGCCTCGCGTGCGGCCAGTCGAGTCGCGATTACCTTGCGGCGTTCGTTCCAGGCAATCAGTAAAAACGTCACCAGCGCACAGGCCACGGCCACTAGCATGCCCTGGCTGGCGGCTTCCCTGCGCAGGTCTTCAAGCGGGGTGAGCAGCGTCAGGTGCCAGGGGCTATCGTTCAATGGGCGTGTCTGCGCCAGATAACTGACCTGCGTGTGCTCGCGGTCAACCGTGGCGTTGGCAGGAAAGGTGAGCTTTTCGACGCTTTCGGACAGTGACTCGCGTTCCAATGGCACCAGTTCGTTCAGCGGCCACCAGTAATATTGTAGGCTGCGCGCCAGTCGTTCCTTGATGTCCGGTGTCAGCGGACGCACCGATTTCAATCGGCGGGCCGGATCGCTCGACAGGATGATGATGCCGTTTTCATCGCTGACGAAGGCTTCCAGGCGTGCCCGCTGCCAGCGCTCTTCAAGGGCTTCGAGTCGGACCTTGATCACCGCGACACCGATGATCCGGCCTTTCTCTTCCAGACCGTGGGCCAGGTAATAGCCGGATTCGCCGGTGGTGGTGCCGATTCCGTAGAAGCGTCCGGGCAGGCCGCGCACGGCATCCTGGAAGTAGGCACGAAAGGACAGGTCTTCGCCCTGATAACTGTCGCTGTCGCGCCAGTTGCTGGTGGCCAGAACGCGGCCGGTGGTGTCGAGCACGTAGATGGCGCGGCTGCGACTGCGGCGGTTCAGGCCTTCAAGGTAGCGATTGACCTCTTGCTGCAGTTCGGGACTTGGCTCGTTAAGCAACTGCGAAACGCTGGATTCCAGTTCCAGAACGCTGGGCAGGTAAGTGTATTTGCTGATCTCGCTTTCGACGGTGCGAGCATGCAGTTCCAACTGGCGTTCGCCGCTTTCGCTCAGGCTCTTGATGCCATTGTTTTCGCTGACCAGATACGCAGCGTAACCGAGCCCGATCATCAGCACGAAGATCAGGGGCGGGAGGAACAGCTGGCGAATCAGGCGGGGTTTCACGGCGAGTGATGGCGGCGCGGCGCGATAAAGAGTGGGGTCGCATTTCATCACAGTCGTCCTGAGCCGAACAGCGGCCCGTGTACCACGGGCCGCTGTCAGCCTAATGCTTAGTGCTGGAGGATCTTGGCGAGAAATTGCTGGGCGCGTTCGGAACGTGCGGAGACGTCACCGAAGAACTCTTCCTTGGGGCAGTCTTCGACGATCTGTCCCTTGTCCATGAAGATCACACGATTGGCGACCTTGCGAGCGAAGCCCATTTCGTGGGTCACGCACATCATGGTCATGCCTTCGTGAGCCAGTTGCACCATCACGTCGAGCACTTCGTTGACCATTTCAGGGTCGAGTGCCGAGGTCGGTTCATCGAACAGCATGACCACCGGGTCCATCGCCAGCGCACGGGCAATCGCCACACGCTGCTGCTGGCCACCGGAAAGCTGGCCCGGGTGCTTGTGGGCATGCTCGGACAGGCCGACACGGTCCAGCAGTTTCAGGCCTTTTTCAGTGGCTTCGGCCTTGCTGCGACCCAGCACCTTGATCTGGGCGATGGTCAGGTTTTCGACGATGGTCAGGTGCGGGAACAGCTCGAAGTGCTGGAACACCATGCCGACGCGCGAGCGCAGTTTCGGCAGGTTGGTCTTGGGGTCGGAGATCGACGTGCCATCGACCACGATGTCGCCTTTCTGGAATGGCTCCAGAGCGTTCACGCACTTGATCAGGGTCGATTTGCCGGAACCGGAAGGACCGCAGACCACGACCACTTCGCCCTTGCTGACCTCGGTGCTGCAATCGGTCAGTACCTGGAAGTCCCCATACCACTTGTTGACGTTTTTGATGGAAATCATACGGCGAACCTTTTTTGCAAACGCTTCACCAGCAAGGAGGCGGCAAAGCTGATCGTGAAATACACCAGACCGGCAATGATCAGGAACTCGTTAGCGCGGCCGATGATGTCGCCGCTGGCCCGCGAGGCGTTGAGGAAGTCCACAAGGCCGACGGTGTAAACCAGAGAGGTGTCCTGAAACAGGATGATGCTCTGTTGCAGCAGCAGGGGCGTCATCTTGCGAAACGCCTGCGGCAGGATGATCAGGCGCATCATCTGGCTATAGTTCATGCCCAGCGCCTGGGCCGCGCCCATCTGGCCTTTGGAAATCGACTGCACACCGGCACGCACGATTTCGCAGAAATAGGCCGCCTCGAACATCATGAAGGCCACGACGCAGGAGGTGAACGCACCGATCGGCGTGTCCTCGCCGGTGATCCAGCGCAGCACGAACGGCACGGCCAGATAGAACCAGGTGATCACCAGCAGCAGCGGGATGGAGCGAAAGTAGTTCACGTAAGCGCCGGCCACGTTGGCCAGCAGCTTGTTCGAAGACAGTCGCATCAAGGCCAGCACGGTACCGAGCAACAGACCGCCGACCACACCCATCGCCATCAGCTTCAGGGTCATGACCATGCCGTTCCACAGGCCCGGCAGGGCCGGAACGATTCCAGTGAAGTCCATTATTTACCTCCCACGGAAATCAGGCCGGGCACGGCGACTTTCTTCTCGATCACACGCATCAACAGCATCAGGCTCATGTTCAGCGTGAAGTAGATGAGGGTGGCCAACGTGAAGGCTTCGAACAGGTTCGCGGAAAACTCGGCGGTCTGTTTGGTCTGCGCGAGCAACTCCATCAGGCCGATCAGCGACGCCACCGAAGAGTTCTTGAACACGTTCAGGAATTCGGAGGTAAGTGGCGGAATGATGATGCGATAGGCTTGAGGCAGCAGCACGTTCCAGTAGATCTGCGGCAGCTTGAAGCCCATGGCGCGGGCGGCTGATTCCTGGCCCTTTGGCAGCGCCTGGATGCCGGTGCGGACCTGTTCGCAGACCCGTGCAGCAGTAAACAGGCCCAGACAGACCACAACGCTCAGGAATGCCGAGGTGGTCGGGTTGAGGTCTTGCTTGTACCACTCCTGCAGGTTTGCAGGCAGCAGGTCGGGTACCAGGAAGTACCAGATGAACAGCTGCACCAGCAGTGGCACATTACGGAAGATTTCCACGTAGGTCGTGGCAATGCCTGACACAAGGCGGCTCGGTACGGTGCGCATGACACCCAGTATCGAACCCAGTATCAAGGCGATGATCCAGGCGACGACTGCAATGGCGATAGTCCAGCCCAGACCGGATATGAACCAGTCCAGATAGGTCTCGCTGCCGACGCCGGTGGACTTGAAGAACACGCCCCAGTCCCAGTTGTAATTCATCAGGGTCTCCCCCTCTTGTTCTATTGCTATCGAGATGCACGCAGTGTCGGTTCCCGAGCGGGTGATTCAGCCCGCTCGGGGTGCAGTCAGTTCAGCGAGGCTGAACCGGTTGCTCAGGCTTTCTTTTCTTCGAGTGCTTTAGCGGTTTCGGCTGCCTGGTCGGTCGGATTCTTGATCAGCTCTTTGATTTTTTCGCTCATCGGGAATTCGAGGTTCAGGCCTTTTGGCGGGACCGGGGACTGGAACCACTTGTTGTAGATGGTGTTGATTTCGCCCGACTTGTAGGTTGCAACGATGGCGTCGTCCACGGCCTTCTTGAAAGGAGCATCGCCTTTGCGAACCATGCAGCCGTAGATTTCGTAGGACTGTGCGGTACCGGTGACGGCCCAGTCATCCGGCTTCTTGGCCTTGGCCATTTCGCCTGCCAGCAGGGCGTCGTCCATCATGAACGCGACGGCGCGGCCCGATTCCAGCATCTGGAAGGACTCGCCGTGGTCCTTGGCGGAGATGACGTTCATGCCCATCTGTTTGTCGGCGTTCATGGCCTTCAGGATGCGCTCGGACGTGGTGCCGGCGGTGGTCACGACGTTCTTGCCTTTCAGGTCATCGAAGTCCTTGTAGCTGGAATCTTTCTTGGACAGCAGGCGGGTGCCGACCTCGAAGATGCCGACCGAGAAATCAACCTGCTGCTGACGCTCGACGTTGTTGGTGGTCGAGCCACATTCCACGTCGACGGTGCCGTTCTGAACCAGCGGGATTCGGGTCTGGGACGTCACCAGGTTGTACTTGACCTTCAGGTCAGGCATGTCCAGTTCTTTCTTGATGCCTTCGACGATCTTCAGCTGGATGTCGTGGGAGTAGCCCATTGGCACGCCGGTAGCGTCAGCAATGTAGGAGAACGGAATGGACGCGTCACGGTGGCCGAGGGTGATGGTGCCGGACTCTTTGATCTTCTTCAGAGTGCCAGTCAGTTCTGCTGCGAAAACCGGAGTGCTGATCAGAGCGGCAGCGATTGCTGCGCCCAGCAGATGGGGAACGATGCGCATCGATGAATCCTCGATTTCATTTTTATTGATAGGACGCCTTGAGGGACATCCACTTCTTTGACGATGGCTTCAACGGCGTCCTGGGTAGACACACGCTAATGTCGAAGCGGTCGATGCAAAGTGTAGAGCATGAGTCGTGCCAGGCTTTTGAGGATGGTCAACTGGCTGAAAGTAAAGGGGTTTTATCTGGAAGCGGTGTGTTGGGCGGCAGGGGCTCGTCCGGGATGCCGAATTTTGCAGCGATGGATGTTCGGAAAACCGAATGGACTGGGGCAGAGAGTGGAAGTAATGCGGGAGGATGTGAAGGGCATCATAGGCAGCGGCGGATGCCGTCAGCATCACTAACATCGAACCGTGGGAGGCGGCTTGCCGACGATGAACAATGACGCGTTTTTTCTGATAGACCGCGTCGACTGCATCGCGGGCAAGCCCCCTCTTATCAAACAACCTGTAACCTACTGAAGAAACTGGATTTTGTGGGAGCGGACTTGTCCGCGAATACTGTATTTCAGACGATGAATATTCGTCGAATGTACTGGCCTTTTCGCGGACAAGTCCGCTCCCACTGAGTTTGCCGCGCGACAGCGCTACGTCGAAGACGTGGTGGCGCCTCCCACAGAAAACCGGGTTTCTTCCGTGGCTGTGTGAGAAAAGGCGGCTAGTTTGACGCCACAGCCGCCTTACACAAGTTATCTGGTTTTCCGGGTATCGTTCGAACCAAGCGCTGCGACTGATCAGGCCGCTTCAATTGCCGCCTTGTTGCGTGCAACCGTTTCCAGATAATTGCTCACCGCTGCCTGTTCTTCAGGCGTAGTAAACAGACCCAGCTTGGTACGGCGCCACAGGATGTCATCGATACTGGTGGCCCATTCCTGATCGCACAGGTAATCAACCTCTCGGGCATACAAGCCGCCACCCAGATGCTGGCCCATGTCTTCAAGACTCTGTACGCCTTCCAGCAGGCGCCAGCTGCGGCTGCCGTAGGTGATCGCCCAACGCTTGGCGATCGGTGTCGGCAACCAGGTGTGACGGCGGGTCAGTTCACTGGCCAGCGCTTCCGGCGTCGTCATGTCTTCGCCGCCCGGCAGTGCGGATGTAGCGGTCCAGCTCGGCTTCATCTGCTTGAAGAACGGTGCCAGTTGCGCCATGGCCGATTCGGCAAGTTTGCGGTAGGTGGTCAGCTTGCCGCCGAACACCGACAGGATTGGCGCTTCGTCTGCACCACCGGACAGCGACAACGTGTAGTCACGGGTAATCGCAGACGGGTTGTCGGATTCGTCATTGCACAAAGGGCGCACACCAGAGTAGGTGTGCAGCACGTCTGAGCGGGTCAGTTGCTTCTTGAAGTGATCGTTGGCCACTTTCAGCACGTAGTCCATCTCGCCGTCGGTGATTTCCACCTTGTTCGGATCGCCCTGATACTCACGGTCGGTAGTGCCGACAATGGTGAAGTGATCCATATACGGGATGGTGAACACGATGCGCTTGTCTTCGTTCTGCAGAATGAACGCATGCTCGCCTTCGTACAGCTTCGGCACGATCAGGTGGCTGCCCTGAATCAGGCGAATACCGTAGGCCGATTCAAGCTTCAGGTCTTCACGAATGAACTTGGCCACCCACGGACCGGCCGCGTTGACCAGCGCCTTGGCATGAATTGAAAACAGGCTGCCGTCGCTGCGTTCCAGATGTAGGTGCCACAGGCCCTTGACGCGACGGGCGCTGACGCAGCGTGTCTGGGTATGAATGTGGGCACCGTTTTCACGGGCTGACATGGCATTGAGCACGACCAGGCGGGCGTCGTCGACCCAGCAGTCGGAGTATTCGAAACCACGGGTAATACTGGAATTCAGCGGGCTGTCGGCGCCGAAACGAATCGTGCGCGAAGCAGGCAACTTCTCACGCTTGCCCAAGTGATCGTAAAGGAACATGCCGGCACGAATCATCCAGGCCGGACGCAGGTGCGGGCGGTGCGGCAGGACGAAACGCATGGGCTTGACGATGTGCGGTGCCTTGGCCAACAGCACTTCGCGCTCTGCCAGTGCTTCACGTACCAGACGGAATTCGTAGTGTTCCAGATAGCGCAGCCCACCGTGGATCAGCTTGCTGCTGGCCGACGAGGTGTGGCTGGCAAGGTCGTCTTTCTCGCACAGGAAGACCGACAGGCCGCGCCCGGAGGCGTCTGCCGCAATACCGACGCCATTGATGCCACCACCGATTACGGCGATGTCGTAGACCTCGGAAAGAGGGGCGGCGGATGTCGCGTGGGTCTGGGGCATTGTTGGCCTCCTGAAGGATGCTTGAGCGGTGCTCGAAAGGCGAATCTGAACATTAATGTTCACTTTCGAAAATCATAGCTCAATAAAAATCCCCTCGCCAGCGACTATTGATTGAAATTACTGATGACGAACGTAGAAAAGAACAAATATGAACATTGTAGGACGGGATTGGCGGCGTTCATGAATCGGCGATCATCGCTGCGAGCGGCGGGGTAGAGAGCTCGCGAGTCAGTCGCCTTGGGCATGATCGGTCATAGTGCTTACACTGATCGTTCCGCACGCTCTGCGTGGGAATGCCTCCAAGGACGCTCCGCGTCCAGCGGTGGTGGGTCAGAACTGACCCAATGGGACGCGTAGCGTCCCGGGCTGCATGCCCACGCGCGATGGGCACGATCAGTCATCGTGATCAAACCACCTCAAGCCGGATCTTGTGCTGGTTCAGCAACTGCTGCAGCGCTGGCACAGGTGGTTCATCAGTGACCAGGCAGTCGATCAGGGTGATCGGCCCGAGCCTGACCATTGCATTGCGCCCGAACTTGCTGGAATCGGCTGCCAGCAACACCTTGCGTGCATTGGCGATGATCGCCTGCGACACGCGGACTTCTTGGTAATCGAAATCCAGCAGACTGCCGTCTTCGTCGATACCGCTGATGCCGACCAGTGCGAAATCGACCTTGAACTGCGAGATGAAGTCGACACTGGCCTGACCCACCACGCCGCCGTCACGGCGCACATTGCCGCCTGCCAGCAGCACTTCGAAATCATCCTTGGCGCTCAGGATCGATGCGACATGCAGGTTGTTGGTGATGATTTTCAGGTTGTTGTGATTGAGCAGGGCGCGAGCGATGGATTCGGTGGTGGTACCGATATTGATGAACAGCGAGGCGTTGTCGGGGATTTGTGCTGCGATCGCTTCGGCAATCCGCTGCTTTTCATCGCGCATCTGGTCCGCCCGCATGGCGTAGGCGGTGTTTTCGATGCTGGAGTCATAGGCCGCGCCGCCGTGGTAGCGACGCAGCAGGTTCATTTCCGCAAGCTGGTTGATGTCTCGACGGATGGTTTGCGGGGTCACGACGAACAGCGTCGCCATTTCATCGATGCTGACGTAGCCGCGATCACGGACCAGTTCGAGGATCTGTTGTTGGCGGGGAGGCAGGTTCATTGTTTTTCCTTGGGCGCCCACTGCAAATGGCGCCCATCATGCCGCAGGGACATGGGCTCTGTCAGCCGGAAATCCTGCTCCTCGCCAGACCGGCAGGCTTACTCCTCGTTTTCGTGCGGTTCCCAGTCACGGGTGCGGGCCACTGCTTTTTGCCAGCCTGCGTACAGCTTCTCTTTATGGGCTTCTTCGCACAGCGGTTCGAAAACGCGCTCGATCACTGCCTTGTTGCGCAACTCGTCCAGGCTGCTCCAGAAACCGATGGCCAGACCCGCCAGGAACGCCGCGCCCAGTGCCGTCGTTTCGCGCATCTGCGGACGTTCTACATGAGTACCGAGGATGTCTGCCTGGAACTGCATGAGGAAGTTGTTGGCTACGGCGCCGCCGTCCACACGCAGGGATTTGAGGCGTTCGCCGGAGTCCTGCTGCATGGCGTCCAGCACGTCACGGGTCTGATAGGCGATGGACTCCAGCGCTGCACGGATGATGTGATCGACTTTCACGCCGCGGGTCAGGCCGAACAACGCGCCACGTGCATACGGGTCCCAGTAGGGTGCACCCAGACCGGTAAAGGCTGGCACCAGGTAAACGCCGTTGCTGTCCTTGACCTTGCTCGCGAAGTATTCGGTGTCCAGCGCGTCGTTGATGATCTTCAGTTCGTCACGCAGCCACTGCACGGTCGAGCCGCCGTTGAACACGGCACCTTCCAGCGCATAGGCCACTTCGCCACGCGGGCCGCAGCCGATGGTGGTGAGCATGCCGTGAGCCGATTTCACCGCTTTCTTGCCGGTGTTCATCAGCAGGAAACAGCCGGTGCCGTAGGTGTTTTTCGCCTGACCCGGCTCGACGCACATCTGGCCGAACAACGCCGCCTGCTGGTCGCCCGCGATGCCGGCAATCGGGATGCCGCTCTTGCTGTGGCCGTAGACCTCGGACGAGGCTTTGACCTCGGGCAGGATCTCGCGCGGGATATCCAGCACGTCGAGCATGCGCTGATCCCATTCCAGGGTATGAATGTTGAACAGCATGGTGCGCGAAGCGTTGGTGTAGTCGGTGACGTGAACCTTGCCGCCGGTGAATTTCCAGATCAGCCAGGTATCGATGGTGCCGAACATCAGCTCACCCTTGCGGGCGCGCTCGCGGCTGCCTTCGACGTTGTCCAGGATCCACTTGACCTTGGAACCGGAGAAGTACGGGTCGATGACCAGACCAGTAGTGTCTTTGATGTATTCCTCAAGGCCGTCGCGCTTGAGCTGCTGGCAGATTTCAGTGCTGCGGCGGCATTGCCAGACGATTGCGTTGTAGATCGGGCGGCCTGTGTCACGCTCCCAGATCACGGTGGTTTCGCGCTGGTTGGTGATACCGATAGCGGCAATCTGGTTGTGGTGCAGATCGGCCTGGGCCAGCGCCTTGGTCATGCACGCGGTCTGGGTGGCGAAGATTTCCATCGGGTCATGCTCGACCCAGCCAGCCTGCGGATAATGCTGGACGAATTCGCTTTGGGCAGTGCTCACCACATTGGCATCGCGGTCGAAGATGATGGCCCGCGAGCTGGTGGTGCCCTGATCAAGGGCAATGATGTAGTTCTTGTTCTGTGTGTCAGTCATGTCGATTGCCTTGCGTTATTGGGGTGGAATTCAAGATGACGCTTGAGCCTTGCCGCGAACCGCGCTGGTGTCTTTTTTGAGGTCTTTTTCGTTTACAACAGGATCGGCACCGGGCAGATGGCGCGCAATCAGCATGCGGTAGCCGGCGGCGCCGAGGCAGGCACCCAGAATGGGCGCAAAAATCGGAACCAGGAAATAAGGTATGTCACGACCGCCGGTGAATGCTATCTCACCCCAGCCAGCAATGAACGTCATCATTTTCGGGCCGAAGTCGCGAGCAGGATTCATCGCAAACCCGGTCAGCGGACCCATGGCGCTGCCGATCACCGCGACCAGCAGACCGATCAGCAGAGGCGCCAGCGCGCCGCGTGGCAGACCGTTGTTGTCATCGCCCAGCGCCATGATCACGCCCATCAGAATGGTGGTGATGACCATCTCGACCAGGAAGGCCTGACCCACGGAAATGGCAGGGTTGGGGTAGGTCGAGAACACCGATGCCAGTTCAAGACTCTGTTCGGTACCACGAATGATGTGGTGTGCATGTTCGAAGTCGAAAAAGAGGCTGACGTACAGAAGGTACACAAGGCCTGCGCCGCAGAACGCACCGGCAATCTGGGAAGCGATGTAAAAAGGCAGTTTTCGTTTTTCGAAACCGGCAAACAGGCTCAGCGCAATGCTGACCGCCGGGTTGAGGTGTGCGCCGGAAATACCTGCGCTGAGGTAGATGCCCATGCTGACGGCCATCCCCCAGATGATGCAGATTTCCCAAAGTCCGAAAGAAGCACCCGCGACCTTGAGCGCTGCAACGCATCCGGTCCCGAAAAAAATCATCAGGGCTGTGCCCAGGAATTCAGCAGTACATTGTGCGGAAATCGTCGGTTGTCGGGTTGCAATGGTCATGAATACCTCATTTTTGTTTTTGTCGCGGCACCGTATGCAGACACGGATGCTCGTTATTGCGGCGTGTCAGGATTCGTCGGAATGCTGGTCACGGTTGCGAGTTATACCGAAAAACAGCGTTTGTTAATATTCGTAAACGAAAAAATATAGACAAGAAAGAACCCTGTCAAAGGTCGGAACTGAACGGTCACTGAAAAATATCACGGTCAGGTCTTAGTTTGTTTCTGCATGTTTTGTAGGAAAAGTCTTGATGGTTTTAAATAGCCATCAAGGTTGCAGCCTTTATGGATCAAGGCGCTTCCCGATTATTTGGCTTAAAGTAGCGCTCACCTTGATCTGTCCGGAGTGATGAATGACCCCCGCGTTGGATTTATTGAAAAAAGTTCGTGCCGAACACCGCGTCCACAGCTACGAACACGATCCCAAGGCTGCATCGTACGGTCTGGAGGCGGCCGAAAAGCTGGATCTGGAACCGGCGCGCGTGTTCAAGACGCTGCTGGCCAGTACCGAAAAGGGCGAGTTGCTGGTCGCGGTGGTGCCGGTCGTCGGAACGCTGGACCTGAAGGCGCTGGCTCACGCCGCTGGCGCCAAGAAAACTGAAATGGCCGACCCGGCCGCAGCGCAACGCTCGACCGGTTATCTGTTGGGCGGTATCAGTCCGCTGGGTCAGAAAAAGCGCCTACGCACGTTTATCGACGAAACAGCCACACCCTTCGAGACCATCTTTGTCAGTGCGGGCAGGAGAGGGCTGGAAGTGGAACTGTCAGCGCAGGTGCTGGCGGCTCACACCAGCGCGACCTTCGCCGCCATCGGTCGTGAGTGAGTCGACGACTCAGCCATTGACCGCATGTGTGGCGACACTGCCGGGCGCGGCAAACAGCACCAGATGATCGGCGGCGACCTGAATGCCGACCTGCTCGCCGGTCAGGTGATCGGCGTGGCTGGGGAAAATCGCTTCAAGCTGGCTGCCGGTCGGCAATTGCAGGCGATACAGGGTTGATGCGCCCTGAAAGGTTCGACCGATGACCCGCGCCTTCAGCGCGCTTTGCGGTGCATGAACAATGTCGTCCGGGCGCAACAGCACGTCCACTGCGCTGCCACTGACGCCCGGATAAGCCCTGTTGCCGCGCAAAACACCCAGTTCGGTCTGCACCGATTCGTGGTCGATCATCTGACCGCGAATGAAATACCCCTGGCCAATGAAGCTGGCGACAAAGGGGGTCTGCGGCTCGTGGTACAGGTTATAGGGCGTATCCCATTGCTCCAGCCGGCCTTCCTTGAAAACACCGACGTGATCGCTGACCGCGAAGGCTTCTTCCTGATCATGGGTCACCAGAATGGCGCTGGTGCCGCGAGCCTTGAGGATATCGCGCACCTCATGGCTCAGGCGCCTGCGCAATTCGCCGTCCAGATTGGAAAACGGCTCATCGAGCAGCAGCAACTGCGGCTCCGGTGCCAGCGCCCGGGCGAGAGCGACGCGTTGCTGCTGCCCGCCGGACAGTTCGTGCGGATAGCGTTTACCCAGTCCGGCGAGATTGACGAGCTCCAGAAGCTCAGCCGTCACCTTTTCACGGCGCGGATGCTTGCGGATGCCGAAGGCGATATTGTCAGCGACGCTCAGGTGGGGGAACAGGGCGTAGTCCTGAAACACCATGCCGATGCGGCGCTTTTCCGGTGCCAGCGTCCACCCCGGACGGGAGATCACTTCGCCCGCCAGCGTGATTTCGCCCGCATGGATCGGTTCGAAACCGGCAATTGCGCGCAATGTCGTGGTCTTGCCGCAGCCTGAAGAGCCCAGCAGGCAGCCGATGTCACCAGCGTTGAGGTGCAGATTCAGATCCTGCACCACACGCTGGTTGTCATAGCCGCACGCCAGATTGCGCAGGTTCAGCAGCAAGGCCTGAGTCATGCTGGCTGACAGGATGGCGCGACGAGAAATTCCAGCAGCGCCTTCTGCGCATGCAGACGGTTTTCCGCCTGATCCCACGCCACAGAACGCTGATCGTCCAGCAGATCGACGCTGATTTCCTCACCCCGGTGGGCTGGCAGGCAATGCATGAACAGCACGTCTTTATCAGCGAGGTCGAGCAGCGCGCGCGTTACCTGGAACGGTGCGAACAGGGCCATGCGCTTGGCGGTTTCCTCTTCCTGGCCCATCGAGGTCCAGACATCGGTGCTCACCAGATGCGCGCCTTCGACCGCTGCCTTCGGGTCACGAACAATCGTCACGCGATCCCCGGCCAGCGCCATGAATTCGGGATTGGGCTCGTAACCCAGCGGGGAGGCAACGCGCAAATGGAAGTCGAACCGGATCGCCGCTTCTATATAGCTGTTGCACATGTTGTTGCCGTCACCGATCCACGCCACGGTCTTGCCCTTGATCGAGCCACGATGCTCGAGAAAGGTCTGCATGTCGGCCAGCAACTGGCACGGGTGCAGGTCATCGGACAGACCGTTGATCACCGGCACACGGGAATTGGCAGCGAACTCCACCAGATTGCTGTGGGCATAGGTACGGATCATGACCGCGTCGAGCATGCGGGACATGACCTTTGCGCTGTCGGCAACCGGCTCGCCACGGCCCAGTTGCGTGTCGCGATGGGACAAAAAGATGGCCTGGCCGCCTAGCTGGATCATGCCGGCTTCGAAGGAAAGACGGGTACGTGTCGAGGATTTTTCAAAAATCATCCCCAGCACCCGGTTCTTCAGGGGTTCAAAAAGCACGCCGCGATTTCGCAGGTCTTTGAGCTCTACGCCACGACGGATCAGGCCCAGCAGTTCGTCTGGGGTGTAATCCATCATCGAGAGAAAGTGCCTGGCGTTCATGATTAACTACCTTTTTTGCAACAGACCGCAGTGTTTCAAAGCCGGGTTTTATCGAGAAAACGGGCGAACACTGCGGCGAAAGCCGCGCGAGGCGACGAATAAGAGAGGCGCGATAGTATAAAAAAATGTCGCGTCTTACCAATAGCATGCTTTATTTTGGATAGCGGTGTGAATCGGGGTGCCGTGCTTCAGGCTTTATATTAAATCCTGCATCGCGCTGAAAACGGACTACTCTGGAGCAGGCCTTTAGCCATCGCTTCGCTGTCCAAAGGCAGCATTTGTACACTGCCCAAAGCGGGATTGGCAATTAGTACCAATCCTGCAACAGTCCGGCAGCGAATGCGACGTGCTTCACGCGCCTTGAATAATGACCGTTTCCTAAACAACGGCCGTAGGTTATAAAGCCTCGTTGGTATCATCATTGATTGGGAGATCGGGAATGGATTCTAAAGAGCGTCAACTAACGGAATTGCTCGGGCTGACTGCCCGTACCTTGACCCACCTCACCGCATCCATGACCTCCATGTCCTTTGAACTGTTGCGTAGCGAAGACGAAGTCACGCGCACCGCCGGACGCCGCATGATCGATCGCATGGCGACCATCAGCTCGGGGCTCGATGAGCACTGGCGTCTGATCGGCGACCTGACCGGCGTGCACCTGGCCCAGGAACAGATCGAAACCGTGACCGAAATCCAGCTGCAGCGCAAGGTTGTCACACCGATCGGCGGTTGACCGACGAAGCATCCGTCGGCCTGATGGCCCCTGATTCATGATGCGAAGCCGAGTGGCGAAGGCCGTCTACACGCACCATAGTGATTGTTCCGCAATCGATCGGATTGCCACGACACCACTATGAGGCTGCGATGACCCGGACCGAACACCACCGTGCCTGTCATCTGTGTGAGGCCATTTGCGGCCTGACTATCGAAACCACGCTTGAGCCTGACGCGACGCGCAGAATCACTTCGATCAAGGGTGATCCGCTCGACAGCTTCAGCCGCGGCCACATTTGCCCCAAGGCCGTTGCGCTGCAAGACATCCAGAATGACCCTGATCGTCTGCGCCAGCCCATGCTGCGTTCAGGTGATCAATGGCAGCCGATTGCCTGGCAGGACGCGTTCGAGCTGGTAGCCGAGCGACTGGCAGCCATCCAGCAACGCGATGGTCAGAATGCCGTGGCGGTCTATCAGGGCAACCCTAGCGTTCATAACTATGGGTTGATGACCCACAGCAATTACTTTCTCGGTCTGCTCAAGACGCGCAATCGCTTTTCCGCAACGTCTGTGGACCAGTTGCCCCATCACCTGACCAGTTTTCTGATGTACGGCCACGGCATGCTGCTGCCGATTCCGGACATCGATCACACCGATTTCATGCTGATCCTGGGCGGCAATCCGCTGGCTTCGAATGGCAGCATCATGACCGTCCCCGACGTTGAAAAACGGTTGAAGGCCATACAGAAGCGCGGCGGAAAGGTTGTGGTTGTCGACCCGCGACGCAGCGAGACCGCCGCCATTGCCGATCAGCACCTGTTCGTGCGCCCCGGCGGCGACGCTGGATTGCTGTTCGGGTTGCTTCATACGCTGTTCGAAGAAGGTCTGACCCGTGACAGCCATTTGCCTGTCGATGGACTCGATCAGGTGCGGGAGGCCATTTCCGATTTCAGTGCCGAGGCCATGAGTCTGCGCTGTGGCATCGACGCGCAACAGATCCGTCAGCTGGCCAGGGATTTCGCAGCCGCCGAGACAGCTGTCTGCTACGGACGCATGGGTGTTTCGACCCAGGCATTCGGGACCCTGTGCCATTGGCTGGTGCAGCTCATCAATCTGGTGACCGGCAACCTTGACCGCGTCGGTGGCGTGCTCTGCACCCAGCCTGCGGTGGACATCGTGGGCTCTACGTCGGGTGGCCATTTCAATCGCTGGCAGAGCCGCGTGTCCGGTCTGCCTGAATACGGCGGCGAGCTGCCGGTCTCGGCGCTGGCCGAGGAGATGCTGCATGAAGGGGAGGGGCGGGTGCGTGCGCTGGTGACGGTTGCAGGCAACCCGGTGTTGTCGACGCCGAACGGGCGCCAGCTTGAAAGAGCCCTTGAAGGGCTGGAGTTCATGGTCAGCATCGACCTGTATATCAATGAAACCACTCGCTATGCCGATCTGATTCTGCCGTCCACCTCCGCGCTGGAGAATGACCACTACGACACGACCTTCAATACTCTCGCGGTGCGCAACGTCACCCGCTTCAATCGAGCGATCTTCGACAAGCCCGAAGGCGCACTGCATGACTGGGAAATCTTCGTCGGCCTGGCCAGGGCATTTGCCGCCAGGACGCAGAAAGACCTGAAGCCGACCCTGCCGCCCGCGCAGATGATCGATCATGGCCTGCGCAGCGGGCGTTATGGCGATGCATCAGTTCACAAGCTTTCGCTGGCGACGCTGGACAATCATCCCCACGGTCTTGATCTGGGAGCGCTGCAACCGAACCTCAGCGAGCGCCTGAAGACCGCCAACGGCCATGTTCAGGCAGCGCCCGACGTCATCATGGCCGACCTGGCCCGCTTCAGAGCCGCCCCCGTGCCGCAGCCGGACCAATTGTTGTTGATCGGACGTCGCCACGTGCGCAGCAACAATTCCTGGATGCACAATTATCATCGGTTGGTGAAGGGCAAGCCGCGTCATCAGTTACTGATGCATCCCGACGACTTGAGCCGTCGAGGTCTGAACGACGGGCAGCAGGTGCGCGTCAGCTCGCGGGTCGGCATGATCGAGGTTGAGGTCGTGGGCAGTCTGGACATGATGCCCGGTGTGGTCAGCCTGCCTCACGGCTGGGGCCACGCACGTGCCGGTGTGCGCATGGAAATTGCGCGGAATCAGCCCGGTGTCAGCGCCAATGACCTGACTGACGAGCGTCAGCTGGATGTGCTTTCCGGCAACGCGGCGCTGAATGGCGTACCGGTGCAGGTCGCTGCGTGTTGAGGTTCAAGACAGAGCGTCTGACTCGGGATTCCGTTACAATGCGCCACCGTGCCGACAACTGAGTCGGAAAATTCAGCCGAGGTGCTTCATGGATATCATCGAAACGATCAAAGAGCAGATTGCCAACAACACCATTCTGCTTTACATGAAAGGCGCTCCAAACGCGCCACAGTGCGGCTTTTCGGCCAAGGCTTCCCAGGCGTTGATGGCGTGCGGCGAAAAATTCGCTTACGTCGACATCCTGCAGAACCCCGAAATCCGCGCCAATCTGCCCAAGTACGCCAACTGGCCGACCTTCCCACAACTGTGGGTTGCCGGTGAACTGGTTGGCGGCAGCGACATCATCACCGAGATGATGGCTGACGGCTCGCTTCAAGAGCTGGTCAAGACTGCGTCGGCCGCCAAGGCCGAGTAAGACGGTGATTTGATGGATCGGTAGCACTACGCGCCGGTTCATCAAGCCGTTCTACAGACAAGAAAAAGCCCGCTCTCCAATGGAGGCGGGCTTTTTTCGTATCAGCGGATCGACGTATCAGTCGCCCATCTGCGACTGCAGGTAATTTTCGATACCCACTTTGTCGATCAGACCCAGCTGGGTTTCCAGCCAGTCGATGTGCTCTTCCTTGGGCTCGAGGATGTCTTCCAGCAGCTCACGGCTGCCAAAGTCGCCAACGGTTTCAAAGTGAGCGATGGCGGCTTTCAGATCAGCCAGGCCTTTCTGTTCGATCTTGAGGTCACACTCCAGCATTTCCTTGGTGTGCTCGCCGATCAGGATCTTGCCCAGGTCCTGCAGGTTAGGCAGGCCTTCCAGAAACAGGATGCGCTTGATGACCTTGTCAGCATGCTTCATCGCGTCGATGGACTCGTGATACTCATGCGCACCGAGCTTTTTCAGACCCCAGTCTTCATACATGCGTGCATGCAGAAAGTACTGGTTGATGGCGACCAGCTCGTTACCGAGGATCTTGTTGAGATGCTGGATGACTGTAATGTCGCCTTTCATGTTCGTGGTCCTGCCGATGGCTTGTGTATATAAGCCGCGAGTGTGAGCTGCACGCGAATGTCTGTCAAACCTAAGTTATTGAATAATAAGTGAATTTAAATAGGAATAAGAATGTTTGAGTTCCGCATCTTGACGCTAAGCGATTGAATTACAGGCATAAAAAAACCGGACATCGAGTCCGGTTCTTTGAAATAGGGTAATCAGGCCGCAGTAAATTCTGTCGTATAGGCCAGGGCAGCGTGGCTGCTTTGAAGCTCGGTCAGGGTGTCACGCACCACTTCCTTCGCCAGGCAGGCACATTTCCCACACTTACTTGCAACACCCAGCGTCTCGCGAACTTCGCGATAACTGCAGCAGCCCTCCAGAATTGCTTCCCGGATTTGACCGTCAGTAACACCTTGGCAGAGACAAACATACATAAGCTATGGACCATCGCTGGTTTATGGCTGGGTGGTCCGGAGCTTAATGGTAATGAGAATGCTTGTCAAAACTGTTTTAGGTTCGATTCAGGTAGGGCGATGAGTGGTAAATCCCGGAAGCTTATCGCCTGTTTTTCTGCACGACAGGCATGAAAAAACCGGCACTGGGCCGGTCTGTTCATAAGCGGGGTGACTCAGTCGTCGAAGTCTTCCCAGCCGCCCATTTCCTTCCAGCGGTTGACGATGCCGCAGAACAGCTCTGCCGTCTTTTCCGTGTCGTAGCGGGCCGAGTGAGCTTCGCGGCCGTCGAAGTCGATACCGGCAGCCTGACAGGCTTTGGCCAGCACGGTCTGACCGTAGGCCAGGCCCGCAAGCGTTGCCGTATCGAAGCTTGAGAACGGGTGAAACGGATTGCGTTTCATGTCCAGGCGCGCGACGGCTGCGTTGAGGAAGCCCAGATCGAAGCTGGCGTTGTGGCCGACCAGCACCGCGCGCTTGCAGCCGTTGGCCTTGAGGGCCTTGCGCACGCCGCGGAAGATATCGTTCAGGGCGGTTTCTTCGCTGACTGCCATGCGCAACGGGTGATCAAGCTTGATGCCGGTGAACTCCAGCGCAGCTGCTTCGATGTTGGCGCCTTCGAAGGGCTCTACGCGGAAGAAATGAGTGTGCTCCGGGAACACGAATCCTCTTTCATCCATGCCGATGGTGACTGCCGCAATTTCCAGCAGCGCATCGGTGGCCGAATTGAAGCCGCCGGTTTCTACGTCGATGACGACCGGCAGGTAGCCGCGAAAGCGGGCCGCCATCGGGTGACGCGATCCAACACCGCCACCACCATGACCTTCCGGTTCGTCGTCGAAATGATCTTCACTCACGCGTTTTCCTCCAGGCGCCAGTGCAGTTTTTCACCTGCACGCAGCGGTATTACGGACAACTCGCCAAACGGCAGGCTGGCAGGGGCGGTCCACTCTTCACGCACCAGCGTGATGGTGTCCTGGTTGGCAGGCAGGCCGTAGAACGCCGGACCGTGAAGGCTGGCGAAGCCCTCCAGTTTGTCCAGCGCGTTACGTTGCTCGAAGGCTTCTGCGTACATTTCGATAGCGGCGTAAGCGGTGTAGCAACCGGCGCAGCCACATGCCGCTTCCTTGGCGTGTTGCGCATGCGGAGCGGAATCGGTGCCCAGAAAGAACTTGCCGTTGCCACTGGTGGCAGCATCCAGCAGGGACGTCTGGTGAGTGTTGCGCTTGAGGATCGGCAGGCAATAGAAGTGCGGGCGAATGCCACCGACCAGCATGTGATTGCGGTTATAAAGCAGGTGATGCGCGGTGATGGTCGCCGCAACATTGGCCGATGCTTCGTTGACGAACTGCACGGCCTCGCCAGTGGTGATGTGTTCGAACACCACTTTCAGTGCCGGGAAACGCTCGACGACGCGACGCAGGTGCTCGTCGATAAAGACTTTTTCGCGATCGAATACGTCGATCTCGCCACGTGTGACCTCGCCGTGCACCAGCAGCAGCATGCCGACTTCGGCCATGGCTTCAAGGGCAGGGAAGATCCTGTCGATGCTGGTCACGCCCGAATCGGAGTTGGTCGTGGCGCCGGCCGGATACAGCTTGGCGGCGTGGACGAAACCGCTGGCCTTGGCCGTGCGAATGTCTTCGGGCGTTGTCTGGTCGGTGAGGTAAAGCACCATCAACGGCTCGAAGCGGCTGCCGGCCGGGCGTGCAGCGAGAATGCGCTGACGATAGGCATCGGCCTGCTGCGCATTGCGAACGGGCGGCACGAGGTTGGGCATGATGATTGCGCGGCCAAAGGTGCGCGCTACGTCAGCGACGGTATGGGGCAAAACAGCTCCGTCACGGAGATGGATGTGCCAGTCGTCGGGACGCAGAAGGGTCAGGCGGTCAGACATTGGGGATTCCAGGCGGGTCAAACTCGCAGGGAATGCTACCGGAAAAGACTCTCTCAGGCACTCGCTATCAAGTTTTGTAGGAAGTTACCGATAGCCCGACATAGAAACCGTATTTCGTTTCGCGATCATTTCAAGTGGAGCCTCCCGTGCGCCAGCGATATCTAGCCCTGCTCAGCGTGTTCGCCAGCCTTCCAGCGATGGCTGTCAATTTCCAGACGCGTCTGGAAAGCATCGAATGGAAAGTCGAAGGCGATCAGTTCGAGTGCCGTCTGACTCAACCCATCACCGACTTCGGTGTGGGTGAGTTCGTGCGCCGCGCGGGTGAGCAGGCCACATTCCGGCTCAAGGCTTCCTACAATATGCTGGGTAACGGTTCCGCCACGCTGTTGGCCGCTGCGGCACCGTGGCAGCCAGGCCGTGGCGATATCAATCTAGGGTCGGTGCGCGTCAGCAATGGCGAAATACCGTTCAACACCTCTCACGCTCAGGCCGGACGTCTGATCAACGGCCTGATGGAAGGGCGCACGCCGTTGATTCGTCATTATTCCCGTGACGGCGGACAGATGGAGGTGCGTCTGCTGCCGGTCAAGTTCAGCAAGGCCTTCACTGAATATCAGGCCTGCACTGCCAAGCTGCTGCCGATGAATTTCGATCAGGTCAAACAGGCCGAAGTCGGCTTTCCCGGTGGCGGGATCGAACTGGACGCTGCCGCGAAAGCCCGGCTGGACAACATGGTTGCCTATCTGAAGGCAGACCCGACGGTCAACCACGTCGAACTGGACGGGCATTCTGACAACAGCGGCAATCGCCTGACCAACCGCGACCTGTCACGTCGTCGCGCACTGGCGGTCATGGATTACCTGAAAGCCCAGGGCATTCCAGAGCAGCAGATCACTCTGCGCTTTCATGGCGAGCGGTATCCACTCGCCCCCAACACCAACAATGCCAACCGCGCCCGTAACCGTCGTGTGAACGTGCACCTTGAACGCGTAGCGCCTGAAGAACGGCCGGTTCCAGTGGCGTCGGCGAGCGCTGCGCATACCTCCTGAGAGACCTCTCCTTTCTGTCGCGAGGCTGACAAAACCTGTCGCCTCGTCGTCAGAAGCTGTCGCGCCCCTGTAAATTTCCTGCTTTGAACGGTAGAATCGTCGGTTTTCCGTACAACGCGGTGGAGTGATGGCATGGCGGACGTAAACAAGGTAGTTCTCGCGTATTCCGGTGGTCTGGATACTTCGGTAATCCTCAAGTGGCTGCAGGACACGTACAACTGCGAAGTGGTGACTTTCACCGCTGACCTGGGTCAGGGCGAGGAAGTTGAGCCTGCACGCGCCAAGGCGCAGGCCATGGGCGTCAAGGA
Source organism: Pseudomonas sp. fls2-241-TYG-175 (assembly GCF_030209155.1). NCBI lineage: Bacteria > Pseudomonadati > Pseudomonadota > Gammaproteobacteria > Pseudomonadales > Pseudomonadaceae > Pseudomonas > Pseudomonas sp. fls2-241-TYG-175. The sequence goes on along the minus strand of NZ_JARVSO010000023.1, from coordinate 15,283 downwards.
AATCTACATCGACGACCTGCGCGAAGAATTCGTTCGCGACTTCGTGTTCCCGATGTTCCGTGCCAACACCGTCTATGAAGGCGAGTACCTGCTGGGTACTTCCATCGCCCGTCCGCTGATCGCCAAGCGTCTGATCGAGATCGCCAACGAAACCGGCGCTGACGCCATTTCCCACGGCGCAACCGGCAAAGGCAACGACCAGGTGCGTTTCGAACTGGGTGCCTATGCACTCAAGCCAGGCGTGAAAGTGATCGCTCCATGGCGTGAATGGGATCTTCTGTCGCGCGAGAAACTGATGGACTATGCCGAGAAGCATGGCATTCCAATCGAGCGTCACGGCAAGAAAAAGTCCCCGTACTCCATGGACGCCAACCTGCTGCACATCTCCTATGAAGGTGGCGTGCTGGAGGACACCTGGACCGAGCACGAAGAAGACATGTGGCGTTGGACCAAGTCTCCAGAGGACGCGCCGAACGTCGCGACCTATCTGGAACTGACCTACCGCAACGGCGACATCGTCGCGCTGGACGGCGTTGAAATGACCCCGGCGACCGTACTGGCCACCCTGAACCGCATCGGCGGCGAAAATGGTATCGGTCGTCTGGACATCGTGGAAAACCGTTACGTGGGCATGAAGTCCCGTGGCTGCTACGAGACGCCTGGCGGCACCATCATGTTGCGCGCCCACCGTGCGATCGAGTCGATCACCCTGGACCGCGAAGTCGCTCACCTCAAGGATGAGCTGATGGCCAAGTACGCCAGCCTGATCTACACCGGCTACTGGTGGAGCCCTGAGCGTCTGATGCTGCAACAGATGATCGATGCGTCCCAGGCTCACGTGAACGGTGTTGTGCGCCTGAAGCTGTACAAGGGCAATGTGATCGTTACCGGCCGCAAGTCCGACGATTCCCTGTTCGACGCCAACATCGCGACGTTTGAAGACGACGCTGGTGCCTACGATCAGGCTGACGCTGCAGGCTTCATCAAGCTCAACGCCCTGCGGATGCGTATCGCCGCAAACAAAGGCCGCAAGCTGTTCTGATGCGGTCTCTCGCTTGAAAATGCAGCCCTTTCGAGGGCTGCATTCTGATATGTCTACCGAACCTTCAGTCGGTGCAGGCGTTCAATGCCTGGTTTCTCCTGTCTTGGGCGATTTCCCACCTTTGTTTCCATTGGCCGCTTTTTGTTCGCCTCCGCAGCTTTTCGAAAGCACATAAGGTGAGCTCAAAAAGTTGATCAACTCCTTTTTCTTCAGGCTGTAACGATTAAGCAATAGGGAAAGCTTTCTTTCCAATGCCAATTCGTCTGCCAGTCGACCGTCTTTTCTGAAACGCTCAAGTTTTTGCAGTTGCTGGTCGAGCTGTTTTTCGATGTATCGATACTCTTTTAATTCCGACATGGTCTATGCCTCATAAGTGTTAAATCGAAATCGCTTCCAGTGCCTGACGAATGGGTCCCACTGTCACGTGTAGCCGTTCAGTTAATGGCGCCGTTTCCAGACAGACGAGATATGACTTTCTTGAACAAGCTTGCCGACAATGCGAAACCTGTTTGAAGTCCGGTGTCCGTTTCGCCTCCTTTGCGATTCGCTGTGCGGTCTGTCAAAGTCATCAGTGGGGTTGTACGGTGTACACGCAGTGCCGACAGGTTCGTTACAACGCCTGCAGAACAGCGCTCCAACAATCGGGAAGTCGGGATTGACTGAGCGGTAGGGAGGATAAAGCGCCTTGCGGTTGAAGTTGATGGTCAGAAAGAACATGACAACCAGTGACGACGGAAAGACAATCAAAAACCAGACATAAACGTGTCGGTCTTCATTATTCAGGTAAGGCAGTACGGCAGTAGCCGAGGCTTCCGATAGACCGGCAAACAATGCGATGATGCTGATAGGGTTCATGATTCGGGCAAGGTGGGGCATGGACAGTCTCCTGTAAAAAGAGGTGTACGCAAATGGATAATTGCATCATGGCAATCACTTTCTTTTCGGGGATGAGCAATCGGTTTTTGCGCCATTCAAATTGATGCACTTTAAGTATTTTCTACTCGGTTCGGCCCGTCGGGTGCGTTACCTATGTATTGTTAATGTCTATGTCCGCTATCACCCGGATGATGGCGTGGATGGACTCCTGACAATGAAGGCGTTTCGATCCACCGCGGGCGGGCGCCTGTCGCGTGGCCAGCGGCGTCTAGGGTATGTCCGGGTTTCGCTCCTGCCTCAATTCAAGTCGATACGCTTTACCGATGTTCAAGACCTGGCGCAGACTCAAATCAAGAACGTGCGCAATCTCGGACACGGTATAGCCAAGGCTGTAATAGTGCATGACATGACCGGCTACCACGTCGTCAATGTCTGTTGCCTCATGTCGCCTTTCACGTTCCCTGTGTTCGACGGGGCGGCTGCAGTTTATTTTAACGCCATGATCAATGGCCAACTTGCGTATGTCTTTCCTGTTCATCCTGAGTGAATACTGAAGAGAAGAAAACCCGGCACCTTTGGCGACCAGACTTTTCAACAGCGCCACTTTGGACACGACGTCTGCTTCAGTCTCTACGACGGGATTGTTGTCAGCCTTCACGCCACGCGTGGTGTCTGCCGTTTCATCGTCAGGTATTATCGCGATCACACCGCCGTTGGCGACGAATGCCTCCACTGCCGAAATCAAGTCGAGACCGGTCGGGTCTTTTGACGTGGCTCGTGAAAATTTCTTGTTCATGGCAAATCCTTTTTGAACATGGTTATACACATGACCGCACTCAGCGAGTTACAAGACGCGTGTGGGTGTCGTCAAGGCGCTGATGTTGCGGATAGGCCCTATCCATGTCGCTCAGTTGTCTTCAACTTTCAATAAACGGAATTTATATATGTAGTGTGAAGTGTCATTAATGAGGAATTGTGTGACGTCTGCAGTAGTAGTGCAGGGGCTTCATCATCCTTTTAATGAGTTTGCTCTTAAAAAAGTAACGACTGGTAATAAGATTTGCAAGTGAAAAAGCGGCGCTTTACATGAATCCAATTGGGCATTCAGTCAGTGTCTTACATGCGTTCTGATGCCGTCTGTGAGTTTTGTAGTATTTTTCCTCTTCGATGCTTTTGCTATGGCGTTGAGCAAAAATATAGTATTAGCTTTCTGTCGAATGAGCCATTTTCGATGTGAAAGGCAAGAGAAGTACTAAAGTTTTTGTAAGAAATGGCGATGGCATCTGTTTATGTGATTTACTGTCGGCTATCGGTAAAGGCATGTGACGTTAGAGGAGACGGGTCAGGGAGGCCTGGGTAGAGGTAGTAGGAGTGTGTAGGACGTTTCTGGATTTAATGTAGGCTCTCCCTCTAAACATATATATATACAAAAAGATCATTTTTTTGTGTGATTTTCAACAGAGTCAGGACATTGCCCTGGAGATGAGGGTAGGCCTGGCGGAGCAGGGTTCGAAGAGTAGTGTTCTGTTACATCCAGTCTCACTGCTTTCAACCGAAAGACACTCTGGCTCGGAAGCCGGGAACAGATGCTATCGTCATGCTTGAAATCGACGGCCGTAAAAGGGTTCGGCACGTTGCAAGCGCAAGCGTTTTCAGAAGACAAAAATCTAAGGAGAAATGCATCTGCCCCTGGATGATGGCACTGCGCTGGTTCAGGGGCATCTTACGGCGACCCGTACGGATTGGTTTTAATTGAAGTGACGCTCAAATCAGTCAGTAATCGATTAACGGTCGGGTTCGCTATACATCCTGTCCGGTACGCAGGTGCTCTATTCCGCTGCTCCGGCTAGTCATACTGTTATCGAATTCCGATAAGGAAGGCTCTGTGAAAAAGATAAGAAAGAGCTCGTTCGTCTCGAGTTTTGTAGGAATATTCCGCAGTAAATGTATGAACGGTCTTTGGGTGTTGGTACTCGGGGGGGAGCGCCATGCAAAGCACTAAACGACTAAGCTATTGTGCTGACTCTGAAAATTCGAATAGCGAAAATTGGACTGCCCATGAATAAAGTGCTGATCGTGGATGATCATCCTGTCATTCGCCTTGCTGTACGCATGCTGATGGAGCGTCATGGCTATGAGGTCATTGCGGAGACAGACAATGGAGTGGACGCACTGCAACTGGCCCGTGAGCATCTGCCTGATATTGTCATCCTCGACATAGGTATCCCCAAACTCGACGGCCTCGAAGTCATCGCTCGGCTGTCTGCCATGACCCTGCCATTCAAGGTCCTGATCCTGACGTCACAGGCTCCCGGTCACTTTTCCATGCGTTGCATGCAGGCAGGTGCCGCCGGCTATGTCTGCAAGCAGCAGGATCTGACCGAGTTATTGAGTGCCATCAAGGCGGTGTTGTCGGGCTACAGCTATTTTCCCAACCAGGCACTGCACACGGTTCGATCCAGCATGGGCAACGCCAGTGAGTCGGAAATGGTTGATCGCCTGTCCGGGCGTGAAATGATGGTTCTGCAGCAATTGGCGAGAGGCAAGACCAACAAGGAAATTGCCGATGGCATGTTTCTGAGCAACAAGACTGTGAGTACCTACAAGACTCGACTGCTGCTCAAGCTCAATGCGCACTCGCTTGTCGATCTGATCGAACTGGCGCAGCGGAATGGACTGGTATGAGGTGGCGCAGGGCGGGTATCCAGCCAATAATGCTGGCGGACATCGAGCGTTGACATCTATCGGGAATTCACGGAAATAAAGCCTCTCTTCGCGAGGGGCTTTCACGCCATCACGTTAAACCCGGTGGGCTGCCTTGCCCGCTGAGAGCGCTACAGATCGAAATCGTAGTCCGCCAACTGTTTTTGCAAGCGACGTTCTTCCAGAAGATTGTCGATGGTGCGCCGTTTGCTCAAATTGGTCTTTGCTGGCTCCACGGCTACCTGCTCGACTTCGTCCGCATCAACAGCGACGAAATCATCCTCGACGTCTAATTGCTCTTTGCCAGTACTCATGAAGTGACTCCAGGCTTCGGCTCTATTGGCGCTCCTTATATCGACAAAGCTGTGGCGGGTAAAAAAGATTTTTTCAATCGATTCACTCGCTGGAATCTATCTGGATCAATCGTCAGAGGTTTTGAATTTGTAGTCGCAAAGGTCTTCAATGCGGCAACTCCCGCAGCGGGGCTTGCGCGCCTGGCATACGTAGCGGCCGTGCAGGATAAGCCAGTGATGCGCATCCAGCAGGTAATGCCTGGGCACAAACTTCATCAGTTGCTTTTCGACCTCTACAACGTTCTTGCCGGGCGCGATGCCGGTTCGGTTGCTGACCCGAAAGATGTGGGTGTCTACGGCCATCGCCACCTGACGGAATGCAGTGTTGAGCACTACGTTCGCGGTCTTGCGTCCTACACCGGGCAGCGCTTCAAGGGCTTCGCGGGTCTCGGGGACTTCACCGTTGTGCCGTTCCATGAGCAGGCGGCAGGTTTCGATGACGTTCTTGGCCTTGCTGTTATACAGACCAATGGTCTTGATGTATTCGGACAGTCCATCGACACCGAGTGCATGAATTGCCTCGGGTGTGTTGGCGACAGGGTACAGCCGGGCGGTCGCCTTGTTGACGCTCACGTCGGTTGCCTGTGCCGACAGAATCACCGATATCAGCAACTCGAACGGCGTGGTGTAGGCCAACTCGGTTTTGGGGTCCGGGTTGTCCTCGTGAAGCCTGCGGAAAATTTCGAGGCGTTTTGCGGCATTCATGGGCGAAGCGTTTCCTTGGGGCAGGTCATGAGGTAAGCACGGGTGTCGGCGCGGTAATGTGTCACTGTATTGCTCAAGTTGCCAAACCTGAGCATCGCTGTTATTTCAGGTTGATGGGTCCTGAGACCGTGCGAGTGCCTGTTCTGCTGACGCAAGCGCCTGAGCGGCCAGCGTCAAGGCTTGTTCCAGGCTTGCCAGTTGTTCTGGCAGAGCGTCGGCCGCCTGCGCTTTCTTGAGGTTCGCGTGCGCCATCGCCTGTTGGATCCTGGCACGCGTCACTGCACTTGCATCGAGCTTCGCGATTGGCCGGGTCGGTTCCACATCCTGTGTCGACAAAAGCTTTTCCAGTGTCCGCTCTGCGGCTTCATATTCCTGCTGCAGCACCACGAGGCGTGCGGCTTGTTCGGCGATAGGCGGGTGACCAAACGCCTTGAAGGATTTATTCAATTGAGCACGGCTCATGGCAACGGCGGCTCGCGCCTTTTTGAGTGCTTCATCGCCCGTACCCGTTTTGGCCGTCTGCACCCGCAGCATTGCGGCTGAGGATGCCTCTGAACCTGACGCAGACTTTTGCGAGCGCGCCAGGCGCTCTGCATGCCGCCGCTCCTGCTCGCGCTGCAACCGTGCATTGCGCGATTCGAATCGCTGACGGGCGTGATCGCGCTTGCGCAAACGAGCCTGTTGCTGCTGCGCATCAAGCGTCACGTCGCCCACAATCGGAATGACATCCATGGGGATGATCTGCGCCAAAGGCAATGGATGCATATCGATGCAGTCCACAGGGCAGGGCGCCACGCACAAATCGCAGCCTGTGCACTCGTCGACGATCACCGTGTGCATCAGTTTGGCGGCTCCGACAATCGCGTCGACCGGGCAGGCCTGAATGCATTTCGTGCAGCCAATGCATTCGGCTTCGCGAATGAAGGCGACCTGGGCAGGTGCCGATCCGCGTTCGGTGTCCAGCGGCAAAACCGGAACCGCCAGCAGGCTGGCCAGCTGAGCAATGGTCTCATCACCACCGGGTGGGCATTTATTGATTGCTTCGCCACTGGCGATGCCCTGCGCATAAGGCTTGCAACCGGGGTGCCCGCACTTGCCGCACTGTGTCTGCGGAAGAAGGGCGTCAATGTGCTGGATCAGGTTCATGCGATTGCCGATAGGACCAGACTGTAGCGAGTAGAGGTCAGGAGATCATTCTTGCGGATATGCAAAAGCCCGGCATCCGTAAACGATCAGCGGATACCGGGCTTTGCGGGGTGTTACTTGATGCGCTGGCCGGGCTTGGCGCCGCTGTCCGGGCTGAGCAGGTAGATTTCTTCGCCGCCGGGACCTGCCGCCATCACCATGCCTTCCGAAATGCCGAAGCGCATTTTGCGGGGCTTGAGGTTGGCGATCATCATGGTCAGGCGACCTTCCAGCTCGCTCGGGTTCGGGTAAGCGCTCTTGATGCCGGAGAACACATTGCGCTGCTCGTCACCGATATCGAGTGTCAGACGCAGCAGTTTGTCCGCGCCTTCCACGTGTTCGGCCTTGAGGATTAATGCGACGCGAAGGTCCACTGCCGCGAATGCATCGAAATCGATTTCCGCGCAAAGAGGATCCTTGGCCAGTTCGCCGTTACCCTGGGGCGCTGTATCAGTCGCGCTCGCAGTCAGATCTTCCTTGGATGCAGCTGTCATGGCTTCCACCTTGACCGGATCGATCCGGGTCATCAGGGCCGAGAACGGATTGAGCTGATGGTCGACCAGCAGTGTCTTGTGATCATCCCAGGTCAGCGGTGCGACGTTGAGGAACGCCTCGGCGTCGGCCGCCAGCTTCGGCAGCACCGGTTTGAGGAAGATCACCAGCTGGCGGAACAGGTTGATGCCCAATGCGCAGACGGCCTGCACTTCGTCCTGCTTGCCTTCCTGCTTGGCCAGCGCCCAGGGCGCCTTTTCGGCAATGTAGGCATTGGCGCGGTCGGCCAGGGCCATGGTTTCGCGCATGGCGCGGGCGAAATCGCGGGCTTCGTAAGCATCAGCGATGCTCGGCGCGGCAGCCAGGAAGGCGTCGGTCAGTTCCGGCGCGGCATTGGCAGACACCATGACACCGGCATTGCCCTTGTGAATGAAGCCGGCACAACGGCTGGCGATGTTCACGACCTTGCCGATCAGGTCCGAATTGACCTTCTGGATGAAGTCTTCCAGGTTGAGGTCCAGGTCATCTACGCCACGGCCCAGTTTCGAGGCGTAGTAATAGCGCAGGTACTCAGGGGACAGGTGATCAAGGTAGGTGCGTGCCTTGATGAATGTGCCACGGGATTTGGACATCTTCTGACCATTGACGGTCAGGTAGCCATGGACATTGATGGCGGTCGGCTTGCGCAGCCCTGCGCCTTCCAGCATGGCGGGCCAGAACAGGGCGTGGAAATTGACGATGTCCTTGCCGATGAAATGGTACAACTCGGTAGTCGCGTCCTTGGCCCAATAGGCATCGAAGTCCAGATCCGGACGGCGTGCGCACAGGTTCTTGAAGCTGGCCATGTAGCCGATCGGTGCGTCCAGCCAGACATAGAAGTATTTGCCCGGCTCGTCAGGAATCTCGAAACCGAAGTACGGCGCATCGCGGGAGATGTCCCACTGTTGCAGGCCACTGTCCAGCCATTCGGCGATCTTGTTGGCGACGGCGTCCTGCAGTGTTCCGCTGCGTGTCCAGCCCTTGAGCATGGCGTCGAAGGCGGGCAGGTCGAAGAAGAAGTGCTTGGAATCCTTGAGCACGGGCGTCGCGCCGGAAATCGCCGATTTCGGGTCTTTCAGGTCGGTGGGCGCATAGGTGGCGCCGCACTTTTCGCAATTGTCGCCGTACTGGTCTTCGGTGCCACATTTCGGACAGGTGCCCTTGATGAAGCGGTCGGCCAGGAACATCTTCTTTTCAGGATCGAAGTACTGCGTGATCGAGCGCGTTGCGATATGCCCGGCATCGCGCAGACGGGTGTAGATCATGCTCGACAGCTCGCGGTTTTCGTCCGAGTGCGTCGAGTGGAAGTTGTCGAAATCCACCAGGAAGTCGGCGAAGTCGGCGCTGTGCTGGGCCTTGACGTTGGCGATCAGCTGTTCAGGCGTGATGCCTTCCTTTTCGGCGCGCAGCATGATTGCCGAGCCGTGGGCATCGTCTGCGCAAACATAGGTGCACTGGTTGCCGCGGTGCTTCTGGAACCGCACCCACATGTCGGTCTGGATGTACTCGAGCATGTGGCCAAGGTGGATGGAACCATTGGCATAGGGCAGGGCGCTGGTAACGAGAATCTTGCGTGGCTCGGACATTGGGCTCGGCTACTTGAATTGGAACGGAGGTCGGCCACTATAAAGGTCTGAGCAATTTTTTTCACCTCGTGCCGCTGTGGGAATGCGCCCGGATGTGCAGCGAAACCATGTCGGCACACGACAGAACAGGTAGGATAGCCGCCTGTTTTAGTCAGTCTTTTTTCGGAGCGAGCCCATGAGCGCTGTCAATCGCGCGACGGTGGAGACGATTCTTCGCCAGTACACCGACCCTTATCTGAATCAGGACCCGCTCAGCGCTGGTTGCGTGCGGGCCATCGACATCGACGGATCACACGTCACCCTGCGGCTTGAGCTGGGCTATGCCGCTGACCTGTTCAAGAACGGCTGGGCGCATGTGTTGAAGACCGCGATCGAGAATATCGACGGGGTTTCGGCAGCGAAAGTCGAAATCGATACCGTGATCAGCGCCCACAAGGCGCAGAGTCAGATCCCGGGTCTGGCCAATGTGAAGAATATTGTGGCTGTTGCCTCGGGCAAGGGCGGTGTCGGTAAATCCACCACGGCAGCCAACCTGGCGCTGGCGCTGTCTCGCGAAGGTGCGCGGGTGGGCATTCTCGATGCGGACATCTATGGCCCGAGCCAAGGCGTGATGTTCGGTATCCCCGAAGGTACGCGGCCGAAGATCAAGGACCAGAAATGGTTCGTGCCGATCGAGGCGCACGGTATCGAAGTCATGTCGATGGCGTTCCTCACAGACGACAACACGCCGATGGTGTGGCGCGGTCCGATGGTTTCGGGCGCCTTGCTGCAACTCGTTACCCAGACTGCCTGGAATGACCTGGATTATCTGATTATCGACATGCCGCCAGGTACCGGTGACATCCAGCTGACGCTGGCGCAGAAAGTCCCGGTGGCTGGCGCCGTCATCGTTACCACGCCGCAGGATCTTGCCTTGCTGGATGCGCGTAAGGGCGTCGAGATGTTCCGCAAGGTCAATATTCCGGTGTTGGGTGTCGTGGAAAACATGGCAGTGCACATCTGCTCGAATTGCGGACACGCCGAGCATCTGTTCGGTGAGGGTGGGGGAGAGAAGCTGGCGTCGCAGTACGACGTCGAGTTGCTGGCCTCATTGCCGTTGTCAATGCTGATTCGCGAGCAGGCCGATGGCGGCAAGCCGACAGCGATTGCCGAGCCGGAGAGTCAGATTGCGATGGTGTATCAGGAATTGGCTCGCCATGTCGGCGCGCGGATCGTTTTGCAGGAAGCGGCCAGTCCGGCGATGCCGACGATCTCTGTCAGTGACGACTGATCGGTAAGAAAATATAGAGTGTGGGTCGGCCTGTTCGGCCCCATTCAAGTCGGCAGCCAAGCCTTTGCTCGAATCGCAGGCAATAAAAAACCCCGCTTTTGAGGGCGGGGTTTTTAAGCGAATCAGTACAAGTTAGATAACTTGAACTTCTTCAGCTTGCATGCCTTTCTGACCGCGGGTAGCGATGAAAGAAACCTGTTGGCCTTCTTTCAGGCTTTTGAAGCCGTCGGATTGGATAGCTTTGAAGTGCACGAACAGGTCGTCACCGGATTGTGGAGTGATGAAGCCGAAGCCTTTTTCATCGTTGAACCACTTAACGGTACCAGTTTGGCGATTGGACATAGTATATCTCCTTGGACAAAGTTAACTGCGGCGTAGGAAGAGCCCTGGCCGAGACTGAGTGCAAAGAGCTGGAAAATTCATGGAGATGGTTGGATCGAAATTCAACATCGTGTAGAGATTCTCAGTGACACAAGCAACACAGTGACGCCACCTTAACCCTTTTTGTCGGACGTGCCAATGGTCTATTGATGATTATTTCCATTCGCTTCGAAACGGCGGCCCAGGTCTCGCCAGCTATGCATATGTTGCCTTTGAACACGTGGCGCAGGCCCGGTAAGATGCCCAACATCTTTTTCACCTCGCAAATCAGGACATCGCCATGAGCATCAAATCGGACAAGTGGATTCGCCGCATGGCGCAGGAACACGGCATGATCGAGCCCTTCGTCGAGCGTCAGATGCGTGGCGAAGGTGCCAACCGGCTGATCTCCTTTGGTGTGTCGAGCTACGGCTACGATGTGCGTTGCGCCGACGAATTCAAGGTCTTCACCAACATCAATTCGGCCACTGTCGATCCGAAAAACTTCGATGAAAAAAGTTTTGTCGACATCAAGAGTGACGTCTGCATCATTCCGCCCAACTCGTTCGCACTGGCTCGCACCGTCGAATATTTCCGGATTCCGCGCAACGTCCTGACCATCTGTCTGGGAAAAAGCACCTACGCGCGCTGCGGGATTATCGTCAACGTGACGCCGCTCGAGCCTGAGTGGGAAGGCCACGTGACGCTGGAGTTCTCCAACACCACGACGTTGCCCGCGAAGATCTACGCCAACGAAGGCGTGGCACAGATGCTGTTTCTGGAGTCGGACGAAGAGTGTGAGGTTTCCTACAAGGACCGTGGCGGCAAGTACCAGGGCCAGCGTGGCGTCACACTGCCACGCACCTGATTTTGCCGTTGTTTCCTGGCCCTGAATGGAATTAATGTTCGTTTTCGCACTCTATTGCCTCACATGCATTCGTTTACAGTTGTAGGCGAAGGCCATTGATCAGGAGTGACCTATGAAGACAACGTTCAAAACCTCTGAACAGGAAACATCTCCTCCACTCAACGAGATCGGCCTGCTGGCCTGGTCTCTGATGGCTCACACAGAGCTGAACATGGTGGGAGGCGGTGTTCCGGGGCAACCGGATCCTGATACTCCGTTCCCGCAACCTGCGGAGCCCGGTGAACCTACCTTGCCGGATGAGCCGCCACCCGCGCCTGTAGCCTGATTCCTGAACGCCCGCTGCCTTTCGACAGGCAGCGGGCGTTTTTCGTTTTCAAGCCATTTGACTCGCCTCAGGCCACACGCCAGATCGCGCCGTCGCCGATCACATAAATGGTCGTGCCGATGGCTGGCTGAATATTGAATCCGCCCGTGAACTCCCCGAACGCTGGCAGCAGACTGATTCGCTCGCCCAAGTAGAAACACGCCAGCCGCAGGCTCTGTCGCCCTCGTCCGTGCAACCGGTAGACCGGGTGAACGTGCCCGGCCAGAACGTGATGAGTCGCATGCGGGTCCGGTTCATGCTGCAAGGCGAACGGGCCGAGCAGCAGCGGTTCCGGTACTACATCGATGTTCAGGCTGGATGGCGGATCTCCAGCGCGCTTGTCGTGGTTGCCGCGGATCAAGGTGATCTTCAGTCCTGACCTGCGTTCTCTCCACTCGTGCAGCGTACTGAGCGTACTCAGCGCGTGGGATTCGGGAGCGTGCAGAAAATCGCCAAGAAAGATCAGGTGTTCGCAGCGATACTCATCCAGTAATTGATCCAGACGTCGCAGGTTCTCCTGGGTCGTGCCATGCGGCACAGGCTGGCCCAGTTTGCGGTAGGCCGCTGCCTTGCCAAAGTGGGCGTCGGCGATCAGCAGGGCGTGTTCGGCCGGGTAATAGATGGCCTTGTCTGCCAGCAACCATAACTCCTCGTCTGCCAGCGTGATGGCCATGCAGGGTTTCATCGTTCAGGCTCCGGCCCTGCGGCTTTTTCGAGGTCGCGCACCATGCGAGCAATGCGGTCGGCCAGTTTTTCCGAGCTGAGGCTTTCGCGAAAGCGCTCCACCAGCAACGGAAACGCCAGCGGGGTGGCACGCTTGATCGTATGCAGATCGAGCCTGCGGCTGTTGATCTGGCGCAGGGTCTCTTCCAGCCGGACCAGATCCAGCTCCTGGCGCAGCACTTCCTGCTCCGCTTGAGTCAGCAGCATGTTGCCGGCGTCGTACTGTTTGAAGACCTCGAAAAACAGCCCGCTGGAGGCCTGCAATTGACGGTTGCTCTTGGCCGCGCCGGGATAGCCTGAAAACACCAGGCCCGAGATGCGAGCGATTTCCCGAAAGCGTCTCAGCGCCAGTTCGCCCGCGTTGAGGCTGGCGATGATGTCAGCCATCAGATCGACTTCCGAAAACAGATCGTCATCGAGCACCTGCGCCCAATCAAGCTCGCTGGCACTCAGCAGTTCCAGCCCGTAATCATTGACGGCTATCGAAAACGTCAGCGGCTGGTGTCGGCTCAGACGCCAGGCCAGCAGGCTCGCCAGCCCCAGGTGCACATGGCGCCCGGCGAACGGATAGAGAAACAGATGCCAGCCCTCGCGGGACTTGAGCGTCTCGGCCAGCAGCGTGTCGCGTTGCGGCAATCCGGACCACTGGCGCTGCACTTCCAGCAGTGGTTTGACGGCCTGCATCTCGGGACTTTCGAAACGGCCATGCGCGGCAGCGTCGAATTTCTCCACCACAGCGTCCGCCAGCTCGCTGGACAGCGGCATACGCCCGCCATTCCAGCGCGGCACGGCGGCTTTCTTGCCGGTGGCGCGTTTTACGTAGGCGGTCATGTTCTCGACCCTGACCAGCTCCAGCAGCCGACCTGCGAACAGAAAGCCATCGCCGGGCTTGAGGCGGGCGATGAAGCCTTCTTCGACGCTGCCAAGCGAACCGCCGCCGCCACCTTTCTTCCAGTACTTGAGGTTGATTGTGGCGTCGCTGACGATGGTGCCGACGCTCATTCGGTGGCGACGTGCGAGTCGCGCATCGGGCACGCGCCAGATGCCGTGTTCGTCCGGCTCGGCGCGGCGGTAGTCTGGATAGGCGGTGAGTGAGTGGCCGCCATTGCGCACGAAGGCCAGCGCCCACTGCCACTGCTCGTCGCTCAGGTCCCGGTACGCCCAGGCGGTGCGCACTTCCGCCAACAACTCATCCGGCACAAAGCCTCCGCCCAGCGCCACGCTGACCAGATGCTGCACCAGCACATCCAACGGTTGGTGAGGCGATTCTCTTGGCTCGATCATTCGCGCCGCTACGGCGTCATGGGCGGCGGCCGCTTCCACCAGTTCGAGGCTGTGGGTTGGCACCAGCGTGACGCGCGAAGGGCGGCCAGGCGCGTGCCCCGAGCGGCCGGCACGTTGCATCAGACGTGCAACACCTTTGGGGGAGCCGATCTGCAGCACGCGCTCTACGGGCAGGAAGTCCACACCCAGGTCCAGGCTGGAAGTGCATACCACAGCCTTGAGCGAGCCTTCTTTCAATGCCCGTTCTACCCAGTCACGTACTTCGCGGGCCAGTGAGCCGTGATGCAGGGCGATCAGTCCTGCCCAGTCCGGGCGTGCTTCGAGCAGCGCCTGATACCAGACTTCCGACTGTGCGCGAGTGTTAGTGAACAGCAGGCAACTGGCGCTTTTCTCTACCTCTGCAACCACCTGCGGCAGCATGCGCAGGCCCATGTGTCCGGCCCACGGGAAACGTTCAATGGACGGCGGCAGGAGCGTATCGACCTGCAGCTGTTTGACGACCTTGCCTTGAACCGTGACGCCGCCTTCGCCCAGCAACACCTCCTGCGCGTGCTGCTGATTACCGAGCGTGGCCGAAATGCCCCACACGATCAGTTGCGGATTCCATTGGCGCAAACGGGCGAGCGCCAGTTGCAGCTGAACGCCGCGCTTGTTGCCGATGAGCTCATGCCACTCGTCCACGACGACCATGCGCAACGTGGAAAGCGTCGGCTGGGCGTCGGCGCGGGTCAACAGGAGGGTCAGGCTTTCAGGCGTGGTGATCAGGGCCGATGGCAGACGACGTCCTTGCCGGGCGCGTTCGCTGCTGCTGGTGTCGCCGGTGCGCAGACCCACAGACCAGTTGATGTCCAGCTCGCCCAACGGAGCTTCCAGTGCACGTGCGGTGTCCGCAGCCAGTGCGCGCATGGGCGTGATCCACATGACGCTCAATGGCGCGGCGGGCGGCTTTTTCTTGCGGGGTTTGTCTTCGGGCGGGGTTTTGGTAGTGGCGAAGCGGTTAAGGGCTGCGAACCACACCGCGTAAGTCTTGCCCGAGCCGGTGCTGGCATGCAGCAGGCCGGACTCGCCCTGTTTCACGGCTGCCCAGACTTCCTTTTGAAACGCGAACGCCTTCCAGCCTCGGGCCCGAAACCATCGCTGAGCGAAATCGTTGGGTCTGCTCATGCGGTTGAAGATGCTCTGAAGGGCGATAGTTCAGAGACAGCGGGAAAAGGGTAATAGTTTTAAACGGTTATGTATGGCGTGACGCAGCTGGACGCGGAGGGTCTCGAAAGGCGTTTCCACGCAGAGCTCTCATCGTTATACACAAGTCCGCAAGACGCGCAAAACGGGCGCCAAGACGAAAGTGACTGACTGTATGCATACCCCGTGGGAGGCGGCAAGACTCGGGTATAACGCTGAGCACAAGCATGGGCATGATCGGCGTGCTTGAG